>NZ_JAKPBV010000002.1:0-351475 GCF_022662515.1 Lysobacter sp. M15 | reverse complement strand
CCCCCCCGCCCCCCCCCCCCCCCCCCCCCCCGCCGCCCCCCCCCCCCCCCCCCCCGCTCCTACGTGCGGTTTCGGATTTCCACGAGCAGCGCGCGCGTCACCGGATCTTCGGCATCGCCATCGCCCTTCAGCGCGGGCAGCAGCCGGTTCGCGACCTGCTTGCCCAGCTCGACGCCGAACTGGTCGAAGGCATTGATGCCCCAGAGCACCGATTGCAGGTAGACGCTGTGTTCGTACAGCGCGATCAGCATGCCCAATGAGTGCGGCGTCAGCGCGTCGAGCAGCAGCAGCGTGCTCGGACGGTCACCAGGATAGACGCGGTGTGGGTCGTCGCTGTCCTGGCCATTGGCGAAGGCTTCGGTCTGCGCCAGCAGATTGGCCAGCAGCGCCGCGTGGTTCTCGAGATAGGGATGATCGCAGCGGATCGTGCCGATGAAATCCGCCGGCACGATCTGCGTGCCCTGGTGCAGGGCCTGGAAGAAGCTGTGCTGGGTGTCGGTGCCCGGGCCGCCCCACCAGACCGGGACGGTGTCGCCTGCCACGGCCGCGCCGTCGAGCTTCACGCGCTTGCCCAGGCTCTCCATGACCAGCTGCTGCAGGTAGTTCGGCAACAGCTTCAGGCGCTCGTCGTAGGGCAGCACCGCCTGGGTGGCGGCGTGGCGCGCATTGCGATTCCAGACCGCGGTGAGCGCGTGCCAGACCGCCAGATTGGCTTCGGGGGCGGCCTGCAGCGCGTGCGCGTCGAGTTCCGCTGCGCCGGCCAGCAGCGCTTCGAAGGCCTCGAACCCGATCGCCAGCGCGATCGGAAATCCCACTGCCGACCATAGCGAATAGCGACCGCCGACCCAGTCCCACATCGGCAGGATGCGCTCAGGATCGATGCCGAAGTCGCTCGCCCGCTGCACGTTGGCGCTAACTGCATAAAGCCTGCTGTCGTTCGCCAGCCAGTCGCGCACGATGCCGCCGTTGAGCAGCGTTTCCTGGGTGCCAAAGGTCTTGGAGATCAGGATCGCGGCGCTGGTGCGCGGGTCCAGCGCGGACAGCGTGCGTTGCGCCGCAGCGCCGTCGACGTTGGAGACGAAGTGCACCCGCGGCCGCATTCTTCCAACAGCCGGCGCATCCGGCTGCGCAAGCGCATCGACCACCATGCGCGGGCCCAAGTCGGAACCGCCGATGCCGACGCTGACGATATCGGTGACATCGGTGGCGGCCAACGCCTCGACCATCGCGCGCATCCGCGCGCGCGCGCGCAGCGCATCGGCGTGCGCGGCGCGCGCCGTGGGCGACCCGGACACTTCGCCGCGCAATGCCGTGTGCAGCGCGGCGCGGCCTTCGGTCGCATTGACCGGCTCGCCATCCACCAGGCGCTGCATCGCACCGACGAGGTCGGCGTCGCGCGCGAGCGCGAGCAGCGCCTGCCAGGCCTGGCGGTCGTACGACTGCCGGGCGAAACTGGCGTACAGCGGCCCGACGCGCAGCGCGAAATCGGAGACCCGCGCCGGGTCGTCCAGGTTGATTTGCGAAAGCGAAGCGCCTTGCAGGCGCCGCGTCTGCTCGGCGAGCAGCGACAGATCGATCCCGGCGCCGCTCATGCGGCCTGCTTGGGAATCGATTGGTTGGTATGGGTCAGCCGGTTCTGGCGGTCCACGTAGACCAGGGTCGGCTTGAACTTCGCCGCTTCGGCTTCATCGCAGTGGCCGTAGGCGCAGATGATCACCAGGTCGCCCGGCTGCGCCTTGTGCGCCGCCGCGCCGTTGACCGAAATGATGCCGCTGCCTTCCTCGCCGCGGATGGCGTAGGTCGCGAAACGCTCGCCGTTGTTGACGTTGTAGATCTCCACGCGCTCGTACTCGCGGATGCCGGCGATGTCCAGCAGCCGGCCGTCGATGGCGCACGAGCCTTCGTAATGCAGCTCGGCATGGGTGACGGTGGCGCGGTGGATCTTGGCCTTGAGCAGGGTGAGTTGCATGCAACGGCGCTCCGGAGCGATATCGGCACGACCCGGGCAGGCGCCCGGCAGGGCGCAGTATAGGGCCGCTTTGCCGCATCGCAACAAAGCGTTGCCGTGGATTCAGCGTAGCGTGCGCCGTGCGCACGGTGGACACCCATGTGGGAGCGGCTTTAGCCGCGAATGCTTTTGCGAGAAACCGAATAAAACACGAGGGCAATCGCGGCTAAAGCCGCTCCCACATGAACGTCAGCGCGGCTGCGCTATGCCTCGAACTCGAGGTTGTCGATCAGCCGGGTGCGGCCCAGGCGCGCGGCGATGAGAGCCACGAAGCTGCCGTCGCGCGTCGCCGGCTCGGAAAGGTCCGGATTCCGGATCACCGCGTAGTCCGGATCCAGGCCCGCCTGGTGCAGGTCGGCGCTGGCGTCGGCTTCCACTTGCGCGCGCGGACGACCGGCGCGGATTCCGTCGCGCATCGCAAGCAGGGTGCGGTGGATGACGGGCGCGATCGCGCGCTCCTCGGGCGACAGGTACTGGTTGCGCGAGCTCATCGCCAGGCCGTCAGGCTCGCGCCGCGTCTCGGCCGCGATCAGTTCCACCGGGAACGCCAGATCCGCTACCAGGTAGCGGATCACCGCAAGCTGCTGGTAGTCCTTGCGCCCGAATACCGCGATATCCGGCTGCACCTGGTTGAACAGCCGTGCCACCACGGTGGCGACGCCATCGAAGTGGCCCGGGCGATGCGCGCCTTCCAGGATCTCGGTCACGCCGGGCACCCGGATCGCTACTGCCTTGTCGGCGCCGTAGGGATACATGGTCGCAAGCGATGGCATCCACAACGCATCGGTGCCCGCCGCCGCCAGTCCCGCTGCGTCCTGCTCCGGGGTGCGCGGGTAACGACTGAAATCCTCATTCGGGCCGAACTGGGTCGGATTGACGAACACGCTGGCAACGACGCGGTCGCCATGCCGTTGTGCCAATTCGATCAGCGAGTGATGCCCTGCATGCAGATTACCCATGGTCGGGACGAACCCGATCCGCAGGCCATCGCGTTTCCAACCGGCGATGCGGGCGCGCAACGCCTCGAGCTCGCGGATCGTGTCCATCAACCATTCCCCGAGCCGTGCGGATGGCGCTGGCAGTGGTAAGTGGGCTGCCGAGCCCCTGGGATTCCCACCATGGCCGCGGCCACGGGCGGCCTCATGCGTAGCTGTGCTCTTCGTCCGGAAACGCGCCGCTGCGCACGGCTTCTGCATAGGCGCGTACCGCGCCGGCGACCGATCCGCCCTCGCCCAGGAAATCCTTGACGAAGCGCGGACGCCGATGGCCGCTGTCAAGACCCAGCATGTCGTGCAGCACCAGCACCTGCCCATCGCAGCCCGGGCCGGCGCCGATGCCGATGGTGGGGATATCGATGGCGGCAGTGATTTCGGCCGCCAGCGACGAGGGCACGCATTCGAGCACGAGCATCGCAGCGCCTGCTTCGGCCACCGCCCTTGCGTCGGCCAGCAGCCTGTCCGCCGCCGCCTCGCCGCGCCCTTGCACCTTGTAGCCACCGAACCGCAGCACCGATTGCGGCGTCAGGCCCAGGTGCCCGCAGACGGGAATCTCGCGCTCCACCAGGAAGCGGATCGTTTGCAGCTTGTGGCCGGCACCTTCGAGCTTGACCATGCCGGCGCCGGCCTGCAGCAGCGCCGTGGCGGCGTCGAGCGCACGTTCGGGCGTGGCGTCGGCCTGGAACGGAAGATCGGACAGGACCAGCGCGCGATGGGTCGCCGATGCGACACAGCGCGTGTGATAGACGATATCCGCGACGGTGACCGGCAGCGTGGAATCGGCGCCCTGCACCACCATGCCCAGCGAATCGCCGACCAGCAGGATGTCGGTTCCGTTGGCATCGAGCGTGCGCGCAAAGCCGGCGTCGTAGGCGGTCAGCATCACCAGCTTACGGCCGTTCTGCTTGGCCTCGGCCAGTTCGGGCACGGTCATCGGCTTCGGCGCTGCGTTCATGACCCTAGCCTAGCGCCTGGATGCCCTCGCCCGCCATCACGGCGGCGATGTCGCGCGCCAGTCCGCGGCCCGGAATGACCGCGTCCGGCGCGACTTCGACCAGGGGCAGCAGGGCGAAGGCGCGTTCGTGCAGATGCGGGTGCGGCACGCGCAGGCCGGGCTCATCGATGATCGAATCGCCGTGCAACAACAGGTCCAGGTCGAGCGTGCGTGGTCCCCAGCGTACTTCCGCCGTACGCTCGCGCCCGTGCGCGCGCTCGATCGCCAGCAGTTCATCCAGCAACGTGCGCGCCGGCAGGCGGGATTCGAGCATCGCCACGGCGTTGATGAAGTCGGGCTGCGTTTCCACGCCCCAGGCGCGGCTGCGATACAGGCGCGACGCCCGCAACAGACGCGTCTGCGGCAAAACATCCAGTGCGCGCATGGCCTCGCGCACGGTTGCCGGGGAATCGCCCAGGTTGGCGCCCAGGCCGACGAAAGCGATGACCGGGTCGATCACTCGACGTGGCCGGCCGGACGACGGCGACGGCGGCGGCGACGGCGCGTGGCGAGTTCACCTTCGTCCCCGGACTCCTGCGCCATGGCGACCCGATGCGTCAGATCCTCGCCCGACAGCTGCTGTGCGTCGCGCCAGAACGCCACGTCTTCCGCATGCTCGTCGGAGGCCACCTGGCGCAGCACCAGGAAGTCGTAAGCAGCCCGGAAACGTGGATGCGCCATCAGCCGAGCTGCGCGCTTGCGCTGCGACAACCGGCTCTGCATCAGCCAGATCTCCTGCATGGGCAAGGAGAATCGCCGCGGCAGCGCGACCGTGGTGAGCTGGTGCACGGTGACCCGGTCCGCCGCGCGGCGCTGCGCTTCCACCGCATGCACGCCCTGGGCCTGCAGAGCCATCAGGGCGCGACAATAGGCCGGCCACAGCAGCAACGCGAACAGGAACGCAGGCGACACCGGCTCGTCGTGTGCGACCCTGGCATCGGTTCCGCGCAGGCCTTCGAGCAGCATCCGCCGCAGCGCGCCGCTGCGGTTCGCGGCGAGCGCAGCAGCGGTTTCCGGAAACAGCACCGGCAGCAGGCCATGGCGTTCCAGGCCTTCGAAACTCGCCACGCCGTGCCCGGAGAGGAACATCTTGAGCACGTCTTCGAACAGACGCGCCGGTGCGGCCTCGGCCAGCAGCGGCGCCAGCTCCGGGATCGGCGCCGCGGTGGCCGGATCGATAGTGAAGCCCAGTTTCGCCGCCAGCCTGACCGCCCGCAGCATCCTCACCGGATCTTCGCGATAGCGCGTGTCCGGATCGCCGATCAGGCGCAGCACATGATCCAGCACGTCCTGGTAACCGCCGACGTAGTCGCGCACCGAGAAGTCCTCGATCGCGTAGTACAGGGCGTTGGCGGTGAAATCGCGGCGCACCGCGTCGTCCTCGATCGCGCCGAACACGTTGTCGCGCAGCAGGCGCCCGCCTTCGTGCAGTTCGCGGTCGCCGCTGCCGTCGTCGCTGTTGGCGCGGAAGGTGGCCACTTCAATGATCTCGCGCCCGAACACGACATGGGCCAGGCGGAAGCGGCGGCCGATCAACCGGCAGTTGCGGAACAGCGCCTTGACCTGCTCCGGGGTGGCATCGGTGGCCACGTCGAAGTCCTTGGGCTGGATCCCGACCAGCAGGTCGCGCACCGCCCCACCGACCAGATAGGCCTGGTGTCCGCCTTCGCGCAGGCGGTAGAGCACGCGCAGCGCGTTGGGGCTGATGTGCTTGCGTGAGATCGTGTGCTGGTCGCGCGGGACGACCCGCGGCGCAGGCAGGCTGGTAGTGATTTGTTGGGGCATCGGGCGGCGTCGTGCGCTCGGTCTGGCGGGCCGCGTCGGCCGCAGTTGGGCTGCTATACTAGCAAGCTGCGCGCAGACTCCTGCCCGCAGCCGGCGCGTCCCGCCGGCGCAATCCCCAAAGCTCCCTTCGTCTAGAGGCCTAGGACGTGGCCCTCTCAAGGCTAAAACACGGGTTCGAATCCCGTAGGGAGCGCCATTTTTCTGTGAGAACCCGGCCCCCGGCCGGGTTCTTTCGTTCGCGGCGCCGGTCAGCGCGCAACGGCTTCGCACTCGTGCCGCGCGCGATCGCTCACGGCAACGAATCAACCGGGCTGACGATTCGCTAGAATCGCACCAGTCCCGCCACGCCATCCGCCATGCCCTTCGTCGTCACCGAGAACTGCATCAAGTGCAAGTACACCGACTGCGTGGAGGTGTGCCCGGTCGACTGTTTCCACGAAGGACCGAACTTCCTGGTGATCGATCCGGACGAGTGCATCGACTGCACCCTGTGCGAGCCGGAGTGCCCGATCAATGCGATCTATCCCGAAGACGACGTACCTGCGGGACAGGAGGGATTCGTCGCACTCAATGCGGAGCTGTCGAAGGCCTGGCCGGTGATCACCGTGCGCAAGGATGGCTTGCCCGACGCCAAGGAATGGGAAGGCAAGCCGGACAAGCTGCCGCTCCTCGAGCGCTGAGGCCGCCGGGAAAGCTGCCAAAAGGGCGCCCAAGCGCCCTTGAGGAACAGCCGCGAGAGGGCGCCTTACGTCAGCCGCCGAGCGCGCTTCTCAACGCCGCCATCAACTTGGCAGCCGCCTCGCCGCCCGCGGCAACCCCGCGCGGATCGACCGCCGACACGTAGACCCCGGCATCGACCTTGGTGACGCGCACCAGGAAATTGCTGCCTTCGTAGTTCACATCGTAGGTGCCCAGCAGCTGGGCCTTGCTTGCGATGGTGGCGCCAGGCACGGCCGCCAGCGCCTCACCAACCTGATTGAATACCGCATCGCGTTCGCCAGGCACGGTGAAGCCGCTGCCCGACGCAGACGCGGCGGGAGCCTGTGCGACGGCTGGCTGTCCGGCAGGTGTCTGCGCCGGGGCGGCCCCCTGAACCGGCGTGCCCGACATCCCCGAACGGGTGACGGAAGTGGGCGCACCAAGGGCTGCAGCCGTGCTCGGCCGATCCAGATCCGGCGGCACTTCCAGCGGGCGCGTTTCCGCGGACTGGTTGTACGGGTTGTTTCTGCGGAACCAGCGGCAGCCGGACGCGGCGAACACAGCCACCACCAGCAAGGCGAGCGTGGCGGTACGCAATAAGGGGGTCGGACGCATCGGGTTGTCTCTCCTGCGGGGTCAGGCCGCGAGCATGTCGCGGCAGGATAGCTCAAGGGCACGGATCCCGGCGGAAATCTCGCCAGCACGTGCAGCATGCCCGGACGACAACGGCAGCAACGGCAGGCGCAGCCCGCTGCCGATCTCCTGGAGTGCGAGCAGGGCCTTGACCGGGATCGGGTTGGGTTCGATGTTGAGGAAGTCGAATAGCGGCTGCAGCTTTGCGTTCCAGTCCTCGGCTTCCGCTGTCTTGCCGGTCTGCGCCAGCGCGCACAGCTTATGCATTGCCGCGGGCGCCACGTTCGAGGCCACTGAGATCACCCCATCGGCGCCGGCGAGGATGGCGCGCGCGCAGCTGGGGTCGTCGCCGCTGAGCACCGCGAATCCGTCGCCGCGCAGGGGCAGCAGCGCCTGCATGCGTTCGGGCTCGCTGCGCGCTTCCTTGATGCCGACGATGCGCTCGTGCGCCGCCAGCGCGGCGGCGGTGTCGGGTAACAGGTCGCAGCCGGTACGGCCGGGTACGTTGTAGAGCACCAGCGGCAGCGCACCATCGTCGGCGATCGCGTGGTAGTGGGCGATCAGCCCAGCCTGTGTCGGACGTACATAGGGAGGCGTCACCACAAGCGCGGCATCGGCGCCCAACGCCGCCGCGCGACGGGTCTGCTCGATGGTCTTGGCGGTGTTGGACAACCCGGTGCCGGCCAAGACCGGAATGCGTCCGGAAGCGATCTCGACGGCGCTGCGCAGCAGCGCATCGAACTCGGCGTCGTACAACGCGGCGGCCTCGCCGGTCGAGCCGGCGACGACCACGCCTTGGATACCGCCCTCGAGTTGCATCTGCAACAGACGCTGCCAGGCTTCGAGGTCGATCTCGCCGGCGGCCGTGAACGGCGTCGCCAGCGCGGTGATGCTGCCGGAAAGTCGCAAGCGCGGGTACCCGAATCGGTGGGGAAAGCATCCGCGGCGGTGCCGGGCGGATGCGGAATGGCGTAACACAAGATGTTACTTGCGGGCTCGAAGCACGGGCAAGTATCCTGCGCACTGCGCCGGACCGATGTCCGGTCGCCGTTCACCCTTCGTCGCGGACCCTGCCTTGACCGAACCAGACACCGCTGTCCGGCCCGCGCCGAACGAGAACTACCTGCTGATCAACGCCTACACGACGCATCCGCAATCCCCCCTGTTGCCGGTCACCCGGCGGATCGCCGACAGCGGCTGCAACCTGGTCGACACCCGGCTTTCGACGGTGGGACGCGACGTGTCGGTAAGCGCGCTGGCCACCGGTTCATGGGATGCGGTGGCCAAGCTCGAAGCCATGCTCACCCGCCTCGAGCGCGAGGAAGGACTGAAGCTGGTGTGGTACCGCACCGGCCCCAAGCCGCTGCAGTCGAACCTGCTGCCCTACGTGGTGGAAGTGGTCGCGGCGGACAAGCCTGGCATCCTGTTCCAGCTGGCGGACTTCTTCGACGGCCAGGGCATCACCATCGAAAGCCTGCACTGCTCGCGCTATCGCGCCATGCAGACCGGCGCGGACATGTTCTCCGCCCAGCTCACCATCGGCGTGCCGGCCGACATGCATATCGCCGGCCTGCGCGACGACTTCCTCGAGTTTTGCGACCATCTCAACCTGGACGCGATCATGGACCCGATGAAGTTCTAGGCATGCGAAGCTGATGGCCACCAAGCCGCTCGACGTCGGAAGCAAGGTGCCCAAGCTGCCGCTGGCGCTGTCCAGCGGGCTGACCGGGAGCACGGCCGACCATCTTGGTCACTGGCTGGTGCTGTACTTCTACCCCAAGGATGCGACGCCGGGCTGCACGACCGAGGGCCTGGAGTTCAATGTATTGCTGCCCAAGTTCACCAGGCTCGATGCCACCGTGCTGGGCGTCTCGCGCGACTCGATCAAGAGCCACCAGAACTTCTGCGACAAGCAGGGGTTCCGGTTCGACCTGGTCAGCGATGCGGACGAGAAGCTGGGCAATGCCTTCGGCGTGATCAAGCCGAAGAAGCTGTACGGCCGCGAGTACATCGGCATCGAGCGCAGCACCTTCCTGATCGGCCCGGACGGCCGCATCGCCCAGGCCTGGCGCGGCGTCAAGGTCGCCGGCCATGCGTACGCCGTGCTCGAAGCGCTCAAGGCTGCACAGAAGCAGTGACGCACGCCTCCCATTCCTCCTCCACTGCCCCGTCCCGCGGGTCGCGGTGGCCTTCCGACGCCTGACCGACAGGAACCGTCACGCATGACCAAGGGCAAGCGCATCTACGTCCTCGATACCAACGTGCTGATGCACGATCCGACCGCGCTGTTCAAGTTCGAGGAACACGATGTCTACCTGCCGATGCAGGTGCTGGAGGAGCTGGACCATGCCAAGAAGGGCACCTCCGAAGCCAGCCGCAATGCGCGCCAGGTCAGCCGCTTTCTCAACGAACTGATCGAAGCGCATGGAAACAAGGCGCTGGATGCCGGCGTGGTCCTGCAGCGCCCGAAGGGACTGCAGTTGCGCACCGCCGACAGCGCCGGGCGCCTGCGCTTCCAGACCGCGCCCATCGATGCGTCGCGCGCGTTCGCCAAGGCGATGCCCGACAACCAGATCCTGGCGTCGATCCTGGCGCTCAAGGTCGACGAGCCCGGCACGCCGGTGGTGCTGGTGTCCAAGGACATCAACCTGCGGATCAAGGCCTCGATCGTCGGCATCGTCAACGAGGACTACGAAAACGACCGCGCGCTCGACGATTTCAGCCTGCTCTACACCGGCGTCACCGCATTGCCGGAGGACTTCTGGCAGAAGCATGGCAACGACCTGAAATCGTGGACCGAGAAAGGCCGCACCTTCTACGAGATCTCGCGCAACCAGGACGACGACTGGTATCCCAACCAGTTCCTGTATCTGCCCGGCGACGAGGAAGCCGAGCTCAAGGTCACCAGGGTCGGCGAGGACAAGGTCACGCTGCAGATCGTCGACGACTACCGCAGCAACCAGCACGCGGTCTGGGGCATCCTCGCGCGCAATCGCGAACAGAACTTCGCGCTCAACGCGCTGATGGACCCGGAAGTCGATTTCGTCAGCCTGCTCGGCACCGCCGGCACCGGCAAGACCCTGCTCGCCCTGGCCGCCGGCCTGGCCCAGACCATGGACCAGCAGCGCTACCGGGAGATCATCATGACCCGGGCCACGGTCAGCGTGGGCGAGGACATCGGCTTCCTGCCCGGAACCGAAGAAGAGAAGATGACCCCCTGGATGGGCGCGCTTACCGACAACCTGGAGGTGCTGACCCACAACCAGGAAGGCGGCAGCTGGGGCCGGGCCGCCACCAACGACCTACTCGCCTCGCGGATCAAGATCCGGTCGATGAACTTCATGCGCGGCCGCACGTTCCTGTCCCGCTACCTGATCCTGGACGAGGCGCAGAACCTCACGCCCAAGCAGATGAAAACCCTGGTCACCCGCGCTGGCCCGGGCACCAAGATCGTGTGCCTGGGCAATGTGGAGCAGATCGACACGCCCTACCTCACCGAAACCACGTCCGGCCTCACTTACGTGGTGGATCGCTTCAAGGCCTGGCCGCACAGCGCCCACATCACCCTGCGCCGCGGCGAGCGTTCGCGGTTGGCGGACTACGCCTCGGAAGTGTTGTAGCGGGCGGCGCCTCCAGGGCGGGAACTCTCCACCACGCCGGCTTGTGCCGGCGATCATCTGCGTTCGCCTGCGCACCAGGCGACCGGCTCAACGGACCCTCCGATCTATCTGCTCTAGACCCATGGTCGGCGGCGTGTCGTGTGAAGCTCTCATGCGCCGATCATCCCCAGAACGAATGATGTTTTAAACATCAGTATCAATATTTTAAACTTGTATAAGCAGGTCCTGTCTGGTGGAATAAGGCACCTGTTCCGGACTGGTGCGCCGATGATCTCCGCCGCCCAAATGCGCGCTGCCCGCGCCCTGCTCGGCATCGACCAGCGCACGCTCGCGCAGCTCGCCGGCGTTTCGCTGCCGACCATCCAGCGCATGGAAGCCAGCGACGGCACCGTGCGCGGCGTGGTGGACACCCTGATGAAGGTCATCGAGGCGCTCGACGCTGCGGGCATCGAGCTGATCGGCAACGAGCAGCCCAGCCAGGCCCGCGGCCGCGGCGTGCGCCTGAAGGAGCCGGGCTGATGGCCAGTCCCGGCTTCGATCGCCGCCAGTACCTGCGCATGTTCGAGCCCAAGCTGCTCACGGTGCTGCGCGAGGGCTACCGGCTGCAGGACCTGCGTGCCGATGCGCTGGCCGGACTGACCGTCGCGATCGTTGCCCTGCCGCTGGCGATGGCGCTGGCGATCGCTTCGGGCACCACGCCCGAGAAGGGCCTGTACACCGCGATCGTGGCCGGCTTCCTGATTTCCGCGTTCGGTGGATCGCGGGTGCAGATCGGCGGGCCCACCGCGGCCTTCATCCCGGTGGTGTTCGTGGTGATCCAGAAGTTCGGCTTCGGCGGGCTGATCCTGTGCACCCTGCTGGCCGGGTTGATCCTGATCGCCGCGGGCCTGCTGCGCCTGGGCACGCTGATGAAATACATGCCCCAGCCGGTGATCACCGGATTCACCGCCGGCATCGCGGTGAGCATCTTCTCCAGCCAGGTCAAGGACATGCTCGGCCTGCGCATGGGCGATGTGCCTGCCGAGTTCCTGCCGCGCTGGGCCGCCTACGGGCAGCACATTGCCAGCACCCAGCCGGCCGCGGTCGTGCTGACCGTGATGGGGCTGGCGGTGATCGTCGGGCTGCGCAAATGGAAGCCGGGCTGGCCGGGCTTCCTAATCGCGCTGCTGGTCTGCACGCTGGTGGCGACCGCATTCGCCCTGCCTGCCGAGACCATCGGCACCCGCTTCGGTGCCCTGCCCTCGGCGCTGCCGACCTTCGACTTCCCGCGGATCCCGTTCGAGCGCACTTGGGAACTGCTGCCGAGCTCACTCACCATCGCCTTCCTCGCGGGGGTGGAATCGCTGCTGTCGGCGGTGGTCGCCGACGGCATGACCGGCGGCCGTCATCGCTCGAACGGCGAGCTGGTCGCGCAGGGCCTGGCCAATGTGGGTTCTGCCCTGTTCGGCGGCCTGCCGGCGACCGGCGCGATCGCGCGCACTGCCACCAACATCCGCTCGGGCGGACGCACGCCGGTCGCCGGCATTCTGCACGCGGCCTACCTGCTCCTGTTCATGCTGCTGCTGGCGCCGCTGATGCGCTACGTGCCGCTGGCTGCGCTGGCCGCGGTGCTGCTGGTGGTGGCCTGGAACATGAGCGAGGTCGAGAACTTCCGCAACACGATGTCGGCACCCAAGGGCGACCGCCTGGTGCTGCTGCTCACTTTCTTCCTGACCGTGTTCCTGGATCTGACCGTGGCCATCCAGGCCGGGATCGTGGTCGCCGCATTCGTGTTCATGTTCCGCATGGCCGAAGCGGTGGAAGTGAGTTCCGGCATGCCGATGCCCGACGACGAGATCGGCGACGACGACCACGCGCGCGGCGCTGACCTCGATCAGCGCGCGATGCTGCCGAAGGGCGTCGAGGTGTACCAGATCAGCGGCCCGCTGTTCTTCGGCGCCGCGAACCGCCTGGACAACCTGCTGGACCAGTTCCTGCAACCACCGAAGGTATTCATCCTGCGCATGCGGCTGGTGCCGGTGATCGATGCCAGCGGCGTGCACGCGCTGAAGCAGCTCGCCCATCGCTGCCATCGCAAGGGCATCGTGCTGATCATTTCCGGACTGCAGGAACAACCCAACCGGGTCATCGCCCGGATGCGGCTCGAGGAAGAGCCGGCCGAACTGCACTTCACCTCGAATTTCGAACGCGCACTGCGGCTGGCCGAGTCGATCGTCCATGAGCCGACAACGGGCTGAGGCGAGCTTCGGGCAGAATGCCCGCATGTCCGACCATGGTGGCCCTGCCCTGCCTGTTTGCGCGCTCACCATCGCAGGCTCGGACTCGGGCGGTGGCGCGGGAATCCAGGCCGACCTGAAAACCTTCGCCGCGCACGGCGTGCACGGTCTTTCGGCGATCGCCGCGCTGACCGCGCAAAACACCCGCGGGGTGACCGCGGTCCATGTTCCCGATGTCGGTTTCCTGCGCGCGCAGATCGATGCCTGTTTCGACGACTTCCGCATCGGCGCGGTCAAGCTGGGAATGCTGGCGAACGCGAAGGTCATCCATGCCGTGGCCGATGCGATTGAAACGCATCGACCGGCGCAACTGGTGGTGGACCCGGTCATGGTCGCCACCTCCGGCGCCAAGCTGCTGGAGGACGAGGCGCTGGACGCACTGCGCACGCGGCTGCTGCCCCTGGCCACGGTGCTGACCCCCAACATCCCCGAAGCCGAGCTGCTGTGCGGCATCCGCATCGTCGATGCCGCAGGCGCAGAGGCGGCCTTCGACGCGCTGCGCCAGTTCGGCGCGCGCGCGGTATTGCTCAAGGGCGGGCATCTGGACGAAGGCACACGGGTCGTCGACCGCTATCGCGACACGACCGACCGGGTCGAATTCGCCCACGATCGACTGGACCTGAAAGCCCACGGCACCGGCTGCACCCTGGCCTCGGCGATTGCCGCCAATCTCTGCCTAGGCCTGGCCATGCGCAGCGCCGTGGAGCGTGCGATCGGTTACGTGGAAGCTGCACTGAGACACGGCTATCGGCCGGGCCACGGCGGACTCATCGTCCTCGATCACCTCGGTGCGGCGGCCGGTGCCGACTGAGGCGCTCGAGTTGCCGGTGGAAGGCGAAGACGGTCATCGCTGGTCTTTGCTGGCGCGGATTCCCGAGCGGCCCTCGCATCGCCTGCTGTGGCTACCGGCGCTCGGCGTCGCCGCGCGCCACTACCTGCCCTTCGCCGATGCGCTGGCGCAGCACGGCGTCGCCGTGTTCGTGCACGAGTGGCGCGGACATGGGTCAAGCAGCGTGCGCGCATCCCGCCATTGCGACTGGGGCTATCGCGAGCTGCTGCTGCACGACTTGCCCGCCAGCGAACGCGCTGTCGCCGGCCAAGCGCCCGGCGTGGAACCGGTCATCGGCGGCCACAGCCTGGGTGGCCAACTCGCCTGCTGCCGGCTCGCGCTGGCACCCGGTGCGCGCGCGTTGTGGCTGGTCGCCACCGGCTCTCCTTACTGGCGCGCCTTTCCCGTGCGCACGCGCTGGTGGCTGCCCGCCACCTACCGGTTCCTGCCGTGGCTCGCGAAGATCCGTGGCGCCCTGCCGGGACGCACGGTCGGCTTCGGCGGCAATGAGGCGCGCGGTCTGATCCAGGATTGGGCGCGCAGCGGGCTGAGCGGGCGTTATGCCGCGCAGGGCCTGGAAATCGACCTGGATCGCGCGCTGCGCAGCGTCACCGTACCCGTGCAGGCCATCGGCTTCGCACGCGACTGGCTGGGACCGGAGCCGTCGCTGCGCTTCCTGCTTTCGAAACTCGGAAGCACGCAGGTCCGCATCGTCCGGCTCGATGCGACGGCGCTGGGCGTAGCCGCCGACCATTTCGCATGGATGCGGGTTCCGGATGCCGTTGCTTGCGCCCTGACGGCCGCCGCCGACCCGGACGGCCGCGAGGCTTCGCGCATCGATCCCATGCCGCCCCCGACGCAGGCAAGTCACGGCGCCTAGCTTTCGGCGAACCTGCGTGCCGGATTGAAGTCGATGCCGGTGATGTAGCGGCTGCCGGCGTGGGCGCGGATGTGCACGACCACGTCGATGGTCAGCATCAGCAGGCGCTTGATCACCGCGAACTCGAGCCCGGCGCCTTCGCTCGATGCCTTCACCATCAGCGCCAGCTGGTCCCAGGTCTGCTCCGTGCTGCCCGAGTGGCAGCTGGTGATCGACCCGGGGTGGCCCGATGCGCAGTTGCGGATGAAGTAGAACGCCTCGTCGCCGCGCAGCTCGGCCAGGATGATCCGGTCCGGTTTCATGCGCAGGCACGATTCCATGCAGCTCTTGGCGGAGACATTGGCCGTGCCCTGCCCGCCCTTCGAATACAACAGGTGCACCACGTTCGGCTGCCCGATGAAAAGCTCGCGCGCGTCCTCGATGGTCACCAGGCGCTCGTCCTGCGGGATGAACTCCACCAGCGATTTCATGAAGGTGGTCTTGCCGCTGCCGGTGGCGCCGGATACGACGATGTTCTTCTTGTAGTACACCGCACGCTTGAAGAACTCGGCGTAGTCGCGCGCCGCACGCAGGTCCAGCAATTCCTGGTCGTGGGCGCCGATGGTCGGGTTGTCCTCGAGAATCTGCTCGAAGAAGCCGCTTTCCTCGTACTGCTGTAGTGTGATCGTCCGCCGCGCCGGCAGGCGGATGGTGATCGATACCTTGCCGGCATCGCACGCAGGCGGAATCACGAACTGCGCGCGCTGGCCGGTCGGAAAGGTCAAAGAAACCATCGGATCGGCATCGGTGATGCGCTGCCCGGTATTGCTCTCGTTGACCACGGCCGTGCAGAACTGTCGCGCGCGTTCGAACGTGAGCGTCGGTACCTCCACCCGCCGCCATCCCTCGCGCGTCTCCAGGTACAGCTCGCCGGGGCGATTGATGCAGATCTCGGTGACATCCGGAGAATGCATGAATTCCAGGATGCCGAGGATCTGGTACTGGTACTCCAGGAAATCCTTGGAGATGTGCGCCAGGGGCGAGTCGTCGGCGTCAGTCATGGCATCACCACGGCCCCTGTTGGTGGCTGATGGTTCCGGAGCCGGCAGGCAGCCGCGCTCGCGCGAACCAGTGACGCGGGAGCGCCCCGGCGGCACCGCGCATCGCGATGCCGCGCGGCCTCAACGCAGGGCCATGACCGCGGAGAAGTCTACGTCCTGGGCGACGTAGACGTTGACCACCGTGCCCTGGTTGATCGTGACCGTGCCCTTGCGCTGTGCGGACTTCTGCAACGCCTGGTTGGCAAGCCTCTCCATGGAACGGGCGGTCGCGCTCTGGAATGGTTGCTCGACCACCGTCGTACCGCCCGGACCCACGATGCTGGTCGAGGTTCTCGGCCCATGTTCGGCCGCGCCCCACTGGAAGGCGTCGCTGATCAGGCTGATCAACAGTGCGGACATGATCTTGCTGCCCCAATGACCGTTGTAGTCGCCCGGATGGCCGGCGCCACCGAGTCCATCGACGCCCGGACTCGACATGGCGACGTCGATTCCGGTCGGCGTGATGATGCGGTCCCATACGACCGCGACGCGCGCGATGTCGTCGCCTTCATCCTGGTAACGCCCCAGAATCTTCGAGCCTTTCGGCAGCAGTAACTCGCGCCCGTTTACCGAATAGACCGGCTCGGTCAGGACGCAGGACGTGAAGCCGGGAATGTCGGTGACGATGCGCGATTCCAGTACGCAGCGCAGATAGGTGCCGCGCACCAGCAGCGCATTCGGATTCGACATGAATTGCGCGCTTGTTGCCGCCGCGGCCACGGTCGGCGCCGGCGTGCCGCCGGGCGGCAGGCCGAGCATCGCGTTCTGCATCGCCTGCATTTGCTGGAGCTGCGCGGTACTGCCGTTGTCCGCAGGCTCCTGCGCAGCGGCTGTCGAACCGGCGCCGCCCGCGGCGCTCATGCGTCGCTCCATCAGGCTTGGTGGCTGCGGGCCTGCCGGGGCGCCCTGGCTGCTGGCCGACGGATTGCCATACGCCTGGTCAGGCAGCGGCGGAACCACGGGTTGTGCTTGCTGCGCCAGGTCGATTGGGGGCGCCGTCTCGGCCGGCTCGTCGGCTGCCGTGGGAAGCTCCGGCACGATCAGGGGCTTGTTGGCGTCAGCTTGCGGCTTTTCGTCCTCGCCCTTGTCTCCACCGCTACGCAGGACGAAATAGCCCAGCAGGAACAGCAGCAGCACGATGCCGCCTAGGGACAGCAACGCCTTGCGGTTCAGGCGCTGGCTTTCGGCAGCGGTCAGCGTGGGCGAACCCGCATCCAGATTGGGCGCCGGCTCCGCCTGCTGGTACCCGCCGCTGTAATACGGATTGCCGCGATCCTGCGCGAAGGACGGGGTCCGACCGTCCTCATAACCGCTATCGGGGGTGTTCGGAGGTGTGGTCTGGCTCACTGTGGCGTGTTCCTTCGCAAGCCGACGGCGTTCTTGCCGTGGCGGATGACCAGGTACTGGTAGGTCCCATGCACGATGATGGTGTTCTTCTCGACCGTGCTGTTGACGACGAAATCCTCGCCCCTTCGCTTCTCGCGCCCGTATACGGCTGGGAAGTTCCCGGTCGGAAACTGGGTCATGTCCGGCATCTGGACGTAGGTGAACTGGCCGTCGTCGTACACGCTCACCGGCACGAGCCAAGGGCTCTTGCTGCGTGTGGCGAACGAGTAGTCGAAGTTGTATTCCCGCCCGGCTTCCATGCTCGTGCTCTGCCCCGGCCTTGACTCAGCCACCTCGGCGGCTTCGGCCAGCGCAGGATCGTTGGGATAGACGAACGTCACCTTGTACTGCACGCCCGCACGCTTGGCCTGGTCGAGCACTCTCCAGTCCGTGGCCACCACCTTCAGCTCGAAGATGTAGGAACGCTTGTCGGTGCGCACCATCATGTTGGTGTCCACGTCGACGTTGTTCGGCTTGAGGTAAAACACGTTTTCGCGGCGGTTGAGCTCCCATCCGCTGCTGAAGCCAGTGCTGTAATCCAGCACCTTCTCGTTCGGGCTCAACTCGATCTGGGTAGTGATGCCCAGGCCCGTACGAATTTCGTAGATGCGGTCCGGCTGGTACTCGTACTGATGCATGACCTGGGCGGAAGCAGGCCTGACCCACGCCACGGACAACAGGAGGATCGCGGCGGCCAGTGCAGGCAGCCATGGCGAACTGCGGCTCATCGGGTATTGGCTCCATTGGCGTAACCTGCGGGCGCAGCGACGTTCTGCTGCGGAGCGGAAGGCTGTTGTGGCACGACACCAGGCGCTGCGGCTGGCGATGCATCCTGTCCAACACCGCCAGGTGATGGCAGCACCCCCTCCCCGGGCGCGGCCGAAGGGGCCGGCAAGGTGCCGGGCACCGGCTGTTCCGCCATTGCCGACGGCGGCTGCGAGGGCAGCGAGACCAGTTCGGTGACCACGCGATAGTCAGTGACCTGGAAGCCGAGCGGATTGCTGAACCGCTGTTCGTCAGTCAGCGAAAGCGCTTCGTTGTAGGTATAGATGATCGTCGCTACGCGGGTGTCGAGCACCGTCGGCGCGCCATTGGCCTTGTTCACCAGCACGCGCTGGAAGCGCACCGTGGCCGAGCCTTCCTTGTCGAACCAACCTTCCCGGTTCGGGGTGAGGCTGATGATGTTGACCCGGATGGCTCGGGTCTTCCCGTACAGCTTGATCGGGCTGGCCGGATTGCCCGGCGAGAGCAGGTGATCGTAGGCCTCGCCCTCTTGCTTGGTGGACATGGTCCACACCAGCCCCCAGTCGCGCTGAGTGAGGATGTTGTAGTCGTAGGACTCGCGCGCGATCACGTAATTGGCAATGTTGGCCTTGTTGATCGCGGCATTCGCGGTCACCGGGCTGTTGCTCAGGTCGGACACCAGTGGTGCCACTGCAGCCGTGCCCGTGTACGGATCGGCGAGCACAAGGAATGGCGTCTTTTCCTTGAGCGGCAGCATCAACAGGTACCCGAGCGCCAGCAACACCGCCATCAAGATCGCGCTGCCGGCGACGAACCAGGCGCGCTTCTGACTGCGCATGGCCAGGTCGGCAATCGTCACCTCGTAATTGACGGACGCGCCGACTGCAGCATCGATCTGGGAGGAGGATTTTTTTCTTCCGAGCATCGTGGATCCAGAGGCTTCCGCGGCGGTGGGACCGGGCGTCAATCGCCAGCGTCAGGGTGCGGCGGTGGATTGGGCGGGCGGCACGGCCGGGGCCTGCGTGTGCCGCACCGTGATCTGCCCTGCTTCCACCGAGATCGCCACGTCGTACGAGGCGTAGGCTGAATCGAGCTGCGCAACCGCCTGCTCCAGGCTGGTGGTGTTCACGTCCTTCACGGGTCCGTACAGGGTGAAGTCGGACGCGTGCAGGTACGACAGGGTGCGCTTGGACGCCTTCGCCCAGCGGGTCAGCAATCCCTTGAGCGTCTTGTCCATCGGCGAGGCTGCATATGTGTACGACTCGTACAGAGGAATGGCCACGGGCGCGTCGGCGTACTGGTTCACCGGCTTCCAGCGGCCGCGGAAATTGGGGGCCGGGCGGGTGGCGCAGGCCACCACCGCGAATGCGAGGCAACACACCACCAAGACCTGCGGTCGCAGGCGCACAATCCTGATCACGAAGCACCATCCAGTGGCGAAGGACGAACGGACACGCGCATCGTCGGAGCGCCGACGGGTCCGGCGCCGCGAACGCGGCAGAGAGTATTGGGAGAACGCGGGGCGGCAGCCACGTAATGGGCCGGTTTCGCGCTGGGTATCCGGGCTCCCACGCCCGGCGAATGCTTCCTTGCCGACATCTGAGCTCTCAGCCCCTTTTGCTCTGCTTCCGTGCCGCGGCGATCCGGATCCTCGATCCTGAACCGCCGGCATTGCAGCCAAACCTTAACGTCAGCGGCAGAGCGCCGTCAAGAACCTTCCGCACTTCCCGGTATGGTCCCTACCAAGTCGAAAATCCCACGTCGCGAAATGGTCCATATCCCCTAACGACCGTCGCGCTTCTTCGTTGGAAGACGCAGTGATCACCTCGCCCTGTGCGTCGTCCCTGCGGACAACCCCGCGGCTCCAGCCCCGCTTGCTCGCGGGTCTCGGCGGCCGGTGGCCCCTGCCCAAGGCACGCCCGTCCGCCTCGCACCGCCCTTCGGCTGATCCATGTCCGTGGCGAGGCCGGCTCCGGTATTACCGACCGCTTACGCGCCCATATCTACGCTCCTGACCAGGAAGCCATCGCACGTGAAAGGCTGCGCAGCTGGCGCGGCAGGAGGGGGCCGCCGTCCTCGGGTCGCGCGACGGCATCGCCCCATGGCCCGTCCGTAGCAGAATCGGGCGTGGCGACAGCCCGGACTTACGCTGGCCTCCCCAAGGCAACAGGCCGATGCCCGTCTACCCTGACCCGCTCGCCTTTTCCCAAACGCGATGGCGATCCTGTTAGTACTTGTGGAAGATCGGCTCTGTGCAGCCCGAGTACTCGACACGGCAATTGACTCCGCTCTTCCTGCAATCAGCCATGCCGATCTCGGTGGCACGTTCAATCGACTCCGCACTAGTTGCGCGCGACAACCCGCTCCCCACAGTCATGACAGCGCATTGATTGCGGTAAGACAGTTTCACGCTGCAAGCACCGCCTCCCTTTGCCTTGCAATCGGCTAAAGCTAGCCGCTCGGCGTCCTGCTGGTTGTGCGCCCCCACCGCGACGCCGGTTATACCGTCGTGGGATGGGGGCGTCGCAATGGCGCCCCAGGTCTTTTCCCAATAACCCGAGGGACGCGGCACCGGCGACCCCTGCGGCATGGGCGGCTCGACACTTCGTGGCTGCGCCCGCTCTCCCGCAATCTCGCTAAAGCGCTCGATGTCCTCTTGCGTCGCATCGTGCGCGTTGCGGTTTGCGAGATCCGCTATCCTCGTCGTTCCATCATTCTCGTACATCGAACAGATCGGCAAGTCCTTCAACAAGCAGGCCGCCCTTCGGTAGCTTCATTGCACTCCCTCAATCCCTTCTGCGCGGCAATCAAGGGATGCACGCCATAACCTTCGAAGATCTTGCCGGCCGGATTGACCGCAATCGCCCCGCATTGATTGGAAAACCAGCCGCGCGGCTGGCAATTCTCTCCACCGTTGTTCCGGCAGGCGTCCATCGCCACGCGCTCGGCCTCCTCTCCACTCCGGGCGAATGTGCTCCAGTAAAGCTTGTAGCCATCAAGATCAGAAACAAAGCTGGAATAAACATCTGGGAGCCTAATCGGTGCCTGTTGCAGCGCTTGCGACTGTTGCCGCCCTGGGCCCTGGTAATACACCGATTGCGCGTTGTTCCTCGCATGATAATCCGGCGAATTCATGCTTTCCTGCGCTGCGATGGGTGCGCCCATCGTCAGCAATCCCAGCATAGACCATGTCCTAAGCTTCATACGTGCCTGTTTTTCGCGGACCGGGCGCTCCTGCTGTTCCCGCGCCAGATGAACCAGACTCCATTGCCCTGACTACATCGACAACTGCGGCTGCGGGCTTTGCTGCTGCCGGCGATGGTCTTCCTGGGTCCGCTCGTCAGCCAGACGGGCCATGTGGTCGCTCATCGCCTGCAGGTCGGGCGTCGGAGCGGTCAGGTCCACCTTCACCCGATCGCCAGGGATCGCGCCCTGCAGGTACACGTTCGCGCCGAGCACCGCCATCCGCTGCAGGCGGTCGGGGCCAGTGATGCCGTTCTCCAGCGCCTGCAGGGTGACATTGGCGATAGCCTTCGGGTCCGTTCCCGCCGGCAGTTGCTCGCTGATGGCGGCGTAGAGCTTGTGGTTGGGATGCGTGGCTTCCGGCACCAGCGGATGCTGCGCCGCATGTGTCAGCGTCGCCCAGGTGTCATTGCCCACCTTGCCGTCCACCGGCTCCACGCCGTGGGCCTTCTGGAACGCGCGCACGGCATGGTCCGTATTGTCGCCGAAGTCGCCGTCTGTTTTCAGCGACCGGCCGTCGGCGCCGGTATAACCCAGGCCGCGCAGGGTGGTCTGCAGGCGCCAGACTTCCGAACCGTGGGACTGGAGTTTCAACAGCGATTCCGTGCGGGATCGCACCGGGTCAGCCTCTTCCGCTTCTGGCGTTTTGGGCGGAGCTTGTTGCACCTCGCCAGGCGCATGCTGTTCCAACCCAAGGCGCTGACGGACGAATTGCTCGTATCGGTCGAGATCGGGCATCACCTTGTCTCGTGCAAGCTGCAGTCCGCCGTAATCACTAAATGGGCCGTCATGATGATACTTGTAGATGTATTCCTCGCCTTGGCTACGATTCACGGCCAGGTTTCGATTGTCGATAAAATGTTCTACGAGCGCCCTGCTGTTCGCCTTGGCATCGAAACGGTTGTCGTTGCTAAGGCCGTATCCGCGTCCGGTTCCATCCACGAACTGGCCTATGCCCGCGGCCGTCGTAGTTCCCGCGGCAGCATCGGGATTGAAACCGGATTCGGCACGCGCAATCGCCAACACATGCGCGGTTTCCCTGGTGCTAAGCCCCGCATCTCGCGATGCCTCTATCAGCGCATCGATGATCCGGGATTGCACTTCGGGACTCGCATCGCCCCAGATGCGGGAGTTCCCTGCCAGCCGGCTTGGCGAGTGATCGACCGGCTCGCGGTAATGGCTGTTCCGCGAGATCTGGCTGTCCCTATAGGTCGGACCTCGCGGTTGGACCATTGCTTCGTAGATTTCATTCGCCATATTTGTATCTTCCATTGACATGCAACCATTCCCTATGGATTGGCGGTGGCTCAATCGATGTAGCTCATCTCCGCGTCTGGGAGACGCAAGCGCTCGGCGAGTGCCGTGTATTCCTCGTTGTTGGGATATTGCTGCTGTGTCTCGGGCAACGTCTCGTCCTTCAGGATGACAGGAACGCTCCGGGTCAGCTGCTTCCCGTCCTGGTCGTATAGATAGAACCACTCACAGAACTTGCACCCCCTGGGGCGCTCTCCAAACTGAACCACGAAGTACGGTCTGCCATTGCTCCGCGATATCGCACAGCTCACGCCGACCGGCGTGTAGTCCCGCATTTCCCCTGGCAGGCCGATGGCCGACACCGCCCTCCCCGAACGCACGAACTGCAGCTTGGTCCGTTTCATCCCCGTTGCAGGATCGGTTGCGTCGTCCTGCAGTCGCATCTCCTTGCCATTACAGATCACTTTCACGCCGCCCCCCGTTCCCGACTCCAGACCTCCTGGCGGCTCAAACGGTTCGCCCCTCGCACTTGACTCAGTACGTGCATTTTCAGAAGAAGCGTTCGGCTTCTGCGCTTCACACGCTGTGAGAGCAATTCCATACGCGAACAACAAAGCACCCGCGGCGGCGAGCCGCTGCGGGTGCCTGGAGATGGATTCGATTCGGCTCATCTGCATCCTGCAGGTTGCTTCGACAAATCGACGCAGTAGCAACGCGCAAGGTATCCATGCGCCGCTGCGTTTCTGAATCAATATTTGTGGAAGATTGGTTCGGTGCAGGCGGAGTAGTAGACGCTGCAACTGTCATCCCCTCTCTCCTTGCACAACTGAATGCCAAGCTGCGACGCCTCGGGAATTGAGGCTGCGCTCGCAAATCTATAATTGGCTTTCCCCGTGACCATCACCGCACACTGGTTTTGATAGGCGATTTCTACCTCGCACGCCTTGCCCCCCTTGGATGTACAATCCTTCAGCGCAAGCCGTTCAGCCTCTTCCTTGCTGCTCGCCCCGAGCGACGTACCTAGCACTCCGCCTACCGGCGACGGCGCAATCGCCCCCCAGGTCTTCTCCCAGTAACCCGTCGGCCGAGGTGGCAGCGCCTGTTGCTGCTGCTGTGCCTGCTGGGCAGCATTCGTCTTTGCACTCTCACGCGCCCAGCACCCGGGATCCTGCGAGACCGGAAGCCCGGAACTGGGGCATAGAATTTCCTGCCCTGCACTCGTGCTCCATACACTCAGCAGACTCAGTACCAACAAGATTGCCGTTTGGACTTTCATGTGCCTCTCCTTGGCATTCTCGCAGATGCCGACTCATCGGTCGATCTGGAGAATTTATGGTTCTGACATGCTTTGCCGACAGCGCGCATAATAAAATACCCGCAGGGCCGAGCCGTTGCGGGTGCTTGGAATTGAATCTAGTTCTGATCATCTACTTCCTGCAGTTTGCTTCGGCCAATCGTCAAAATGGCAACGCGTCCATGCGCCGCTGCTTCGCTCATTCAATACTTGTGGAAGACCGGTTCGGTGCAGGCGGAATAGTAAACGCGGCAATTCGTATCTTCTTTCGAACAGGCGTCAATACCAACCTTCGCCGCCGCTTCTATGCTGCCAGCCCTTGCAGTCCTGTAAACGTTGTCGCCAAGCACCATTACGGCACACTGGTTGTGATACGCGATACGCACCTCGCACGCCCCTCCTCCTTTGGCCTTGCAATCCTCCAGCGCCAGCCGCTCAGCCTCTTCCTTGCTGCTCGCCCCGAGCGAGGTACCTAGTACACCACCCACCGGCGATGGCGCGATCGCGCCCCAAGTCTTCTCCCAGTAGCCCGTCGGCTGCGGCGGTTGTTGTTGTTGCTCCTGCGGCTGTACCTTCCAATAGCAAAGTGGTGTGGGCGCCACCCCATTTCCACCCGGATGCATGCCCGCCATCACTTCATTCGGACCCGCGCCCGCGCCACAGACATGCGGTGCCTGCGATTGCGCCGCGGCGGCGCTCACAAATGTCAGCGACACCAACATCAACCATACATGCAGTTTCATCTCGACCTCCTTCAACTGCCACCGCGAGGCGCCGGATCTGTCGGCGGCGGAGGCGGCGTATATGTAGGGCTGTGCGTCTGAGTGGAAGGTGAACCCGCCACTCGCGTGGGCGCACCCACCGACCGGGCGCTTTGCGGCGGTGCGAAGGCTGGTGCGCCACCACCACCCAAGGGCGGCGCGTCTGCAGGCTGGCTACCGTGCGGCGTGGGAGAGACCTGGGTTCCGCCCGAGGGAGACGCCGTGGACTGCGGGGTTCCTGTCGGCGCGATATTGGCCGCGCCACGCGCGCCTGGACTTTCAGGCGCGTAATTGGCCTGGCTGCCGCCTGTCGCCGAGTTGGCCGGCGAGGCAGGCGTGTAGGTCTGCGTGCCAAGTTCCTGCGTGTTGACTGCACCGCGCGCGCCGGGTCCCATGCCTTGAGGTCGGGACGTGCTCGCGGCTGCCCCGCTTGGACCAGTGGAGTGCATGGGCGTCTGCGCAGCGTGGAAATCCCCTGCACGCCTACTGCCGTCGTCGGCCGCTTGAGATTGTGTACCCCCTGGCTGCGTCGGCTGATAGGTCTGCGGGTTGTACCCCGACCCGCCCCCGAAGCTCCCGGGTGGCTGCCCCTGCGGGCCGATCATGCCGCCAGCACCAAACGCCGAGAAGTGCAGGAAGCTGCCCATCACCCCATTGAAGAACAACGCCGCCATCGGCGGCGCCGAGACGATCAGCGCGGTCAGGATGATCCCCATCCCGCCCTGCTGCAATGCCTGACTGCTCATGCCCTCGTTGACGTTCACCCCCAGCAGGAACTGGCCCGCGGCGGCTGCAGTCCACATCGCTGCTGCCACTCTTGTAACCATATCCAGCGCCAGGCTCACCACGAAGCTCAGCATCGCCATGCTGAACATCGTCCCGATGCCGTAGAACAACCACTTCTGGAAAAGCCCTTTCGTGAAATCGAACAGCAGGCACAGGATGAAGATCGGCCCCAGGCCGATGAACAGCGCCATCGCGATCTGGTACAGCAGCAGCATCGCACCGGCCACCACCGCAGGCCCGCCGGTGCCCATGGTCACGTAGAACTGGACCCGCTCCTTCTCCGCGACCAGCGCAGGATCGCCCTGCAGATCCAGCGCGTCGAACGTGCTCATCGCCACCTGCAGCCAGCCCAGCGATTCGTCGATCTTTTCCTCCGGCGAGCCGGAATTGCCCGTCACCAGCTCGTTGATCCCGTCCTTCATGTCCTGGGTCAGGTACGTGTGGATCTCGCTGCCCACCGTCCCGAACGCCACCGCACACGACACGATGAACGCCGCCTTGGCCATGTTCGCCACCAGACCCATCAGCGACTCACGCATCTGCCCGGTGATCACCTTGTAGCCCTGGAAGAAGATCCATAGCGTCAGCACGATCAGAGCCAGGAAGCCGACGAAGCCCATCACCCGGCCCATGACGTCGAAGCCGAAATCCTCGATCCGGCTGCTCAGGAACCGGAACACGGCCCGGAAGAAGATGAAATCGCCCAGCCCGCCGATATCCACTACCTTGGGCTGCAGCCAGTCCATGAGGCCGTTACCCAGTCCGCCGAGCGTCGTCGCGATGTCCCGCACGATTGCCATTACCCATTTCCCTGCGCAAATATGGGGTCGCCCCCGTCTCGCACCGCGCCGCGTTCCCTGTGGCGCAGCATCCCCTGCTCCGGCCCGATGCTAGCGTTCAGTCCACTTCCAAGGCGCCGACCAGGATCGCCGTCTTGCCGATCTGGCCCAGGACCTGGTTGGTCTTCGACCCCTTCATTGCGGTCTGCGCCAGCAGCTTCTGGTTCTCGCGCATGGTGGCGATGTAAGAATCGATGGCGGTCATCGTGCTCTGCCAGTTCTTGTAGCGCGCTTCCTGGGCATATAACGCTTCGTTGGCGCTCTGGCTGGCCTTGGCGTTGTTGCCAAGATTCGTGGCCGAACGGTTCATCTGCTGCAACTTGTTGAACTCGCTTTGGGTGGCGCTGTAGCTGTCGCGCAGGAACCTCACCGTCTCGTTGTACTTGGTGTTCTGCATCATCTGGATGTTGGCGCAGACCTCCTTCTGCTGTTGGTAGATGTCGCCCTTGCCATCGACACTGAACATCGAGCTCATCATCGAGGTCGGGCTGAACCCGCCGCAGCGCTCGGGCACGTTGTAGTTCTGCGGCACCTCGTCCATCTGCGGCCCCGGCTGGATGCCCAGGGTCAGGAACATGTTCTGGATATTGGCGATCTGGTTCTGCATGTCCCGCGCCTGTTGCTGCCAGGAAGCGACTTCCTTGCCGTAGTGGGCGATCTTCGCCGCGTACTCTGGAATCTGGGTCATCCAGTTGGAGCAGTTTGCGCAGAAGAATGCGACCGCCTGCGCTGGTCGCGGCATCATCACGGCCCCCGCGCCAACCATGCCGATCGCCACGGTCATTGCGAACGACAAGCCACCCGCCCTGACCGACTTCTTCTTGCTGGACAAGTTCGTGTTCATCTTCGACTCCTTGAGCAAACCTGCGTGCGTGACTGATGCATGGTGGAGGGGTGAGTGGGATCGGTGGCGCGTCATGTCCCCATCCTCTGTCGCGAGTCAGATGCCGCTTTTCCCTTGCCCGAACCCTTACGGTTGTCGTAGAAGTCCTGCAGCCACTGGTCGGGGGTGAGATCGTCCGGCGAGACCTGGTGGAAACGCGCCTTGCGCTCCAGGATCTGGTGCAGGATTTCGATGTTGTCGGTACTGGCTGAGATCACCGCAAGCGCATCGTCCATGCCGCGCAGGTTGAGCTGGCACACGGTAGATCCATGGCCTTGTTTGACCAGGAAGCAGCGCGAGCGCTCGTCTAGGCCCTTGATGACCTGGAACTCGGCGTCAGTGAGCTTGAGGCCGTCGATGTAGTCTTCGCGGCTGGCATTGGGATTGGGCAGCAGGATCATGGTCGCGGTCTGCTCGATCAGAGCCGCGGAGATGTCGCTCTTGAGCGCATCCTCCGGACTCTGGGTGGCAAAGACGCCCAACCCGTTCTGCTTGCGGATGGTCTTCTGCTTGTTCTTGGCGAATTCCTTCAGGCCGCCTTCGCCGTCCAGGATCTTCCAGAATTCGTCCATCACGTAAATCAGGCGGCGGCCGTCGATCAGCTCTTCCAACCGGTGCAGCAGGTAGTTGATTACCGGCACACGCACTTCGGGATTGTCGATGATGTCGGTGTAGTCGAACCCGATGATGTTGGCCTTGTGCAGGTCGATGCTGTCCTTCGGGTTGTCGAATACCCAACCATGCGAATTGCCCGCCGTCCACTTGCGCATGCGCGCGTAGAGGCCGTCGTCACCCATGTTGGGCAGGCTCTTCTGGAAGTTGGTCATGCTGCGCAGGTGCATCGGCGTGTCGAGCATGTTCTCGACCGCGCGGAAGATGTCCTCCTCCTCGCGCGCCGTGTATTCGCGCTTGCCCGCGAGCACCTTGACCAGGTCTGCGAGGAACTGGACGTTGGCCTCGGTGCGCTCGCACTGGAACGGGTTGAAGCCGGTCGGCTGGCCGTTCTCAAGCGCCAGGTAGTTGCCGCCGCAGGCTCGCACGAAGATCTCGGCACCGCGGTCCTTGTCGAAGAAAAAGACCGTGGGCGGCGGGTCGAGCTTCTGCACCTGGCTGAGCAGGAAGTTGATCAGCGCCGTCTTGCCGGTACCGGACTTGCCGATGACCATCGTATTGGCGATGGCCTTCTCGCCCAGCGAATTCTCGGCGGGGTGGGTGGCATGGAAATTAAAATAGTAGGGCTGACCGTTTGTCGCCTGCAACGTCGTGACGCAGGGGCCCCAAGGATTGTTGTCTTTCTTACCGGCACTGAAGTTGTGCAGCGGCGACAGGCCCAGGAAATTCAGCGAACTCATGCTCGCCAGCCGCGTGCGGTACTTCCAGTTACCTGGCAGCTGCGAATAGAACGACGCGGTGATCGCCCAGTCCTCCTTTGAGGACACGAAGCCGGCGTTGGACAGCTCGGCGCGGGTGATGGCCAGCTGCTGCTGCAGCTTCTCCTGTCCGTCGGCATAGACGGCGATGATGAAATGGTATTCGCCCAGCACGAAGTTGCCCGAGGCAAGCTGGTCCATGGCGTAGTCGAGCTCCACGATCTGGCTGACCGCCTTGTCGCCTGACGAGATCATCATGCCCTTGGTGCGATCGAGCGCCTTGAGCGCGTCCTGGCGACCCATGGGGCTGAAGGAATGAGTGATGACGTACTCGAAATCGAGATACTTCAGGCCGTTGAGGATGCCCGGATAGGTACCCTCGGCATATTCCTTCAGGTTGAGGATCGCGCCGTAATGGTTGCCGCCATTGGGCGTACTGACCACGAAGTCGCCGCTCTTCACGGAGAACATGTGGCGGCTCACCGGCAGATACTCCGGCACCGGCGCCTTGAGCACCGGCACCGGCTCATCCACGCGGTTGAGCAGATAGCCAAAGAACTCGAGCGTCTCCGAGAACACCACACCGTTGGCCGCTTCGTACATGCCAAGGCGGTATGGAGCGTAGTCCTTGAGCACGGCCTCGACGTTGCCTGCCAGCTCGAGCACCTTGCCGACGGCCTGCTCCTCCATCGCCTTGAGGCGCGCGGTGTCGCTGACCTTCTCCGTGAAGCGCTTGCCGCCGACGATCGGGCGATAGAGCATCGTCAGATATAGCTCATTGACCATGATCTTCTGCGACGACAGGCTGCCGTAGTACGCATCGGACAAGTGCTGGTTGAAGGCCTGGGCGAAATGGTCGCTGGAGCTGATCCTGCGCCGGCGCCGCACGTCGTGCACCCAGAAGGCCACGTTCACGTAGTCCGGCGCACGCAGGGTCTGCAGCATGCGGTTGAACGTGTTGTGGCGATGCTCGATCTCCCACTCGTCGCGCCCCACGAATGGCAACCCGCCCAGGTACCAGGTCAACAGGTAGTCGCCCCCGGTCGTTTTCACGACCGAGGGGGCGACGTGGGACGAGAGCGGAACGAAGCTGCTGATGGGACTGTCGCGGTTGAACATGCGGTCTCGGTATTGGAATGCCGGTTTATTTCTTCTTTGGCGCGGGTTGGTCACGATGGGGATTCGGATTGAACACCCACATCCCTTCGTGCTCGCGCTTGTTGCGGACCTGCGGCGCGAGCTGCAGACGCAACCCGAGCAGGCGGAAGATCATCTCGTCGCGCCGGGCCATCTGCCGCATCACGAGGATCACCGGTGGCAGCAACAGCAACCAGAGCAATCGCCCGGGCGCGTACAGGGCGAGCATGATCACCCCACCCGCCCCGATGAAGAACGGGACGTACGGCACGCCCAGGAACATGGGCGGGCGGGTGCAGCCGCGGAAGACGATGTTCTTATGCATTGCCCTGGACGTGCGCTTACGCCACGTACGGCAGCAACTGCTGGATCGCGGAGATATCGCCGCAACCTTCCGAACCTTCGCGGGAACCAATGATCCAGTTGGCCAGTTGGCCAGCCGCACCGATCAGCAGGGCCCCGATCATGATCGGCGCGACATCAGAAATGCGCTTGTGTGCAAACGCGATCTGGTAGCCGGCGAAGATGATGCCGATGGTGACCACGGCAATCGATGCGATGTTGAGCAGACCGGTGATATTGCTGAGAAATCCGCAGGTCTTGGTCTGGAATTCGGACTGGGCCATGGCGATCTCGGGCATGGCGATCGTCGACACGAAGACGACGGCCATGAATAGCGCCGAGAGCGTGTTGCGGGCATCGGTGGCCTGGGGGACGAATTTCGCGGGCTTCATGGTGATCTCCTTTTCGTGAGGGGTGGTTGGGGCGGATGCGGCTTTCGTTAGGTGTGTCGTGACTCAGAAGACGAAGGCGCTGTCGCCGCCGCTCGGCGAAACAGCTGTTGGCTGGGGGGCGACTGGGGCGTCGGGGGCGGCGCCGTCGTTTGCACGCCGCGCCATAACGACAACGGCGCCCGAACCCGCGCTTGCCATGGGAAAGGCAGCGGTCGCCGGAATCGGAACCTGGGCCTGCGTCGCCTGCATGGACGCGGGTGTCGAAGTCGGGGCGGCACCCTGTCCTTGCGGGATGACCGCAGGCTGGCCCCGAGTCGTTGGCGCGGATCGGTAATCGGCGCCCCGGCGTTCCACCAGCGACCCGATGGTGGCGACGGCTGCGGTTTGCTGCTCGACCGGGCGTCCCGTGCGCCTCACGACGCGGTCAACGACAGCGATCGGGGCCACGCCGGCAAAGGTCGCATCCATGCGACGCTCCCGCTGCATCGAGGCATACACCTTCTGCACATAACCGTGCCGGTACCCGGTCTTGAAATCGCCCGAGTAGTAGCAGCTGAAGGATTTGCCCCAGTCGCGCGAGCGCTGGTAGCACTCGGCCAAGATGCGCGAGCCGGCCTGCAGGTTGGCGCAGGGCTGGAAGGCTTTCTCGTAGGAGTCCAGGCCGTACTTGACCAGGTTGTAGCGGTTGACCTGGGCCAGGCCGAGCGAGAAGTTGTAGCCGCGCTGCTCGAGCATGCGGGCGGTGGAAAGCGCCTCGGGCAGGTTGCGCGGCTGGCGCACGAGGCGGCCGCCGACGACGCCGATGGCATACGGGTTATATGAGGATTCGACACGCACCACGTGGTGCATGACTTCCCTGGGCACGGCCAGGTTGGGGCAGCTCATCAGCTCCATGCCGGGTAACACGTCCGTGTTCCTCCTTGATCCCCTGCTGCCGCGGATCGCCGATCCTTGGCTCCTTGATGAATAGTCCACGGCCGCATCGGCGCTGTCAACAAGTCCATTCGTACAGGTATGGCCACGCGGCCTGGGCGATCAGGGGGTAGTTCGTGCGACTTGCCGCCGCCTGTCGCGCCCTGACATGATCGCCCCGGCCCCGCGTCTGCTGCGGGGCCGCGACATGGACAGACCCCACCTGCAGGACGCCACGGTGAGCAATACATTCCCCCTGAAACTCGGTGCGCTTCTGGTCACCCTGGCGCTCGCCATGGCGGGCGGGTTGTACCTGTCCGGCGTGCTGGTGCCGCTGCTGCTGAAGGTGCAGGCACCCACGCCCTGGTACGAAACCTGGTGGAGCTACTTCCGAGTCCTGGACCTGCCGCAGGTCAAACCGCACGCTGGCAAGATCAAGTTCGCGACCGTCGTCGGCTTCGGGCTGCCGCTGCTCGTCTGGCTGCCGCTATCCGTGCTGATCCTCAAACCGCGGCATAAGTCCCTGCACGGCGACGCGCGCTTCGCGACCGCCGGCGACCTGGCGAAGAAGGACATGTTCAAGCCGTCCGCCGACGGCGTCGTGGTCGGGAAGATGGGCGGCAAGTTGATCCGGCTGCCAGGGCAGCAGTTCGTGATCCTGGCGGCGCCCACGCGCTCTGGCAAGGGCGTAGGGATCGTGATTCCGAACCTGCTCGAGTACCAGGAATCGATGGTGGTGCTGGACATCAAGCAGGAAAATTTCGAGTTGACCAGCGGCTGGCGCGCCAGCCAGGGCCAGGAGATCTACCTGTTCAACCCGTTCGCCGAGGACCGGCGCACGCATCGCTGGAATCCGCTGACCTACGTCTCGCGTGACCCGGCTTTCCGTATCTCGGACCTGTCGAGCATCGCCGCCATGCTCTATCCCGACGGCGCGGACGATCAGAAGTTCTGGGTCAGCCAGGCGCGCAATGCCTTCCTAGCCTTCGCGTTGTACCTGTTCGAGAACTGGGATGAGGAGCAGGCGCTGGGCTTCCCGTTCTCGCGGTATCCGACCCTAGGCGCGATCTATCGGCTTTCGTCGGGCGACGGCAGCGACCTGAAGAAGTTCCTACAAGGACTGGCCTCGCGCAAGTTCCTCGGGCCGAATGCGAAGACCGCCTTCGCCAACATGCTCTCACAGGCGGACGAGACCTTCGCCTCGATCATGGGCACGTTCAAGGAACCGCTCAACGCCTGGATCAACCCGGTGCTGGACGCGGCCACCTCCAACGACGATTTCCTGCTGACCGACGTGCGCAGGAAGCGGATGACCATCTACATCGGCATCCAGCCCAACAAGCTGGCCGAGGCGCGGCTGATCGTGAATCTGTTCTTCAGCCAGCTGATCAACCAGAACACGCGCGAGCTGCCGCAGAACAATGACGAGCTCCGGCACCAGTGCCTGCTGCTCATGGATGAGTTCACATCGATCGGCAAGGTGGAGATCATCTCCACTGCCATCGCTTACATGGCCGGCTACAACATCCGCCTGCTGCCGATCATCCAGTCGATGGCGCAGCTGGATGCGGTGTACGGCAAGGACGTCTCGCGCACCATGATCACCAATCACGCGCTGCAGATCGTCTACGCCCCACGGGAGCAGCAGGACGCCAACGACTATTCGGAAATGCTCGGCTACACGACCATCCGCAAGCGCAACCGCAGCCGTTCCTATGGCCAGCACGGCAACTACACCCTGAGCGAGAACGAGGAGCGGCGCGCGCTGATGCTGCCCCAGGAACTCAAGGCGATGGGATTCGATACCGAGGTGTTCTTCTACGAAGGAATCCCGCATCCGGTGAAGTGCGAGAAGATCAAATACTTCAAGGACCGGCACTTCACTGAACGGCTGCTGCCGAAGGCCACGGTACCGCTGCTGGAGTTCTAGGACGTCGCAGCAGGTCATTTCCGTGACGCCGGCCCACCGCGACGCGCCTTGCGCTGCTGTGGCATTCACCTGGATGCCACTGCGGCCGCGCGAGAATCGTTCCCACCACCCGATCGCGGTGGTTGCCCGATGGAGGTAGCGAAATGACACGCATAAGCGAAGTGATGACGCCCGACCCCGCCACGTGCAGGGTCGAAACGCCCGTGCAAGAAGTGGCGCGCATGATGATCGACAACGACTGCGGACAGATCCCGGTGTGCAACGATCAGGGCATGCCGGTCGGGGTAATCACCGACCGCGACATCGCGGTACGGATCGTCGCAAGGGGCGGCGACGGCATGGTCAGGGCCAGCGATGCAATGTCTTCGCCGACCAGGACGGTACGCACCGACAGCGACCTGAAAGAAGCGGTCAGCCTGATGGAGCAGGCGCAGGTACGCAGGGTGCCGGTGGTCGACCCATCCGGACGGCTCGCGGGCATCGTCTCGCTCGCGGACATCGCGCTGGCGGGCAAGAAGAAGGACACCGCCGAGATCGTGCGCGAAGTCTCGGAGCCCAGGTACCCGCACTAGCCTCAACATCACGCAGAAAAAAGCAAAGGCCGGCGGAAAACCGTCGGCCTTTGGTACTGCAGGATCTGGCGCGCCCGGAAGGATTCGAACCTCCGACCCCCAAGTTCGTAGCCTGGTGCTCTATCCAGCTGAGCTACGGGCGCATGATGCAGAAGCGGAATTGTGCCCAATTGGCGGCGTGACCGTCAATTCGTGGCGTCTCGGACACTGGCGGAGACTGAGGGGCGAACGGTGGACCGCTTGCAAGCCACAGGCTTGCGGCCCATCTGCGCCCTCGCGCGCCCGGCGCGAGGGCCGGGAATCACGAAGTCGTAGCCAGTTAACTGGCGGAGACTGAGGGATTCGAACCCTCGATGGAGCTTTTGACCCCATACTCCCTTAGCAGGGGAGCCCCTTCGGCCTCTCGGGCAAGTCTCCGTGCGTTGCGTCCGAGGACGCGCGCGGCGCCGAAGGATACCGGTTCAACCCGACTGCGGCAAACCTTCCAGATTGTCGCGCTCTTGGGGTTCGGAGCGGCGATCCCCCTCTTCGCCGTGGATGCGCTGGTAAATCTCCTCGCGATGCACGGCAACATCCTTGGGCGCAGTGATGCCGATGCGCACCTGGTTGCCCTTGACCCCGAGCACGGTCACGGTGACCGAATCTCCGATCATCAGCGTTTCGCCTACGCGGCGGGTCAAGATGAGCATTGAGTGACTTCTCCAGAGGACGGCAGCGGCCGTCTACATGCTTAAACGCACATTTTAAACGAATTTGCGCAAAAACCGATTGCGCCCCCGGCGGCTGTTCTCACGGTAGTCAGCCCCGACGGCGCCTGCATCAGCACAAAGTCATGCAGGACGTTAACCATTCAGCCTTGTCTGCACCCAACAACGTACTCCCTCAAGCGCATCGGCCAGCGCCGGCGAGTCCTCGCCGCCGCCCTGCGCCATGTCGGGTCGACCGCCGCCCTTGCCCCCGATCCGGGCCGCGACGTCGGCAAGCAGCTCGCCCGCACTGATCCTGCCGCCGGCAGCGCCGCTGACGCCGGCGACCAGCGCCGCCCTCCCGCCCTGGACTCCGGCCAGCACGATCACCGCGTCGCCCAGCTGCTGCCGCAGCCGGTCGACCGCCTCACGCAGAGCCTTCACATCGAAGCCTTCCAGGCGGGCGGCCAGGATCTTGATGCCGTCCAGGTCGACCGCCTGCGCGGCCAGGTCCGCGGTGGCTCCGGAGGCCGCCCTGGCCTTGAACGTCTCGAGTTCCCGCTCGAGCTTCTTCTGGCGGTCGATCAGCGCACGCAGCTTGTCGGCAACATCACCCGGGGCACCACCCAGCAGGGCGGCTGCCTCGTCCAGCCTGCGTTCCTCCTGTTCGACGTAATCCAGCGCGCCCTGCCCGGTCAGCGCCTCGATCCGGCGCACACCGGCCGATACGCCACCTTCCGAGACGATCTTGAACAGGCCGATATCGCCGGTGCGACGGACGTGGGTGCCGCCGCACAGCTCGGTGGAGGTGGGCCCGAAGCGCAACACGCGCACGTTCTCGCCGTATTTCTCGCCGAACAGCGCCAGGGCGCCGAAATCGAGCGCTTCCTGCATCGCCATGTGGCGGACCTCGCCCTCGTGGTTGGCCCGCACCTCGGCGTTGACCCGTCGCTCGATTTCGGCCAGCTCGACATCGGTCACCGGCTGGAAGTGCGAGAAATCGAAGCGCAGCCGGTCGGGTGCTACCAGCGAGCCCTTCTGCTGCACGTGGGTACCGAGCACGGTGCGCAGGGCGGCATGCAGCAGGTGGGTGGCGCTGTGGTTGAGGACGGTCGCGGCGCGACGGGCTGCGTCGACCGAACCCACCAGGCGGTCGCCCCTGCGCAGGCTTCCATTCACAAGGCGGCCGACATGGCCATGGAACTGCCCGGCCAGCTTGATCGTGTCCTCGACAATGAAACGCACACCCTTCTCGTCCAGCTCGCCGGTATCGCCGACCTGACCACCAGATTCGGCATAGAACGGCGTGCGGTCGAGCAGGACGATCGCGCTGTCGCCGGCGTCGACGGCCTCGACGGGGCGTCCGTCCTTCAGCAGCGCGACGACCTCCAGCCCGCCGGCATCGAGCGCCTCATAGCCGAGGAACTCCGTCGGGGTGAGCTGCGCGACCAGGTCGGCAGGCAGCTGGGTGCCGCCGCCGAACTTGCCCGCGGCGCGAGCGGTTTCCTTCTGGCGTGCCATCGCCGCGTCGAATCCGGCCATGTCGACGGACATCCCGCGCTCGCGGGCCATGTCGGCGGTCAGATCGACCGGGAAGCCGTAGGTGTCGTAGAGGCGGAACGCGTCCGCGCCGGGGATGATGTCGGCATTGCGCGCAGCGACTTCGTTGAAGATGCGCATGCCTGAGTCGAGCGTTTCGGCGAAGCGCTCTTCCTCGGCCTTCAGCGCGCGCTCGGCGGTGGCGCGGTGCTCACGCAGGGTCGGGTAAGCCTCGCCCATCAACGTATCGAGCGTGGCGACCAGATTGTGGAAGAACGGCTCGCGCACGCCAAGCATCCAGCCATGCCGCAGCGCGCGGCGGATGATCCTGCGCAGCACGTAGCCGCGGCCTTCGTTGCCCGGCAGCACGCCGTCGACGATCAGGAAGGCGCACGCGCGAATGTGATCGGCGATGACCCGCAGCGACTTGTTCTCGAGGTCGCTGGTATTGGTGAGCTCGGCGGCGCGCCGGATCAGCGCCTGGAACAGGTCGATTTCGTAGTTGCTGTGCACGTGCTGGAGCACCGCCGCCAGGCGTTCCAGGCCCATGCCCGTGTCCACGCACGGCGCCGGTAGCGGCACCAGGGTGCCGTCGGGCTGCTTGTCGAACTGCATGAACACCAGGTTCCATATCTCGATGTAGCGGTCGCCGTCTTCGTCGGGCGACCCGGGCGGGCCGCCGAAATGCGACGGACCGTGGTCGTAGAAGATCTCGGTGCACGGGCCGCAGGGGCCGGTGTCGGCCATCTGCCAGAAGTTGTCGCTCGCGTAGGGCGCACCCTTGTTGTCGCCGATCCGGACGATGCGCTCGGCGGGGATGCCGATCATGTCGTGCCACAGATCGTAGGCCTCGTCGTCAGTGTGGTAGACGGTGACCAGCAACCGGTCCTTCGGCAACTTCCAGACCTCGGTCAGCAGCTCCCACGCCCAGGCGATGGCGTCCTTCTTGAAGTAGTCGCCAAACGACCAGTTGCCCAGCATCTCGAAGAAGGTGTGGTGGCGCGCGGTATAGCCGACCGAGTCCAGGTCGTTGTGCTTGCCGCCCGCGCGCAGGCAGCGCTGCACGTCGGCCGCACGTACGTAGCTGCGCTTCTCCGCACCCAGGAACACGTCCTTGAACTGGACCATGCCGGAATTGGTGAACAGCAGGGTCGGATCGTTGCCGGGTACCAGCGGCGCGGACGGCACGATGGTGTGGCCCTTGCCCTGGAAGAACTCGAGGAAATCCCGGCGGATGTCGGAGGTGGTTTTCATCTGGCGAATGCTGGAGGGTGGGCGCAGTCCGGACGCCGCAAGACCGGCAAGATGCGGCCGCGGAAACGAACGGACAACCCGATCAGGCTAGTTTACAGGCGGGATGGGGCGCGTCAGGCGCCGATCGAGCGTGTTTGGAGCTTGCGAACGACCCACGCGCGCCAGGGACGGGCGCTCAATGGCGACCCCGCCGCTGTTCACGCATCGCCCCTTCCCGTGACATGCCAGCCACAGACCCAGGTCCGGGTTCAATCTTCAGGGTCGCAGCGAAGCGCGGTACGGATATGGTCGGCAGCAAAACCGCGGCGGACGAGCATGTCGGCCGCTTTGCGCTGGCGGGCGCGGTCGGTGGCGATCCCCCGGCCGAAACGGCGGCGGACCAGGTCCTGTGCATTGGTGGCCCAGTCCCCGTCGAAGCTGTCCATGGCGGCAGCCACTGCTTCCCGATCCAGGCCATGGGTTCCCAGTTCGGCGCGGATCCGGATCGGACCATAACCAGCATTGGCACGGCCGCGAACCAGGGATTGGGCGAAGCGGGCGTCGTCCTGCCAGCCGGCGTCGCAAAGCTTTTCGATCGCCGCGGCCGCCTCTGCCCGCTCTACGCCCCGATCAGTGAGCTTGCGGGTCAGCTCCTTGCGCGAATGCTCGCGACGGGTGAGCAGGCCCAGCGCACGTTGCAGGGGCGAGGGTTCGGGTCGCCGTCGCTTGCGCCGTTCGGGACCAGTGACGCCGCACACGACCGGTGCGGTTTCGGCTAAGCCTTGGTTTGATTCGGGCAAGTCGATCGAGTCATCGGATTTCCCCATGAGGTGCCCTTCTCCGGCGCCTGCACGAGGAGCGGGCCGGGATGCCTGCTGACGATCAGTCATCCCGGCCCGCCGTTGCAACCGGTCAGGCTTCATCGACCTCGGCGCGCGAGATTTCCTCCGGCACGAACTGCTCACGCAGCTGGGCTTCGAGTTTCTGCGCGACCTGCGGATTCTCCTTGAGGTACTGGCGGGCATTTTCCTTGCCCTGGCCAATGCGCTCGCCGCCGCAGCTGTACCAGGCACCCGACTTCTCCACCAGCTTGGCGTCCACGCCCATCTCGATCAGCTCGCCCTCGCGGCTGATGCCCTCGCCGTACAGGATCTCGGTAAGCACCTGCTTGAACGGGGGCGCCATCTTGTTCTTGACCACCTTGATCTTGGTCTGGTTGCCGATGATCTCGTCGCCCTTCTTGATCGCGCCGATGCGGCGGATGTCCAGGCGGATCGAGGCGTAGAACTTGAGAGCGTTGCCGCCGGTGGTGGTCTCCGGGCTCTGGCCCGGCATCATGATCCCGATCTTGTGGCGCAGCTGGTTGATGAAGATCACCATGCAGTTGCTGCGCTTGATATTGCCGGTGAGCTTGCGCAGCGCCTGGCTCATCAGGCGTGCCTGCAGGCCGGGGAGCTGATCGCCCATCTCGCCCTCGATTTCGGCCTTGGGCGTGAGTGCGGCGACCGAGTCGATCACCACCATGTCCACGGCGTTGGAACGCACGAGCATGTCGGCGATCTCCAGCGCCTGCTCGCCGGTGTCCGGCTGCGAGAGGAGCAGCTCGTCGACATTGACGCCCAGCTTGCCCGCATAGATCGGATCCAGCGCGTGCTCGGCATCGATGAAGGCGGCGGTGCCACCGAGTTTCTGGCATTCGGCGATGGTCTGCAGGGTCAGTGTGGTCTTGCCCGAGGATTCGGGCCCGTAGATTTCGACCACCCGGCCCTTGGGCAAGCCGCCGATCCCCAGTGCGATGTCCAGCATCAGCGATCCGGTGCCGATCACTTCCGCCACCTCCACGGCACGGTCGCCCATGCGCATCACCGAGCCCTTGCCGAACTGCTTCTCGATCTGGGTCAGGGCCGCGGAAAGGGCACGCTTCTTGTTTTCGTCCATCGTGGTCGTCCTTCAGGTTCGTATGGGAAATCCGGAATGCGGTCAGGCTAGGCCCGGGTCATCGCAGGGGCTGCGACGCTGCAGCCTTGTACGAAAAAATATTCACGGGGGACGCTGGGGGGAACTGGGCAACAACGCAAAGGCGGGTAGGAAAACCCTGAAAAAAATCGCTGGTCGAGCAGGCCCGAGGCAACGCGCCCGGGTTCCCGCCGGTGCGGGGTGCGGATCGGGCTGCGGCGGGCCGCACCATCACCGGTTCGGCCGCACCAGGCCGCAGTAAAGGCCCTCGATCGCGAAATCCTGGCCCGGCTGCACCTCGATCGGGGCGTAATCGGGATTGCGCGGCAGCAGGCGGATGCGGTCCTTGCCGATCTTCAGCAGCTTGACCGTGATTTCCTCGTCGATCCGCGCGACCACGATCTGACCGCTGCGTGCGTCGCGGGTGCGGTGCACGCCGATCAGGTCGCCCTCGAAGATGCCTTCGTCGCGCATCGAGTCGCCCTTGACCTTGAGCAGGTAATCCGGCGACGGCGAGAACAGCACACGGTCGAGCACGAGATAGCTGTCCGGGCCGCTGCTCTCGTCGATGCCCGCGCCAATCGGCAGGCCGGCAGCGACCTGCCCAAGCACCGGAAGGCGCACGGCGTCCTCCATGGAGGCAAGCGGCAGTTCCCGCTGCGGTGCGGCCGGCGTCCGCAGCAGGCGGATGCCCCGCGCCCGACCGGGCATGCGCTCGATGGCCCCGGCGGCCTCCATCGCCTCCAGGTGGTACTGGGCGGCGCGCACCCCCTTGAAGCCGAAGGCACGTGAAATCTCGGCCTGCGAGGGCGGGAAGCCTTCGGCCTCGATCCGCTCGGCGATCATGGCGAGGATGGCCTGCTGGGTATCGGTGAGTTCCATGGTGAGTAGTATTACTACTAACAAACCATCGGCGCAAGCCTCTCGTTCCGCCTGGCTGCCTCAGGGTTACAGAGGTCCGAGACCTTCCAGGGCCGCTGCCACGGTTTGTCGTCGGACGGCTTCGCGGTCACCTTCGAAGTGGAAAACCTCGGCCCGCGGATAGCCGCCGCGGCGCTTCCATGCGATCCAGACGGTTCCGACCGGCTTGTCCGCGGTGCCGCCCCCCGGCCCGGCGATCCCGGTGACGGCCACGGCGACGCTGGCACCCGAATTCACCAGCGCGCCCGAAACCATTTCGATCGCCGTCTCGCGACTCACCGCACCATGGGTTTCCAGGGTCTGGGGGCTCACGCCCAGCAAAGCCTGCTTGGCCTCGTAGCTGTAGGCCGCCATCCCGCAGTCGAACCAGTCCGAGGATCCGGCGACGTCCGTCACCGTCTTGGCGATCCAGCCGCCGGTGCAGCTCTCGGCAGTGACCAGGTGATCGCGACTGCCACGCAGACGCTCGCCCAGCGATTGGGCAAGTGCGCGCAGTTGTGCATCGGTGGGGCTCGGCATGCGGCAGGCAGTTCGGCGGAGGAACGTTGAATTGTCGGCTGAAACCCAGCGCCCGTGTTGCATGGCCGCGGCGCCCTTTCACGCAATCTGCTCGCGATCAACCACCGCCGGCTGGAGTCACCGGCCGGCGCATGGATCCTGCTGCCCCGCTTTCCTCGTCCGGAAACTCGAAGCCCGCCCTCAGTGATAGTTGTAGCGGAACGTGATGCCGTACGTGGCCGGCGCGCCGAGGAACGCGTTGTAGGTATTGAGCGGATCCCCGGGCTGCGGCGTGCCGACCGCCTGCAGCGGGCCGTCGAAGGCGACCTGCACGTATTCGGCATCGAAGATGTTCAGGCCCCACAGCTCCACCGCCCAGCGCTTGTCGCGCCGCCCCAGGCCGATCCGGGCATTGACCACGGTGAAGGCGTCCTGCAGTTTTTCGTCGTCAAGGTCCGAACCGGTGTTGTAGTCCGACATGTACTTCGCGCCCAGGTTGAAGCGCGCGCCCAGGTCGCTGGCGAAATCCCATTCGTAGGTGATCGAGGCCGAACCCGACCACTTCGGCGCGAAGCTCATCTGCGCGCCCGGCAGTTTGTACAGCTGGCCGGTGGGCTCGACGAAATCCGCCCCGGGGATGTCGTCGCCGTACTGGGTATCGGCATACATCAAGCCCCCCTGCAGCATCAACCCGGGGATGGCGTTGGGCTGCCACAGGATTTCGCTGTCGATGCCGCGCGAGACCACTTCCGGAATCGAGCGCACCACGAAACTCGTGCCGAGGAAGCTGTTGAGCTGGAAGTCGTCGTAGGTCTGGTGGAACAAGGTCGCGTTCAGCAGCAGGTTCCCACCCGCCCAGGTGGTCTTGGCGCCGAGTTCGTAGCTGTCGACGAACTCGCCCGGGAACGACGTGTCGTTCACCGGCAAGATGCCGGCGCCGCCGCTGGACAGGCCGTTGGAAGATTGCACGCGGTCCAGGTTGAAGCCGCCGCCTTTGTAGCCGCGCGCGGCCGACGCGTAGGTCATCACGTTTTCGTTCCAGCGATAGGCCGCCTTGAACGTGCCCGACCACTCCTTCTCCTCGCGTTCCTGCTCGCTGATGCGGCCGTTGTGCAGGGCGTTGGCCCAGGGCAAGCACATGAAGCCGGCCACCTGCGGCGCGATCGCGCCGATCAGTTGGGCCTGGACGTCAGGCGGCAGGAACGCCCAGATGGCGATGCGCTGCGCCAGCGCGCCGCCGACCGTGGCTGCAGGATTGGCCAGCACCGCGCCGCATGAGGCGCTGCCGTTGGGATTGGAGAACACCGAGCGCAGCTCCTTCTCTTCGCGGGTGTAGCGAAGGCCCAGGGTCAGGTCGAGCGCCTCGGTCGCGTGCCAGGTGTTGTTGGTGAAGATCGCCGCGCTCTTCGCGTTCTGGTTGTGCCGGTCAAGGGCACCGAGCCCGGCGAAGCCGGTGCCGAACGGGCGGCCGCTGACCTGCGAGAAGAACGTGGCCGGATTCGCGGTGTCGAACGGCAGGCCCAGCGCGGTCACGCCCTGTGCCACGCGCTGCAGCACCAGGGTCGACAGATAGGGCTCGTAGGCGGCGCCGATGCGGTAGGACTCGTTGCGCTCGATGTCCTCGTCCGAATAGAACGCGCCCACCATCCAGTCGACACGGTCGGTGGAGCCGGTCAGACGGAATTCCTGGCTGAAGCTTTCGAAGCCGCTGAAATTCTCGTCCTCATCGGCGTTGCGATAGAGGATATCAGCGGCGGTGAAGTCGAAGTCGATGCCGTGAATCAGTTCCCAGTCGCGCTGCGCGGTGATCGAAGTCAGCGTGGCACCGCCGAACCACGGCAGTTCCCAGTTGATTTCCGCGGAAACGCCCTTGTCCTTGATGTCCTGCTCGGTGCTGCGGTTGCTGTAGGCCGTGCGTCCGAACGGATCGGCGGGGATGGCGATGGCGTTGCCGCCGCCGAGGATGTTGATCAGTGGCGCCGTGCCGCCACTGACCAGCTGCACGGCAGTGCAACAGTTCTCCTCGCGGCTGGAGAAGTCGCCAGAGAGGAGGATGTCGACGTTTTCGCTGGGTTCCAGCAGCAGCTTGCCGCGTAGGGTGTGGTAGTTCTGGTCGTAGTCCTCTTCCTCGGTGCGTGGGCCGGCGCCGGTGACCACGTCCATCCAACCGTCGCGCTTGCGCTTGGCGGCATAGACGCTGAAGGCGGCGTTCTCGCCCAGCGCGTCGTTGTACGCGCCCGACACGCCGAGGGCGCCGTAATTGCCGACCGTGATTTCGCCATCGAGCTCCTGGTTGTAGCCGGGGCGCTTGGTAATCACGTTGATCACGCCAGCGGAGGTGTTCTTGCCGAAGACGGTGCCCTGCGGACCCTTCAACACCTCGATCCGCTCGACTTCGCCCAGATCGCCGAAGCCCACGCTGTTGCGCGGCCGGTAGACGCCGTCGATCACCACGCCGACCGAGGATTCCAGGCCGACGTTGTCACCGACGGTGCCGATCCCGCGGATCCGCGCAGTGGTGATGCCCTCGTTCTGGGTGCTGGTCACGGTGAACCCGGGCACGAGCACCTGCAGATCCTTGATGTCGCGGATGCCGTTGTCCTGGATCAACTGTTGCGGTATCGACGTGACCGCGATCGGCACGTCCTGCATCTGTTCTTCGCGCTTCTGCGCGGTGACGGTCATGGTGGACAGCGTCGTCGGCTCTTCCGCATCCGGGTCCGTCGCAGTCGCGGGCGCCTGCTGCGCGCTGGCCGCTGTCGGAAGCCCCAGCGAAACGAGAACAGCCAGCACGGCGACGGCGAGCGTTGCACGCGGCGGTTGGATGGTCATGGCGATGTCCCCTTGGATGTGTGCAATGCGGATGACTACACAACGGAGAAAATCCGGTGACGGGGCCGGACCGAAGTCCGCCCGGTCGCATCGGCGACGCATTCCCCGCGGCCGGATCGGTGGGGACGCCCCGGCCATGCACGGCACGCTAGCACAAGCCAGGGCAGCCGGCATGGGCATGGCTTGGGGCACACTATCGGGCCACGCCCGCTCCCTGCGCAGATGTCCGCCGAACACACGCCGTTGATGAAGCAGTTCTTCGCCGCCAAGGCGGAGCATCCGGACATCCTGCTGTTGTTCCGCATGGGCGATTTCTACGAGCTGTTCTACGACGATGCCCGCAAGGCGGCGCGGCTGCTTGACATCACCCTGACCCAGCGCGGGAGCTCCGCCGGACAGCCGATCCCGATGGCCGGCGTGCCGGTGCATGCCTACGAAGGCTATCTGGCAAGACTGGTGGCGCTGGGCGAGTCGGTGGCGATCTGCGAGCAGATCGGCGATCCCGCGCTGGCCAAGGGCTTGGTCGAACGCAAGGTCGTACGCATCGTTACCCCCGGCACCGTGACCGACGAGGCCTTGCTGCCGGAGCGGCGCGACACGCTGCTGCTGGCGCTCGCGCGCGGCGGCGCGTCGCGGGGAGGCGTCGGCTATGGGCTGGCGTGGGCGGATCTGGCCGCGGGTCGCTTCCTGGTCAACGAAGTTGCCAGCGACGATGCGCTTGAGGCCGAACTTGCGCGCCTGCAGCCAGCCGAACTGCTTGTGCCGGACGAGGACGGCTGGCCGGGCTTCGTGCTCGAGCGCGGCGGCCTGCGCCGGCGCGCGCCGTGGCTGTTCGATGCCGATGGCGGACGCCGCCAGCTGCTGCGGTTCTTCGCCCTGCACGATCTTTCCGGGTTCGGTATCGACGAAGGCCTGGCGTGCAAGGGACGCCTGGCCGTCGCCGCCGCGGGCGCCCTGCTCGGCTATGTCGAGGAGACCCAGAAGCAGCGCCTCCCGCATCTGACCACGATCGCCGTGGAAGCCAGCGACGGCGCCATCGCGATGAATGCCGCCACCCGCCGGCACCTGGAACTGGATACGCGCATCGATGGCGATACGAAGACCACCCTGCTTGGCGTGCTCGACACGACGGTGACGCCGATGGGCGGGCGCCTGCTCCGTCGCTGGCTGCATCGGCCGCTGCGCGACCGCCAGGTCGTGCGCGAACGGCACCAGGCCGTGGCGACCCTGATCGAGAGTCGCGCCGACGCCGCAGTGCGCGACGCGTTCCGCGCGCTCGGCGATCTGGAGCGCATCCTCTCCCGCATCGCCCTGCGCAGCGCACGTCCGCGCGACCTGTCCACGCTGCGCGATGGCCTGAACCTGGTGCCGGAAGTGCGCAAGCTGCTGGCGCCGCTGGATTCACCGCGCCTGCAGGCGCTGCACGATGCCCTTGGCGAACATGCGGGACATGCCGCGCGCCTGACCCGTGCGCTTGTCGCGCAGCCACCCGTCCTGGCACGCGATGGGGGCGTCTTCGCGGAGGGTTTCGATGCCGAACTCGACGAACTGCGCCAGCTGTCGAGCAACGCGGATCGATTCCTGGTCGACCTGGAAGCACGCGAGAAAGCCGCCACCGGAATCCCCACGCTCAAAGTGGGTTACAACCGCGTCCACGGCTATTACATCGAGATCAGCAAAGGCCAGAGCGAGCGAGCGCCGGCGCATTACACCCGGCGACAGACCCTGACCGGAGCCGAGCGCTACATCACCGAAGAACTGAAGATCTTCGAGGACAAGGTGCTGTCCTCACGCGAACGCGCGCTCGCGCGGGAAAAATTGCTCTACGAAAGCCTACTCGACACGCTCAACGAGAACCTGGAACCGCTCAAGCATTGCGCGGCGGCATTGAGCGAACTCGATGCCCTCGCCTGTTTCGCCGAACGCGCACAGGCGCTCGACTGGAACCAGCCGGTACTGTCCGAGGGTCCGGGGATGCACATCGAAGGCGGGCGCCACCCTGTCGTCGAAGCCGTGCGCGACGAGCCGTTCACTCCCAACGACCTGGTGCTCGACTGCGCGCCGGACCATGGCGGCCTGCGCATGCTGGTGATCACCGGCCCCAACATGGGCGGCAAGAGCACGTACATGCGCCAGAACGCGCTGATCGTGCTGCTCGCGCATATCGGCAGTTTCGTCCCGGCCGCGCGCGCCGAGATCGGACCGATCGACCGCATCCTCACCCGCATCGGTGCCGGCGACGACCTGGCGCGCGGACAATCCACCTTCATGGTGGAAATGGCGGAAACCTCCTACATCCTGCATCACGCCACCGACCAGTCGCTGGTGCTGATGGACGAGATCGGCCGCGGCACATCGACCTACGATGGCCTGGCGCTCGCCGATGCCTGTGCGCGCCACCTGGCAGCGGTGAACCGGAGCTACACCCTGTTCGCCACGCACTACTTCGAATTGACCGCGCTGGCCGAACCGGGCAGCGGCATTGCCAACGTGCACCTGGATGCGGTCGAACACCACGACCCGGTCGCAGGCGAGAGTCTGGTGTTCATGCATGCGGTGAAGGACGGGCCGGCCGATCGCAGCTTCGGCCTGCAGGTCGCGGCGCTGGCCGGGCTGCCGAAATCCGTGGTACGCCAGGCGCGCGCCAGGCTCGCCGAACTCGAGGCGCGACGTGATGCGCCCTCCTCCCCGCTTACCGCGCAGGCGCTCGACGCGCCACAGCAGATCGGATTGTTCGCGCCTGCATCCGCCGCGCTCGAGGCCCTGGCAACACTGGATCCGGACGAACTGACGCCGAAGCAGGCGCTCGAAGCCCTGTACCGGCTCAAGGCCCTGCAATAACCGGGCACTAACGCGTTCGGCCGTAGCGTGGCTTCCCCTTACCGGACGGACCGGCCATGACCACTTCGATGACCCAGGATCTTGCCTCGCAGCTGCAGGGTGGGCCGGTACAGCAGATCGCGCAGCAGCTGGGCGTGGATCCGGCCACCGCACAGACCGCGGTGACCGCCGCATTGCCACTGCTGATCGGCGCGCTCGGCCGCAATGCCAGCCAGCCCGGGGGCGCGCAGGCGCTGTTCGGTGCGCTGCAGAACGATCACGCCGGCGCTGGCGGCCTGGGCCAGTTGCTCGGCGCGGTGCTCGGCGGCGACCACAGCCGGCAGACCGATGGCGCCGGCATCCTCGGCCACATCTTCGGCGGCCGCCAGCCGCGCGCCGAGCAGGCCGTCGGCCAGAGCACCGGCATCGGCCAGGACAAGGCCAATCTGCTGCTGCGCTGGCTCGCCCCGATCGTGCTGGCCTATCTGGCCAAGCGCATGTTCGAGAACCGGCAGGTGTCGGCCGGCGGTGCATCGTTGCCGCAAGGCTCGGCCCACCAGCCACCGGCGCAGGCGCCCTCTCCCGGCGTGCTCGGCGAGATCCTCGAGCAGGAGACACGCACGGTCGAACAGCAAGGTGGACCGCTCGGCAGCGTGCTCGGCCAGGTGCTGGACCGCGATGGCGACGGTGACACCGATTTCAGCGACCTGCTGAAGATCGGGGGTTCAATTCTCGGCGGCCCGCGGAGGGTTTGAATCGGCGCGCCTCCCGGCCGCAGACGCGACGTCGGCCGGACAGCCGCAACACTACGGGCTTGCAATAGCAATCACCTATCGGATCTGTCGAATCATTCAATTTTCCTTTGCACCGGGACGGTCGTAGCCTCGTTGCAGCTGAGCACCCGGCACATCCGGCAGCCCGGCTTGTCTTCGACATGCCGCACGCAGGTTCGATCGAACCTGCGTTCCACGACACCACCAAGGGAGAAATGCCATGTCCAACGAGGCCAAGTGTCCGTTCCACCAGACCGCGGGCGGAGGACAGCAGAACATCGACTGGTGGCCGAACCAGCTGCGTGTCGACCTGCTGTCCCAGCATTCGTCCAAGTCCGATCCCATGGGCGCGGATTTCGATTACGCAAAGGAATTCCAGAAGCTCGATTACGCCGCGCTGAAACAGGATCTCGCCGCGCTGATGACCGATTCGCAGGACTGGTGGCCCGCGGACTTCGGCCACTACGGCGGGCTGATGATCCGCATGGCCTGGCATAGCGCCGGGACCTACCGCATCGGCGACGGGCGTGGCGGCGGCGGGCGCGGCCAGCAGCGCTTCGCCCCGCTCAACAGCTGGCCGGACAACGTCAGCCTGGACAAGGCTCGCCGGCTGCTGTGGCCGATCAAGCAGAAGTACGGCCGCAGCATTTCCTGGGCCGACCTGATGATCCTGGCCGGCAACGTCGCGCTGGAAACGATGGGCTTCAAGACCTTCGGTTTCGCCGGCGGGCGGCCGGACACCTGGGAACCCGACGAGGATGTCTACTGGGGTCGGGAAAATACCTGGCTGGGCGGCGACGTGCGCTATGCCCACGGCTCGGAAGGCGTCGAGAAGCCGGGCGACCACGGCGTGCTGGTCTCCGACGACGATGCCGACGGCGACGTGCATACCCGCAATCTCGAAAACCCGCTCGCCGCAGTGCAGATGGGCCTGATCTACGTCAATCCGGAGGGCCCGGACGGCAACCCGGATCCACTGCTCGCCGCGAAGGACATCCGCGACACCTTCGGGCGCATGGCCATGAACGACGAGGAGACGGTCGCGCTGATCGCCGGCGGGCACAGCTTCGGCAAGACCCATGGGGCCGGTCCGGCGGACAATGTCGGCGAGGAACCGGAAGCCGCCGAGCTGGAAGCGCAGGGGTTCGGCTGGCATAACCGTTTCGGTTCGGGCAAGGGTCCCGACACGATCACCAGCGGTCTCGAGGTCACCTGGACCAAAACTCCGACCAGGTTCAGCAACGACTTCTTCGAGCACTTGTTCGGCTTCGAATGGGAATTGTCGAAGAGTCCGGCCGGCGCGCACCAATGGGTCGCCAAGAACGCACCGGCCCTCATCCCGGACGCGCACGATTCGTCGAAGAAGCGCGTGCCGACGATGCTGACCACCGACCTGTCGCTGCGCTTCGATCCTGTGTACGAAAAGATCTCGCGCCGGTTCCTGGAGAACCCGGACCAGTTCGCCGATGCGTTCGCCCGCGCCTGGTTCAAGCTCACCCACCGCGACATGGGCCCACGCGCCCGCTATCTGGGCCCTGAGGTTCCGGAAGAGGAGCTGATCTGGCAGGACCCGGTGCCGAAGGTCGACCATCCGCTGGTCGATGCGAACGATATCGCTGCGCTCAAGGCGAAGATTCTCGGCTCGGGGCTGTCGGTCGCCGAACTGGTATCCACGGCATGGGCGTCGGCGGCCACCTTCCGCGGCGGTGACAAGCGCGGCGGCGCCAACGGCGCGCGCATCCGCCTCGCCCCGCAAAAGGACTGGGCGGTCAACCAGCCGGCGCAGCTGGGCAAGGTGCTCAAGGCGCTCGAAGGCATCCAGGCCGATTTCAACGGCGCGGCTGCCGGCGGCAAGAAGGTTTCGCTGGCCGACCTGATCGTGCTCGGCGGCGTGGCTGCCGTCGAGAAGGCCGCAAAGGACGCCGGCGTCGAAGTCGCGGTGCCCTTCCATCCGGGCCGGACCGATGCGTCGCAGGAGCAGACCGACGTCGATTCGTTCGCCCCGCTCGAGCCGTTCGCCGACGGGTTCCGCAATTACATCAAGGGCCGTTCCGTGGTACCGGCCGAGCACCTACTGATCGACCGGGCGCAGCTGCTCACGCTCACCGCGCCGGAGATGACGGTCCTGGTCGGCGGCCTGCGCGCCCTCGGCGCCAACCATGGCGGTTCGAAGCACGGCGTGCTGACCGACCGCCCCGGCGTGCTGAGCAATGACTTCTTCGTGAACCTGCTCGACATGGGCACGGAATGGAAGGCGACCTCGAATGCGCGCGACGCATTCGAAGGCCGCGACCGCAAGTCGGGAGCGTCGAAGTGGACAGGCAGCCGCGTGGACTTGGCATTCGGCGCCAACTCCGTGTTGCGTGCGCTGGCCGAGGTCTATGCAAGCGCGGATGCGCAGGAGAAGTTCGTCAGGGACTTCGCCGCGGCCTGGAGCAAGGTGATGGATCTGGACCGGTTCGATCTCGCAGCGTAGCGGCAAGAACGCGGGCGCCGACACGGCGCCTGACGACGGAACGCCGGCGCAAGCCGGCGTTCCTGTTTCCGGCTACAGCGTGTCGATATCGCCGAGCGCGCGGATCAGGCGGCGGGCGCGCTTGTCGGGTTTGGTCTCGGGTGCGCGATAACCTGCGCGCGCGGCTGCGCGGGTCGCACGTTCGGCCTCGCGTCGCTCTCGCGAGGCCTCGCCTTCCTCATAGAGCCCCTGCGCGACCGAAGCCGGTCCGCGCATGCCGGAGAGTGCACGGACGATGATCTCGAACACCTCCTCGCCCCGCCGTATGAACAGGCGATCTCCCACCCGCACCAGGCGCGAGGGCTTGGCGCGTTGGCCGCCGACCTCGACCTTGCCTGATTCAACCGCCAGCTTGGCCAGGCTGCGCGTCCTGAAAAAGCGCGCCGCCCAGAGCCAGACATCGATGCGGGTGCCGGCAGCAGCGTTGTCGGTTGCGGATTCCATGCTGGGGACATTCTAACCAGCGTTGCGGACGGGTCCGGCAGCGTGCAGTCGTGCATGTCGGCCGCAGCGAACCGGTGCGGCGCTTCCGCCAAAGCACGCGCTGCCAGGTCCCGGCCAGTCGAACTCATAAACGCGAACGGCCACCTTGCGGTGGCCGTTCCAGGCATCGCCTGAAGGCGCGGGTCTTACTCGGCGGCTTCGGCTGCAGCAGCGGCGGCAGCCGCAGCATTCTTGGCCTTGGCATTGCCCGCCAGGTCTTCCTTGATGCGCGCCTTCTTGCCTTCCAGCCCGCGCAGGTAGTACAGCTTGCCCGCACGCACGTCGCCGCGGCGCTTGACCTTGACCGATTCGATCGCGGCGCTGTAACTCTGGAACACGCGCTCGACGCCGTAGCCATGCGAGATCTTGCGCACGGTGAAGGCGGAGTTGAGGCCGGCGTTCTTCTTGGCGATGACCACGCCTTCGTAGGCCTGCACGCGCTCGCGGTTGCCTTCCTTGACCTTGACGTTGACGATGACGGTATCGCCCGGACCGAATTCCGGCAGCTGGCGCTGCGCCTGGTCGGCTTCGAATTGCTGGATGAGCTTGTTCATGGGAATCGCCTTGGAGCTGTGCCCGAGCGGGCTGCCTGTTGGACGCTCTGTTCAGAGCTTAGTTGTATGCGCGAGTGCACGCGGACCCGCGTCATGGCCTTGGTGGAACGAAGCCGCGCATTATAGCGACAAAAATCCCTGTGATGCCATGGGGTTAGCGGACGCCGGGCCGGTCAGGACCGGGACTTCCAGAATTCATCCAGCAGCGCCTGGTCCGACTCGGACAAGACCACCTCGTCGAGCAGGTCCGGCCGCCGCAGCCAGGTGCGGCCCAGGGCCTGCATCCGCCGCCAGCGGGCGATCTCGGCGTGGTTCCCCGACAGCAGTACTTCAGGCACCGGGCCCAGGGGGTGTTCCACCGGCCGGGTGTAATGCGGACAGTCCAGCAAGATGGGGCCTTCCTCACTGCCGGGTCCGAAGCTGTCCTGGAGGGCGGAATCGGCGTCGTTCAGCGCCCCCTCCTGCAGCCGGGCGATCGCGTCGATGACTACCGCCGCGGCCAGCTCGCCACCGGAGAGCACGTAATCGCCGATCGAAAGCTCCTCGTCGACCTCGGCCTGGATCAGGCGCTCGTCCACCCCCTCGTACCGTCCGCAGAGCAGGATCACGCGGCTGCGTGTGGCCAGCTCGCGCGCCTTCGCCTGGTCGAAACGTTCGCCCTGGGGGCTGAGATAGATCACCCTGGCCGGTGCGGGATCTGCCGCGCGCGCGGCGGTGATGGCCGCCTGCAGCGGATCGATCAGCATCACCATGCCCGGGCCGCCGCCGAAGGGACGGTCGTCGACCCGACGGTAGTTGCCTTCGGCGTAATCGCGCGGGTTCCAGCCATGGATCGACAGCAGTCCGCGCTCGCCCGCCCGCCCGACCACGCCGTGGCCGGCGATCTGGGCGACGAATTCGGGGAACAGGCTGATCAGGTCGATACGCATCGGAATTCCATCAGCCAGTGTAGGTGCGACTGGTAGGAGCGGCTAGAAATCCGCGTCCCAGTCCACCGTGATGACGCCGGTTTCGAAATCGACCTGCCGGATCACATCGGGCTGCACAAAGGGCAGCATGCGCTCGCGTTCGCCCTGCACCACCAGCACGTCGTTGGCTCCGGTGGAGAACAGATGGGATACGGTCCCGAAGTCGACCCCTTCCGCATTCCGCACGCGCAGGCCTTCCAGGTCGACCCAGTAGTACTCGCCTTCCTTGGCAGCCGGCAGCGTCGAACGCGGCACCCAGACCTCGGTGCCGCGCAGGGCCTCGGCGGCGTCGCGGTCGGCCACGTCCGGCAGCGTGGCGACGATGCCCTTGGCCGTTTCGCGCCCACGCGCGCCACTGAGTTCACGCTCGCGTCCGTGCGCGTCGCGCAGCGTCCACGGCTGGTAGCGGAGCACGGACGATTTCGGATCGGTGAAGGATTCGAGCTTCACTTCGCCGCGCACGCCGAACGCGCCGTGGATCCTGCCGATGAGGACGAGCCTGTCACCGGAGGGGCGCGTGGCGGTTTGCATGCGTCCAGCTGCGGCCGCGCGTCGCGCAGCCGGCGGATCAGGCGGCGGGTGCGGCCTTGGCGGCCTGCTTGTACAGATCGGCAACCTTGTCGGTCATCTGGGCGCCGTGACCCAGCCAGTGCTGCACGCGCTCGACATTGAGCTCGACGCGCTTTTCCTGGCCCGAAGCCACCGGGTTGTAGAAGCCGACGCGCTCGATGTTGCGGCCGTCGCGGGCGCTGCGGCTGTCGGTGACGATGATGTGGTAGAACGGACGCTTCTTCGCGCCGCCACGGGTGAGGCGGATCTTGACCATTGCTGTTCTCGGTATAGCCCAGCTGCCAGGGTGGCAGGGTAAGCCGGCCATTCTAGAGCATTGGCAGGAGCCGCGAAACCCGGTCCCGCATTCGCAAGCGACACCAGGCTTGCCTGTCAGCCGGCGACCACGCCCCCGAACCAGTGCCCCAGGGCCGCGGTGAAGGCCATCGCCAGCGCGCTCCATACGCTCACGCGTAGCGCGCCGCGCGCGACTGGCGCGCCCCCCACCTTGGCCGCGACGCCACCCAGGATTGCGAGGCAGACCAGCGAAAATCCGGTGACCCACGGGCCGGCATGGTCCCGCGGCGCCAGCAGGACCACCGTGATGGGAAGCATGGCCCCGAGCGCGAACGCCCCCGCGGAAGCGAGCGCCGCCTGTACAGGCCGGGCACGCAGGGTCTCGGTGATCCCGAGCTCGTCGCGGGCGTGCGCGGCCAGCGCATCGTGTTCGCTGAGCTGGGTGGCGACCTGGTCGGCCAGCGCCGGGTCGAGCCCGCGCTTGACATAAATGGCTGCGAGTTCCTGATGCTCGGCTTCGGCGAAATTCTCGAGTTCGCCTTTTTCCTTGGCCAGGTCCGCCGCTTCAACGTCGGCCTGCGAGCTCACGGACACGTATTCGCCTGCGGCCATGGACATCGCCCCGCCCACCAGCCCCGCAAGACCGGCCAGCAGCACCTGGTGATGGCCGGCGTTGGCCGCAGCGATGCCGACCATCAGGCTCGCGGTCGAGACGATACCGTCGTTGGCGCGGAGCACGGCGGCGCGCAGCCAGCCGGCGTGTTCGTTGCGATGGCGCTCGGCGTGCCGGCTGCGCATCACCCGATCCTGAGTCGAGTCCGCGCGATCACGGGAACGGCCGTCCCCGCCCGCCCATCATTCCGCCCAGGTTGCGCATCATCCCCTTCATGCCGCCACGGCCCAGCTTGCCCATCATCTTTTCCATCTGCTGGTACTGCTTCATCAGCTTGTTGACGTCGGCAGGCGTCATCCCCGCGCCCTTGGCGATGCGGGCGCGGCGCGAGCCGTTGAGCAGGGCGGGATTGCGCCGCTCCTTCTTGGTCATCGAGTTGATCAGCGCGATTTGGCGCGGGATCTCCTTGCCGGTGACCTGGCTCTTCACCGAATCGGGGATCTGGCCCATACCGGGCAGTTTGTCCATCAGTCCGGACAGGCCGCCCATGCTCTGCATCTGTTCCAGCTGCTCCTTGAGGTCGTTGAGGTCGAAACGCTTGCCCTTCACCACCTTGTCGGCCAGCTTGGCCATCTTGTCCTTGTCGACCTGCTGCTCCACCTGCTCGACCAGGCTGAGCACGTCGCCCATGTCGAGGATCCGGCCAGCGGCGCGATCGGGATGGAACACGTCCAGGCCGTCGGCCTTTTCCCCGGTACCGACGAACTTGATCGGCTTGCCGGTGATGTAGCGCACGCTGAGCGCTGCGCCGCCGCGCGCGTCGCCATCGGTCTTGGTCAGGACCACGCCGGTCAGCGGGAGCGCCTCACCGAACGCCTTCGCGGTGTTGGCCGCGTCCTGACCGGTCATCGCGTCGACCACGAATAGGGTTTCGACAGGATGGATCGCCGCGTGCAAGGCCTTGATCTCGGCCATCATCGCCGCGTCCACCGCAAGGCGGCCGGCGGTATCGACGATCAGCACGTCAGCGAAGGACTTGCGCGCATCGTCGATGGCCGCGCGCACGATGGCCTCCGGCTTCTGCGATGGGTCGGAGGGGAAGAAACCCACGTCCACCTGTTGCGCCAGCGTTTTCAGCTGCTCGATGGCGGCAGGACGGTAGACGTCGGCCGATACCACCATCACCTTCTTCTTGCGCTTCTCCTTCAGGTGCTTGGCGAGCTTGCCGACCGTGGTGGTCTTGCCCGCACCCTGCAGGCCGGCCATCAGGATCACCGCCGGAGCCGGGACGTTGAGGTTGAGTTCGCTGGCGGAGGCGCCCATCACGGTGGCCAGCTCGTCGCGAACGACCTTGATCAGCGCCTGGCCCGGGGTGAGCGATTTCAGGACTTCCTGTCCGACCGCGCGCACCTTGACCCGTTCGACCAGCGCCTGCACGACCGGCAGGGCCACGTCGGCTTCGAGCAGCGCGATGCGCACCTCGCGGGTGGCCTCACGGATGTTCTCCTCGGTCAGACGGCCGCGTCCGCGCAGGCGGTTGAGGGTGCCCGAGAGGCGCTGGGTAAGGGATTCGAACATGCTGAGGGCCTTGCAGATGCGGAAGGAACTGGCGCGAATTATAGGTCCCGCCTGCGTCGACGCTCGCCCTGCGCAGCCCGGCACAGCGAGGTCTCGGGATATTCGCGCGAAGGATGAGGGCCGTCCCGCGGCAGTATCAGCCACGCCCGGTGGCCCATTCGTGCCAAACTCCTCCGATGACAATCGTTCTCATCGCCGTCTTCGCCTACCTGTCGGCCACCGCCCTGCTGGTGCGGGCCGTGTCGAGGGATGACGATCAGTCGATGTCGGCACTCTGGTTATGGCCGGCCATCGCCGCCGTTGCAGCGCATGGCGGCTATCACCTACTCGCCTGGCGGGCCGCGGGCGGAGCGGACATGCACTTCTTCGCCGCACTGTCGCTGGTGGGCCTGGGCATGGCCACGCTCACCGCGTTGTTCGGAGCAACCGGCCGCATGCGCGCGCTAGGTGTGGTGGTCTTTCCGCTGGCGGCGATCATGCTGGCCGGTTATGCCATGGTCGGGCACAAGCCGCCCGAGCCGCATGACTGGCGGCTGCAACTGCACGCCTGGTGCGCGCTGTTGGCCTATTCAACCCTGGCGATCGCGGCGCTGCTGGCGCTGATGCTGTGGCTGCAGGAACGCGCGCTGCGCCGGCGCAAGTTCCATGGCTGGCTGCGCGCCCTGCCGCCGCTCACCGAACTCGAATCGCTGCTGTTCCGCAGCATCACCGTCGGTTTCGTCCTGCTCAGCGCAACCCTGCTCACCGGCGTGTTGTTCGTGGAGGATCTGTTCGCACAGCATCTGGTGCACAAGACCGTCCTCAGCGTGCTGTCATGGCTGGCCTTCGGCGCGCTGCTGGTCGGCCGCAGACGCTATGGCTGGCGTGGTGCGATTGCGGTGCGCTGGACGCTCGTGGCCATGGCCCTGCTGGGCCTGGCGTTTTTCGGCAGTCAGTTCGCTCTGGAGCTGGTTCTGCAACGGGGCTGAGGTCGCCGCGTTCCCGGCGAGTCGGCGCTGCGGCCGATGCGCATTGAACCCCAAGCCAGCCCTCAACCGGCGGCCTCGAGCGCGTCGGCGAGGCGCTCGACCGGCACCACCTGCATCCCCTTGTAGCTGCCCGCCTTCGGCGCATTGGCCTTGGCCACGATCGCGCGCTTGAACCCGTGGGTGGCGGCTTCCTTGAGCCGCTCCTCGCCGTTGGGGACCGGGCGGATTTCCCCGGACAACCCGACCTCACCGAAAGCGATGGTCTTGTCCGCGAGCGGTCGGTCGCGCAGCGAAGACAGCACAGCCAGCAGCACGGGCAGATCGGCCGCGGTTTCCTGCACCCGGATCCCGCCGACCACGTTGACGAACACATCCTGGTCGCCGACCCCGACGCCGCCATGCCTGTGCAGTACCGCCAGCAGCATCGCCATGCGGTTGCCTTCCAGGCCGACCGCGACGCGGCGCGGATTGGACAGCGGCGACGCATCCACCAGCGCCTGCACTTCCACCAACAGCGGGCGCGTGCCTTCGCGCGTGACCATGACGCAGCTGCCCGGCTGCTGGATGCTGCCTCCGGACAGGAAGATCGCCGAGGGGTTGGGAACTTCCTTGAGCCCCTTGTCGCCCATCGCGAACACGCCCAGCTCGTTGACCGCGCCGAAGCGGTTCTTGAAGGCCCGCAGGACGCGAAAACGCGAGCCAGAATCGCCTTCGAAGTACAGCACCGCATCGACCATGTGTTCGAGCACGCGCGGGCCGGCGATGCCTCCCTCCTTGGTCACATGGCCGACCAGGAACACGGCAGCGCCGGTTTCCTTGGCGTAGCGCACGAGCCGGGCGGCGGATTCGCGCACCTGGCTGACCGACCCGGGTGCGGCGGTGAGCTGGTCGGTCCACAGGGTCTGGACCGAATCGGCCACGATCAGCCGCGGCCGCAATGCGACTGCCTGCTCGAGGATGCGTTCCACACCGGTTTCGGCCAGTGCATTCAATCCGTCGAGCGGCAGACCCAGTCGTGCAGCGCGACCGGCGACCTGCGCGAGCGATTCCTCGCCGGTCACATACAGGCTGCTCAGTGCCGGACCCGAGGAGGCCGACGACATCTGCGCCAGTGCCTGCAGCAGCAAGGTGGACTTGCCGATGCCCGGATCGCCGCCGACCAGGACCACCGCCCCCTCGACCAGGCCGCCGCCGAGCACACGATCGAACTCGCCGATCCCCGTGGATACGCGCGCGTCCTCGCTGTGCTGCACGTCCTTGAGCGCGGTAACCCGCGGCGGATCGACCTTGCCGGCCCAGCCGCCGCGCCGGGCAGGCCCGCCGCCGTTGGCGACAGATTCCACGACGAATTCGACCAGCGTGTTCCATGCCCCGCATTCGGCGCATTGGCCCTGCCATTTGGTGGATCCCGCCCCGCATTCGCTGCAGACGTAGCTGGTCCTGCTCTTGGCCATTGCGTTTGCAGTTCGCTTCTTTGGGGAGCCCACCTTACCGGGTCGGTGTCGCGCGACGCGAGACCGGGACGCATGACCGGTAAGCCCGCTCGCATGCGTTCAACTGAATCGTGCCGGTCGATGCACGCCAGCGGACCACGGAGCCAGACGTTGATCGAGGACTTTGGGACTGGAACAGGCACGTTCCACTGCGAGACCGACCTGTGCATCGTGGGCGCAGGCGCCGCCGGCATCACCATCGCAAACGCGTTTGCAGGCACCCGCCATCGGATATTGCTGCTCGAAAGCGGAGGCCTGACCTGCGAAGACGAATCGCAGCGCCTGCTGGAGGGTTCATCGGTGGGAGAGCCTGGCCTCCACCCTGCGCATAGCCGGCTGCGCGCTTACGGCGGCAGTTGCCGACTATGGGGCGGTGGCTGCCTGCCCCTGACCCCCGACGACTTCCAGCCGCGGGACTGGGTTCCCTACAGCGGCTGGCCGATCGGTTACCACGATCTTGAACCCTACTATCGACGTGCGCTGTCCGTATGCGGCCTGCATCGCCACAGGATCAGCAACGGCTCGTTCAATACCCGCGCCAGCAGTTTCCCGCATTCGCACGCATCCATGGACCTCGCGAACCGTGTGTTCGTCCAGAGCCCCGTGGAGTTCGGCGGCGCGACCGTGGCGCCGCTCGCGAACGCCGCCAACGTGCGCGTGCTGCTGCATGCCAACCTGATCGAATTGCACCCGGTGCCGAGTGCGGAATACGTGGTCGAGGCCAGCATCGGGTCGCTGGGCGGACGGCGCGGCACGGTCCGGGCCCGCCATTACGTCCTGGCCGCCGGCGGAATCGAGAACGCCCGGCTGCTGCTGCTTTCCGATTCAGTGGCCCGCGACGGACTGGGCAACCGGCACGACATGGTCGGCCGCTACTTCCAGGATCATCCGCGCTGCCGCCTTGGGATGCTTGCCGAAGGGCGGCTGGACCGGGTGATGCGACCTTTCGACAAAGCCACTCGCGGCGAGTACGCCGAACCGTGCCTCTCCAACGAGGCCCAACGCCGCCACCAGGTGCTCGCGTCGCGGATTCGGCCCTTTGCGGTCCATGCCGCTCCCTCCCCTGGCGTGCAGGCCTTGCGCGAACTCCGCGCGCGATTGCGTGGCAGGCCAGCGGAGGGCGCGATCGGCAGCCGGATCGAACGCGAGGTTGCCGCGGTGCTGGACCGCGGACTACCGCTGCCGCTGCCGCAGCCAGACCACGAAGCCGTGCAGCCGGTGCGGGCTGCGCTGCATCTCGCGCGTCATGCCGGAGACGTGGGCAGGATGGTTCTGCGCAAATGTCGCGGGTATTCCCATCTGCGCCGGGAGCGGGTGGAGGTGATGGGCTTCTTCGAACAGGCCCCCAACCCGGACAGCCGGATCAGCCTGGAAGATCGCCGCGACGCCCTGGGGCAGCGCAGGGTCCGCGTGGACTGGAGATTGACCGACCTGGACCGGGCGACGCACCGGGTCGCGGCAAGACTGTTCGGCGCCGAACTCGCCCGCGTCCACTCGGCGAGGTTCGTACCGGAACCATGGGTGGAAGATCCGGCGGACGCGCCCGTTCTGCACGGCACGGCGCATCACCTCGGCACCACTCGCATGTCGGCCAATCCGCACGATGGTGTCGTCAACCGCCATTGTCGGGTCCATGGCATCGACAATCTTTACGTGGCAGGCAGTTCGGTCTTCCCGACCGGTGGCTGGGCCTATCCCACCTTCACCATCATTGCGCTCAGCCTGCGCCTTGCCGACCATCTGCGCAGCCGGCTGGACACGTTCGCACCGTTGATGGGTTGATCCGCAAGCGCGATCGCGCGCCGAACGATCGCCAGGCAAGTCCGGTTACCGGTTCGGTGACGACCCCTGGGCCGCGGATCTGGCTAACCAGCCTCAGGCGGTGAGGTCACTGCCTTCGCGCTTCTGCAGGATCTTCTCAGCCTGGGCATCGGCGGCGACGCGATGCTGCAGCGACTTGCACATCTCGATCCCGGCGGCGGTGAGCTGCATGCCGCCCTCGACATCCATCGCCAGCGCGCTTTCGTACAGCCGCTGCCGGATCGGCGCATCGGACACGGTCAACTCGGCACCCTGGTCGATGCGCTTGAGAACTTCGAGGAGGGCGAGGTCCTCGAGCGGGATAGGATCCATGCGGTGACCTTCGCGAAAAATGGTGCCGGAAACAGGAGTCGAACCTGCGACCTACGCATTACGAATGCGCCGCTCTACCAACTGAGCTATTCCGGCGAGGGGCGCATTCTAGCCGGGAAAGCGCGGCCCACCAAACCCGCCCTGAGGCGTTCAGACAAGCTGGATCCGGAGCTCCCTGGGCAGGGCGAAGACCATGTCCTCGCGCTGGCCTTCGAGCTCGCGCACCGCGTGCGCGCCCAGTTCGTGCAGTCGTTCGAGCACGCCATGCACCAGCACGTCCGGGGCCGAGGCGCCCGCGGTCACGCCGATATGGCGCCGCCCCTGGAGCCAGCGCGGATCGATTTCGGCCGCACCATCGATGAGGTGGGCTTCTACCCCTTCGCGCTCGGCCAGTTCGCGCAGGCGGTTGGAATTGGAGCTGTTGGGCGAGCCGACCACCAGCACCAGGTCGCATTCCCTGCTCAGTTCACGCACCGCGTCCTGCCGGTTCTGGGTGGCGTAGCAGATGTCGTCGTTGCGCGGGCCCTGGATTGCCGGAAAGCGGGCCTTGAGCGCCGCGATGATCTCGCGAGTGTCGTCGACCGAAAGCGTGGTCTGGGTTGTATACGCCATGTTGTCGGGCTGGCCGGGCGCGAGCGTGGCCACATCGTCCATGTCTTCGACGAGGTAGATCTTCCCGGGCGAATCCTGGCCGTCGCCATCGGCCTGCCACTGGCCCATGGTGCCTTCCACTTCCGGATGGCCGGCGTGGCCGATCAGCACCATGTCCCGCCCCGCGCGGCATTGGCGCGCGACCTCCAGGTGGACCTTGGTCACCAACGGGCAGGTGGCGTCGAAGACCTTCAGCTTGCGCTGCGCCGCTTCGGCCCGCACCGCCTGCGAGACGCCGTGCGCGCTGAAGATGACCGTGGCGCCGTCCGGAACCTCGTCGAGCTCGTCGACGAACACCGCGCCGCGGTGCTTGAGTTCGGCCACCACGAAGCGGTTGTGCACCACTTCGTGGCGTACGTAGATCGGCGCGCCGAGCAGATCGATGGCGCGCTTGACGATCTCGATCGCGCGATCGACGCCGGCACAGAAGCCGCGGGGGTTGGCGAGGACGATGTCCATGGCGGAATTTTACGCCCCGGGCCGCCGATCGGGCCGCGACCGGGAGGAAATGATGCCCAGGATGCTGCCTGCATTCATCGCTTTGCGCCCTTCTTGCCGTCGAACAGGCCGAACAAGGCGATCCCGACCGCCCCGGCCACGATCGCCGAATCGGCGAGGTTGAACGCCGGCCAGTAATGGTCCCGCCAGTACCACTGGATGAAGTCGATCACGTGTCCATGCTGCAATCGGTCGATCACGTTGCCGACGGCCCCGCCGATCACCAGCGCGAACGGCAGCGCCGTCTTCCAGTCCGCGCGTGGAGTGCGCGACAGCCAGAACGCCAGCAGGCCGCTGATGACGAAGGCGAGCCCGGTGAAGAACCAGGTCTGCCAGCCGCCGGCATCGGCCAGGAAACTGAACGCGGCGCCCGTGTTGTAGGTGCGATACCAGTTCCAGAACCCGTCGATCACCGGGATCGCGGTGTACTCCGGCAGCGAGGACAGCACCCACTGCTTGGTCAGCTGGTCGAGGGCGATCACGGCGATGGACGCGAGCAGCCAGATCAGGGCGTTGGGTTTCGGGTTGGGCATGGATCGCTCGTTTGGGTGCCGTTCGCGCGGCATTGTTTCTGGAAGCTGAGGAAGCCGGACCGGTTCGGCCCAGTTCGGCTCGGAACGCTAGAACCAGCGGCGATCCTCGCCGGGCCCTTCGATATTGCCGACGCAGCGCGCGCACAGCTGCGGATGCGCCGCGACGGAACCGACGTCCGCACGCCGATGCCAGCAGCGCACGCACTTGATCTTCGTGGTCGGCACGGCGAGCACGGCAAGGTCCTGGATGCCTTCGTCGGCGACCACGTGCACATCGCCACTGATGAACAGGAAACGCAGCTCGTCGGCCAGCGGCGCCAGGCGACCTCTAACGAGCATGCCCTGCTCGGCGGGGCTGCAGCGCAGCGTGATCTCGGCGTCGAGCGCGGCGCCGATCTCGCCGTTGGCGCGCATCGGCTCCAGCACCTTGCTGACCTGTTCGCGCAGCGCCAGCAACTGGTCGAAGTCCTCCGCCGACAGGGCCGCTTCGCCTTCCAGCGGGGCCAGCCCTTCGTACCAGGTCGTGAACAGCACGTTGTCCTCGCGCTCGCCCGGCAGGAAACTCCACATCTCGTCGGCGGTGAACGCCAGGATCGGGGCGATCCAGCGGACGAAGGCTTCGGCGATGCGGAACATCGCGCTCTGCGCGCTGCGCCGGCCGCGCGAATCCTCCGGCATCGTGTAGAGCCGGTCCTTGGTGACATCCAGATACAGCGACCCCAGATCCACGCTGCAGAAGTTCGACAGCAGCTGCACGATCTCGGCGAAGTCATAACGTTCGTAGGCGGCCGCGATGCGCTCCTGCACTTCGAAGGCGCGATGCACGATCCAGCGATCCAGCGCCACCATGTCGCCAAGCGGTCGCAGGTGCGCGGCCGGATCGAAACCGTGCAGGTTGCCCAGCAGGAATCGCGCGGTATTGCGGATCCGGCGATAGACGTCGCTGTTCTGCTTCAGGATCTTGTCCGACACCGACATCTCGGCGCTGAAGTCGGTCGCCGCCACCCACAGGCGCAGCACGTCCGCGCCCATCTGGTCGATGACCTTCTGCGGCACCACCACGTTGCCGAGCGACTTGGACATCTTCCTGCCGTTCTCGTCGACCGTGAAGCCGTGGGTGAGCACCTGCCGGTAAGGCGCCGTGCCGTCCATCGCCACGCCGGTGAGCAGCGCGCTGTGGAACCAACCGCGGTGCTGGTCGGAACCTTCCAGGTACAGGTCGGCCGGCTTGCGCAAACCGTCCTGCGGGCGCTGGGCCAGCACGCATTCATGGCTGGCGCCGGAGTCGAACCACACGTCGAGGATGTCGGTGACCTTCTCGTAGCGCGCGGCATCCTCGCCCAGCACTTCTTCGGGCTTCAGCGCATACCAGGCCTCGACGCCCTCGACCTGCACCCGGTCCGCGACCTGGTGCATCAGCTCGACCGTGCGCGGATGCGGCTCCCCGGTTTCCCGATCGAAGAACAGTGCGATCGGCACACCCCAGTAGCGCTGGCGCGAGATGGTCCAGTCGGGGCGGTGTTCGATCATGCCGTAGATGCGGGCTTCACCCCACTCCGGCACCCACGACACTTCGGGGATTGCGGCCAGGGCATCGCGGCGCAGCCCGGCCTGCTCCATCGAAATGAACCACTGCGGCGTGGCGCGGAACACCACTGGCGTCTTGTGCCTCCAGCAGTGCGGATAACTGTGGTTGAACCTGGCGAACGCGAGCAGCGCGCCGCTGTCGCGCAGGGCGTCAACGATCAGCTCGTTCGCCTTCCAGATGTGCACGCCCGCCAGTGCGACCTCGCCGAGCGGCGGAGTGGATGGCAGGTAGACGCCGCGGCCGTCGACCGGATTGATTTGCGCTGCGGTGTACTTCTCGAGCAGACCGTACTGCTGGCCCACCGCGAAGTCTTCCTGGCCGTGGCCAGGCGCGGTGTGGACGGCGCCGGTGCCGTCTTCGGCGGACACGTGGCTGCCCACCAGCAGGGGGATGTCGCGCCCGGCATATGCGCTGCTCAACGAAGCAAATGGATGCGCGAGCAGCAGCAGTTCCAGGGCCGCACCGGTCGCGCGACCGTGTACGACCGTTTCGTCCACGCCGTAGCGCTGCAACGCCTTGGGCACCAGCGCCTCGGCGACGACCAGCCAGCGCCGCCTGCCGCCGTGTGCGGGGCCTTCCACCAGCGCGTATTCGAGCTCCGCACCTACGCTCACCGCCAACGAGGCGGGTAACGTCCATGGCGTGGTCGTCCAGATCGGTACGGCGACTTCCACGTCGGCCGGAATCTCGATGCCGAAGGCGCGCGCGAATGCCTGCGCGTCGCGCGCCGGGTATGCGATGTCGACCGCAGGCGACACCTTGTCCTGGTATTCGATCTCCGCTTCCGCCAGCGCCGAGCCGCAGTCGAAGCACCAGTACACGGGCTTGACCCCGCGTACCAGGTGACCGCGTTCGATGATCCTGGCCAGCGAACGCAGGATGTCCGCTTCATAGCGGAAATCCATGGTCAGGTACGGCTTCTGCCAGTCGCCAACGACACCCAGGCGCTGGAAGTCGCGACGCTGCAGATCGATCTGGGTGGTCGCGTACTCGCGACACTTCGCGCGGAATGCGGCGGCATCGAGTTTGTCGCCGACCTTGCCGAATTCCTTCTCCACCTTGTGCTCGATCGGCAGACCATGGCAGTCCCAGCCCGGCACGTAGGGCGCATCAAAGCCGGCCAGCAGCCGCGACTTGACCACGATGTCCTTGAGCACCTTGTTGACCGCATGGCCGATGTGGATCTCGCCGTTGGCGTACGGCGGGCCGTCGTGCAGCACGAAGCGTTTTGCCCGCCCCTGCACCTTCTCGCGGATACGCGCGTACAGGTCCTCGCCCTCCCAGCGCGCGAGCGTGAGCGGCTCGCGCTTGGGCAGATCGCCACGCATCGGGAACGCAGTCTCCGGCAGCAGGATCGTGGACTTGTACGGGTTGTCTTGTTTTTCGCTCACGCGCTGGCTCGCCTGGGTGCTGGCTGTGGGAGGGAATTCTGCTGAAGAACCGCGCGCGCCTGGGCGGCGTCACGATGCATCTGCGCGACAAGGGTCGGCAGGTCCGGGAATTTCTCTTCGTCGCGCAGCCTGGCGACGAACTCGACCTCGATCCGACGGCCATACAGGTCGCCGTCGAAATCGAACAGATGCGCTTCCAGGAGCGGTTCAGTGCCATCAATCGTGGGGCGCGTACCGAACGACGACACCGATGGCCACGGCTGCGCGCCCACGCCATGCACGCGCGTGGCGTAGATCCCGCGCAGTGCCGGCGTCTTGTTGCCGAAGCGCAGGTTGGCGGTCGGGAACCCGAGCGTGCGCCCGAGCTGGCTACCGCGGACGACACGCCCGCCGATGGCGTAGGGCGCCCCGAGCAGTCGCGCGGCCAGCCCGAAGTCGCCCTGTCCTAGGGCGGCGCGGATGCGGGTGCTGGAGACGCGCTCGCCACCGAGTTCGACCGGGTCGATCGCGCCGGCGGCGAAGCCATGTTCCGCACCGAGCGCCTGCAGCGTGGACAGATCGCCGACGCGACCCTTGCCGAAGCGGAACTCCGGGCCGACCCACACCTCGCGCGCTGCCAGGCGCGAGACCAGCAGGCGCTGCACGAACTGCTCTGGCGACATCGCAGCCAGGGCGGCGTTGAATCGAAGCAGGCCGATCCGGTCGATCCCCGATCCGAACAAACCCTGCACTTTGGCGCGCGGCAGCATCAGCCTTGGCGGCTTGGCGTCGCGCGCGAAGAACTCGCGCGGCAGCGGCTCGAAGCTCAGTGCCACTGCGGGCACGTCCGTTGCGCGCGCGCGCGCGACCGCATGGCCCAGCAGCGCACGATGGCCCAGGTGCAGGCCGTCGAAGGCGCCGATGCAGACCACGCTGCCCTGGGGGCACAGCGGCCCGCCTTGCGCGTCGCGAAACATGCGGTCACGAAGCAGGTTGTTCATAAGGACCGGCGAGTATAGCTGCGGTGCAGCATGGCGACGGAGGCCGCGACCGGGCAAAGCCGCGTACTGCCGCGGGACGCTTCGCTGTCAATGCCGCAAATGCCGCGGCCGCAGGCCGGTGGCGAACAACGTCGCCCCGTAGACCAGCGCGCCGGCCGCCACTGCGGCCAGCAACCACACGGTGCGCTGCCACATGCTCGCGATCGTCGTCCAGTCGCCCACCCACCAACGAATCGCCACCAGCACCGCCGCCATGGTGAGGCAGGCCGTGGCCAGGCGCGCGGTGAAGACCTTCCATCCCGGTTGCGGCTGCAACATCCCGGCGCGACGCAGGTAGCGCCACAGCAGCCATGCGTTGAAGATGCCGGCCAGCGCAGTCGCCAGTGCGATTCCCCCGTGCGCGCCGTCCACACGGTAGTACCAGAGCGGCGTGGTCAGGGCGATGGTCAGCCCCACGTTCGCCGCCACGGTCCATAGCGCCGCGCGCATCGGGGTCTTCGTGTCCTGGCGCGCGTAGAACGCGGGCGACAGCACCTTGCTCAACATGAACGCCGGAATGCCCAAGCACATGGCGCCAAGGCTGATCGACGCCATGTGGGTGTCGTGCGCCGTGAACTTGCCGCCCTGGTAGACCACCGATGTCAGCGGCTCGGCGAGCAGCAGCAGGCCCAGCGCCGCCGGCACGCCCAGCAGCAGCGCCAGGCGCAGGGCCCAGTCGAGCGCGGCCGAGTAGCCGGCGGAATCGGTGGCGGCATGCCGGCGCGAGAGGTGCGGCAGGATCACGGTGCCGATCGCCACCCCGAACAGGCCCAGCGGAAATTCCACCAGCCGGTCGGACAGATACAGCCAGGTCTGGCTGCCGGTCACCAGCAGCGAGGCGAACACCGTTCCCACCAGCAGATTGAGCTGCCCCACCGAAGAGGAGAACAGGGTCGGCAGCATCAGCTTCGCCACCCGACGCACGTCGGGATGATTGAAGCCGGGTTTCAGGGTCGGCCGCAGTCCCAGCCGTCCCAGCGCCGGCCACAGCACCAGCAACTGCAGGATGCCCGCGGCCAGCACGCCCCAGGCCAGGGCCTTGGCCGGCACCTCGAAGTACGGCGCCAGCCACAGCATCGCCGCAATCACGGTCAGGTTGTGCAGCACCGGCGTGACCGCCGGCAGGGCGAATTTGCCGAAGCTGTTGAGCACCGAGGCCACCAGCGCCATCAGCGAGATGAACACCAGGTAGGGGAAGGTGATCCGCAGCATCTGCGTGATCCATTCGAACTTCTGCGGTTCGTCCATCGAGCCCGGTGCGAACGCGCCCGCGATCAGCGGTGCGGCCAGCATCCCCACGGCTGCGACCACCAGGACCACGGCAAACAGGGCGCCGGCCATGCGGTCGATGAACTCCTTCAGGGCGGCCTGGTCGCCGCGCTCGCGGATTTCGTTGAGCACCGGCACGAAGGCCATCTGCATCGAGCCTTCGGCGAAGATCCGGCGCAGGTAGTTGGGGATCCGGTAGGCGATGACGAAGGCGTCCATCGCCGCCGAGGTGCCGAAGATGCGCGACTGCAGCGCATCCCGGACGAAGCCCGCGATCCGCGACAACAGGGTCATGGCGCTGAAGATCGAGGTCGAGCGCAGCAAGCTGGCCTTGGGCAGCGGCTTGCCTGACGCCTCGGCCTCGCCCCCCGGCGAGACGACCGCCGGATCGAGCTTCGGATCCACCGGGTCGCTCACTCCAACCCCCGGATGTGGCGATCAGCGCTCTTTCCGCGCCCGGCCCCCGTGGGAGCGGCCTTGGCCGCGATTGCGTTTTCCATCATCCCGACCGAACCCAGAGCGATCGCGGCCGAGGCCGCTCCCACAGATGTGGCTGCCACGAGGCCTGCTCCCCCCGTAGGTCCGCCGCCCGCCCCGAGGGAGGTGCCTGGGCCGTTGACCCAAGTCCCTGAATCGCCCATACTTTCCCGCTTCGTTTGACCGGCCGGCTGCGCTTTTCGCGCGCCGTCGCTTTCGAACCCGCCCATTCCAACCCGCTTTTTCCAGAGATTCCGAACGTGGCCAACATCAAGTCCGCCAAGAAGCGCGCCAAGCAGACCATCGTGCGCAACGCGCGCAACGTCGCCCAGCGCTCGATGCTCCGCACTGCCGTCAAGAAGGTGATCAAGGCGCTCGGCGCGCACGATGCCAAGGCCGCGCAGGACGCCTTCGCCGCCGCCCAGCCGTTGCTCGACCGGATGTCGGCCCGCGGCCTCATCCACAAGAACAAGGCCGCCCGTCACAAGAGCCGCCTGACCGCACGCATCAAGGCGCTGCAGGCCGCCTAACACGCGCGAAACCCGCTGCGTCCAGAACCCGGCCCCGGCCGGGTTTTTTGTTGCCTGCGTTGCACCGCCGCGGCGATGCCGTGGCAAGGCGGCCGCGCCAGCGCTCACCCGTTTGCTTCCTGTTCTTCTTCACGCTGCCGGTCAAGGAAGGTCTGTACGGCCAGCATGACCGGCCATGTGCCTTCGCGGCCGATCGCCGAGGTCAGAAACCAGGGTTGCGTCCAGCCCAGCTCGGCAACCACTTGTTCGGCAAGCGTGCGCGCTTCGTCTTCGAACATCAGGTCCGACTTGTTGAGCACCAGCCAGCGCGGCTTGTCGAGCATCGCCGGGTCATATTTGCGCAGTTCGTGCTCGATCGCACGGACCTGCTCGACCGGGCTGGCTTCCACCCCGCCTTCCATCGGCGCGATGTCCACCAGGTGCAGCAGCAGCCGCGTGCGCTGCACATGGCGCAGGAACACGCTGCCCAGGCCGGCGCCGTCGGCGGCGCCTTCGATCAGGCCGGGAATATCGGCGATCACGAAGCTGCGATGCGGCTCGACGCTGACCACGCCAAGGTTGGGATAGAGCGTGGTGAACGGATAGTCGGCCACCTTGGGCGTGGCTGCCGACACGGCGCGGATGAAGGTGCTCTTGCCGGCATTGGGAAAGCCGAGCAGACCCACGTCGGCCAGCAGCTTCAGCTCCAGCCGCAACGTGCGCTGCTCGCCCTCGCCCCCAGGCGTCGAGCGGCGCGGGGACCGGTTGACCGAACTCTTGAAGTGCATGTTGCCCAGGCCACCATGCCCGCCGCGCGCAACCAGCAGACGCTGCCCGTGCTCGGTCAGGTCGCCGATGACCTCATCGGTATCGACGTTGTGCACGACTGTGCCCACCGGCACCGGGATGACCTCGTCTTCGCCGCCCTTCCCGTACATCTGGCTGCCCATGCCGCCTTCGCCGCGGCGTGCACGGAACTGCTTCTGGTGGCGAAAGTCGACCAGGGTGTTGAGGTTTTCGTCGGCCTGCAGCCAGACATCGCCGCCCTTGCCGCCGTCGCCACCGTCCGGCCCGCCCAGCGGGATGAACTTCTCGCGACGGAAACTCACGCAGCCGTTGCCGCCGTTTCCGGCGGTGACTGTGATTTCGGCTTCGTCGACGAGTTTCATTGCTGGTGGGAATCGAGGTTCGGTGAGCGGGGTTCAGCGAATTCTAGTGGGTCGTCCGAGCGCGGCTTCACCGGCGCTCCAAGGCAAGGCGGCAATTGCGCCCTCCGCAAATGAAAAACCCCGCCGAAGCGGGGTTTTCCGCGGATGTCGCCGGGATCAGGCGGCCGTCACCACGCTGACCGTGCGACGCTTTTCCTTGCCCTTGGTCGAGAACTCCACCGTCCCGTTGACCAGCGCGAACAGCGTGTGGTCGCGGCCCAGGCCGACGCCCATGCCCGGATGGAACTGGGTGCCGCGCTGGCGGATGATGATGTTGCCCGCTTCGATCGACTGGCCCCCGTAGATCTTGACGCCCAGGTACTTCGGGTTGGAGTCGCGGCCGTTGCGCGAGGAACCTACGCCCTTCTTGTGTGCCATGGCTGCTGCTCCTTACCTGCTCTTATCGGATTTGTCGCCGTCACCGGAAATACCGGTGATCTCGATTTCGGTGTAGTGCTGCCGGTGGCCCATCTGCTTGCGATGATGCTTGCGGCGGCGGAATTTCACGATACGCACCTTGTCGGCGCGGCCGTGGGACTTGACGGTGGCGGTGACCAGCGCGCCCTTGAGCGCATCGCCGAGTTTCACGCCTTCGCCGTCGCCGAGCATCAGGACCTGATCGAACCTGATCTCCTTGCCGGCTTCGACGTCGAGCTTCTCGACGCGGATCGTCTCGCCTTGCATCACGCGGTACTGCTTACCGCCCGTGACGAGGACTGCGTACATGGGTGTTTCCTTCTGTAGTTCTTCTAATGGTGACCCGCCCTGCCCGGTGCAAAGCCGGGCGGACAGAAGCGGAATTGTATCCAGAACAACGAGTTGCAGCAAGGCGCGCAGGCAGGCAATCAGGCGCGACAGCGGCGGCGGCCGGCATCCGCGGTCGATCCTAGGGTCAGCCCCAGCTTGCAGGACCGCCGCGCCGATCGAGAATCGGCTGCGTCGTCAAACCTGAACGCCAGCCGAGCGGGTCCTGAACGCTGGCGCCGGGATGGGGATGCCCAGCCGCGTACCGCTGGGTGGGTCAAACGGGGTCGGCCGGGTCGATTCCTACAACCAATTGTGCTCCGCCGGGATGGCGGGGCGATCAGGCACTTCCCGAAGGACAGGGGGGACCCTCGGGACGCCCCTTCACGATGTTCGGGAGAGAAGCATGATCCGCATCACCCGTTCCACCGGTCTCACGGCGCTTGCCGTGGCGACCGCGGTGTTCATCGCCCCGGTGGCTTACTCCGGCGGCAAGCTGGCGACCTTCGCCCAACGCGGCCTGCCGGCCAGTTCGCAGCTCGCGGCCAAACAGCAGGCCAGCACCGACCGCTTCATCGTTACCTATCGCGACGGCGGCGCCCGGCTCACCGCGGCTACGCGCAACGAGGCCCTGTCCAAAGCAGCGGTCGCGCTCGGCGTGCGCATCAGGCCGGTCCGCACTCTGGCGACCGGCGCGAGCCTGATCCGGACCGAGCGCAAGCTCGGCAGGGCCGCCGCCAAACGCCTGATGATCGAGTTGCTCAAGGATCCGAACGTGCGTGCGGTCGACATCGACGCCCGCGTGAAGCCCGCCTTCGTCCCGAACGATCCGCTGTACACGCAGCAGTGGCATTACGGCAATGGTGCCGGCGGGATCAATCTGGAGCCGGCGTGGGACCTCAGCCAGGGCGACGGCGTGGTGGTCGCGGTGCTCGATACCGGCATCACCGCGCATTCCGAACTCGACGGTCAGAAAGTGGCCGGCTACGACTTCATCGCCGACATCGACACCGCTGTCGACGGCGACGGCCGCGACGCCGACCCCAGCGATCCGGGCGACTGGCACGACGGCGAATGCAACATTTTCGGCATCCCCGAGGACAGCAGCTGGCACGGCACCCACGTCGCCGGCACCGTGGCCGCGGCGACCAACAACGGCGCGGGCGTGGCCGGCGTGGCTCCGGGCGCGCGGGTGCAGCCGGTGCGCGTGCTGGGCAAGTGCGGCGGCTTCTTCTCCGACATCGTCGACGCGGTGACCTGGGCCTCCGGCGGCAGCGTCGCCAACGTCCCGGACAACGCCACCCCGGCCGAGGTGATCAACCTCAGTCTCGGCGGCGGCGGCGCCTGCCCCGTGGCGATGCAGGACGCGATCGACGGAGCGGTCTCCCGCGGCACCACGATCGTCACTGCGGCCGGCAACGGCAGCAGCGACGTCGCGGGCCACACCCCTTCCAACTGCGAGAACGTGATCGCGGTATCCGCGGTCGGTCCGACCGGTGCGCTGGCGGGTTATTCCAATTTCGGCAACCTGGTCGACGTGGCGGCCCCGGGCGGATCGGGCGTGGCGCCGGCAGAAGACAACGTGCTGTCTACGCTCAACCTGGGCACGCAGGGGCCGACGACCGAGGGCTATGCCTGGTACGCGGGCACCTCCATGGCGGCGCCGCACGTCGCCGGGACTGTCGCGCTGATGCAAGCCGCAGCCGACACGCCGAAGACGCCCGATGTGATCGAGGAAATTCTCGAAAACACTGCCTACGCGAACGGCGGTTTCGCCGGCGGGTGCAGTTATGACAAGCCCTGCGGCACCGGCATCATCGACGCGCGCGCGGCGATCGCGGTGGCCAACGGATCCGAGCCGCTGCCGCCGGATCCCCCGCCGCCGCCGCCGCCGCCGCCGGGCATCCCGCTGCAGAACGGCGTGGTGGTGACCGGAATCCAGGTCGCCCAAGGCACGGACATCGTCTACGAACTGCAGGTGCCCAACGGCGCGTCGCAATTGTTCTTCGGCATGTCCGGCGGCACCGGCGATGCCGACATGTACGTTCGCCGGGGCCAGCGACCGACCGACACGGCCTACGACTGCCGGCCGTTCCGCTCCGGGAACGAGGAAACCTGCTACTTCCCCGCGCCGGAGAGCGGCACCTACTACGTGCGGATCAAGGGCTTCTCCGCCGCGACCGGCGTTTCGCTATATCCGAGCTTCGTGGATGCCAACTGGCCGCGCGGCGAAGCGGCCACGGTGACCCAGCTGTCCGGACACCGCACCCGGGTGCTGCTGACCTGGGATGCGGGCAAGCGCCAGGTGGATATCTACCGCGACGGCGCGATCTATGCCACCACTCGCAACACCGGAGCGTATACCGACATCTTCCGGATCGTGGGCACCGGCACCAAGACCTACATGATCTGCAACAAGGGCACCGAAGAGTGCTCGGACGAGGTCGAGATCGAGTTCAACTCGCGACGTTGACTGCCGCCAGTACGAGGGCCCGGTTCGCCGGGCCCTCGACTTGCCAGTACTTCCAGCATGAGGGGCGACATGTCTGCTGTTACGCTTCCGCTTCAGGCCCGCACGGTCATACGATCCGCGCTGCGTGCTGCGCAGCCGTTCGCAGTGGTTGCGCTGCTCGTCATCGGCACCGGCTGCGGGCAGCAGCCGAGCGGAGAACTCGCGCAGGCACCACAGGTCAGTCCATTGCCGAAGACGGACGCGCGGCTGACCGTGGCCAACAACAGCGGGCGCTACCATTTCGAAGGCATCGTGGCGGACCAGGCGACGCGCGAGTCCTTGTTGCGCAGCCTCGAATCGGTCTACGGCCGCGATGCCCAAGGCACGATCGCGCTCGACCCCAATACCCATCCGGCGCCTTGGGTGGGCGCGCTCGACAAGCTGTTCCTCGTTTTCCGCGTGCCCGGCGGCATGCTCGATTTCCGGGGCAAGCGCATCGAACTCAGCGGTGCGGTGCCCGACGAAAACCGGGCCGCTCTGCTGCGCAAGGCGCGCGAACTCTATCCGGACCATGCGCTGACCGGGTTGTTCGAAGGCGTCGATACCAATCACGCGCTGCCTGAGGGGGATGACCACGTTGCCTTGCTGGCCCTCCTCAACCGCATCCCGATCTCGTTCCAGGCCGACAGCGGGGTGGTTTCCCCCGGCAGTCTGGATGGCCTCAGCCGCGCCGCACGCGCAATCCAGGCGGCGGACACTGAGCTCCGCCTGCAGGTGGGCGTTCACCCGGAACGCAGCGACATGCCGGACTACGACCGCGACATCGCCTTCCAGCGCGCGAACTCCATCAAGGTGCAGCTGGCGATCCGCGGCATCGGTCCCGGCAGGCTCGATGCGACCGTGCTGGACGGCGGCCCGGCTGGCAAAGCCGGGCGTGTCGAATTCGCCCTGGCCGAGGTCGTACCGAGGGGCCTGGCGCGAGCCGAGCCTGCGGCCGCCAACGCCAGGCCGGGCAGTGGACGGTCCTCACCATTGGTGAACGCCCAGGCGACGCCCTGACAGGGTGTTGCACCGCGCAAAGGTGTCGCGCGTCATGCGCTCTGTCGTAAGGTGCGGATTCCATCGCGGCCGCGAGCCGGCGCAGACGCTACCCGATGACACCCACGATCCCGTATGCCACCGCCTGCCGCGGACGCACAGCGCTCGTCGCTGCGTTGGCCGGGCTGATGGCCGTGATCGCTGGCTGCAGCCGCCCACAGCAGGCTTCCGAGCTGCCGCACACGCCGATTCCGAAAGCCGAGGCCAGCCTGACCCTGGTCGCCGAGGGCAGCACGTTGCGCTATCTGGGAGTCGTCGCAGACGCCGCCACGCGCCGGCGGCTGACCGATGCGCTGGACGGCACCGGACCGGCGCAGGGCACGATCGACGTGGACCCGGCCACCCTGCCCCCGCCCTGGGCCGCGGAGCTGGGCCCATTGGCGGGCGCCCTGAGGCGCAGCGGCGGGCAGCTGCAGTTGCAGGGCAAACGGATCGAGCTTATCGGCGAACTCAGCCAGGAGCACCGGGCGACCCTGCTCAGGCAGGCACAGCGCCTGTATCCCGGGTATGCGTTGGCGGGACAGTTCATGGGCGTCGACCTGCGCCAGGCGCTACCGGAGCGGGGCGATCGGGACGGACTGCTTGCCTTCTTGAACGCCATTCCAATCCGGTTCCACGACAACAGTGGCCTGCTCGTCCCTGCCAGCATCGAAGGCCTGGCGCGCGGCGCGCGCGCGATCCGCGCTGCTGGACCGGTCGCGCGGCTGCGACTGCGGGTTTACCCGGAGCGCGACGGCGAAGGCGCTGCCATTGCCCGACAGCGCGCCGAAGCGATCGCCACCCAGCTGGCGCTGCGCGGCATCGGGGCGGACCAGGTCGAGGCCGTCGTGGCAGAGCCAAACGGTGGAGGCAAGGCCGACATCGTCGAATTCACGATCGCGCCGCCGCTGGACGCTGCGACGGACCAGCCTGCGACCGGCACCGAGCCGGTTGCGGAAGGCGAGGCCGGACCGGCGGCGCCCACGCCCGTCGACTGAACCGCGCCGCACAACCCGCCGTCTCAGCGGGCGAGACGCCGCCAGGCGATCTTGCCGAATCGCAAGTTTGCCCCCACCTCACCCAGTCGCTACGCTGGTCGATCGCCCGGCGTTCGCGGGCGTGATGCCCTTCTCCGCAGCAACCCGGACCCATTGATGGCGCTGGATACGATCCGCATCCGCGGCGCGCGGACGCACAATCTCAAGAATTTCGATCTCGACCTGCCGCGCGAGCGGCTGATCGTGATCACCGGACTGTCCGGCTCGGGCAAGTCCTCGCTGGCCTTCGACACGATCTACGCCGAGGGCCAGCGTCGCTACGTGGAATCGCTGTCGGCCTATGCGCGCCAGTTCCTGAGCGTCATGGAGAAGCCCGACGTCGATCACATCGAAGGGCTCAGCCCGGCGATTTCGATCGAGCAGAAGTCGACCTCGCACAATCCGCGCTCTACCGTGGGCACGATCACCGAGATCTACGACTACCTGCGCCTGCTGTACGCGCGCGTGGGCATCCCGCGCTGCCCCGACCACGGCTACCCGCTCGAAGCGCAGACCGTGAGCCAGATGGTGGATCACGTGCTGGCACTGGGGGTGGACGAGCAGACCCGCGACACGCGCTGGATGCTGCTGGCGCCAGTGGTGCGCGATCGCAAGGGCGAGCACGCCCAGGTCTTCGACCAGCTGCGCGCCCAGGGCTTCGTGCGGGTCAGGGTCGACGGCGTACTGCATGAGATCGATGCGGTCCCGCCGCTAGCCCTGCGGGTCAAGCACACCATCGAAGCGGTGATCGACCGCTTCAAGGTGCGCGAGGATCTCAAGCAGCGCCTGGCCGAATCCTTCGAGACCGCGCTGAAGTTGGGCGAAGGCAGCGCACTGGTCACGTCGATGGACGACGAGACCGCGGCCCCGATCCTGTTCTCCTCCAAGTACAGCTGCCCGGTCTGCGACTACTCGCTGCCGGAGCTGGAACCGCGGCTGTTCTCGTTCAACTCGCCGGTCGGCGCCTGCCCCACCTGCGATGGTCTGGGCGTGGCGCAATTCTTCGACCCAGCACGGGTGGTCGTGCATCCCGAGCTGTCGCTGGCCGCCGGCGCGGTGCGCGGCTGGGACCGTCGCAACGCGTATTACTTCCACATGATCCAGTCGCTGGCCAAGCATTACGGCTTCAAGGTCGACACCGCCTGGCAGGATCTGGACGAGGACGTGCGTCAGGCCGTGCTCTATGGCAGCGGCCGCGATGTGGTGAATTTCACTTACATCTCCGATTCGGGCAGCCGCCATCAGCGCAAGCACAAGTTCGAAGGCATCGTGCCGAACCTGGAGCGGCGCTACCGCGAGACCGAATCGTCCGCGGTGCGCGAGGAACTGAGTAAATACATCAGCGAACGCCCCTGCACCGAATGCGGCGGCGCGCGCCTGAATAGCTCCGCCCGCAACGTGTTCGTCGCCGACCGGCCGCTGCCGGACCTGGTGGTGCTGCCGATCGACGAGGCGCTGGCGTTCTTCGGCCAGCTGACCCTGTCCGGCTGGCGTGGCGAGGTCGCGTCCAAGATCGTCAAGGAAATCGCCGAGCGGCTGAGCTTCCTGGTCGACGTCGGACTCGACTACCTGACCCTGGAACGCAAGGCCGATTCGCTTTCCGGCGGCGAAGCGCAGCGCATCCGCCTCGCCTCCCAGATCGGCGCCGGCCTGGTCGGCGTGATGTATGTGCTCGACGAGCCTTCGATCGGCCTGCACCAGCGCGATAACGAGCGCCTGCTGGGCACGCTCACCCGCTTGCGCGACCTGGGCAACACAGTGATCGTGGTCGAGCACGACGAGGATGCGATCCGCCTGGCCGACCACATCGTCGACATCGGCCCGGGCGCCGGCGTGCACGGCGGCGAGGTGGTGGCGCAGGGCTCGTTCGAGGACGTGCTCAAGGCGCCGCGTTCGGTCACCGGCCAGTACCTCAGCGGCAAGCGCCAGATCGCGGTGCCGAAATCGCGGCACAAGCCCAACCGCAAGATGCTGCTGACCCTGCAGGGTGCCTCGGGCAACAACCTCAAGAACGTGGACGTCGAAATCCCGGCCGGCCTGTTCACCGCGATCACCGGTGTTTCCGGTTCCGGCAAGTCGACTCTGATCAACGACACGCTGTACGCACTGGCCGCGAACGAGATCAACGGTGCCTCGCACAAGCCCGCGCCTTACCGCGACGTGCAGGGGCTGGACCTGTTCGACAAGGTGGTGGACATCGACCAGTCGCCGATCGGCCGCACGCCGCGCTCGAATCCCGCCACCTACACCGGCCTGTTCACGCCGCTGCGCGAGCTGTTCGCGCAGGTGCCCGAATCGCGCGCACGCGGTTATGCCGCGGGCCGCTTTTCCTTCAACGTGCGCGGCGGTCGCTGCGAAGCCTGCCAGGGCGATGGCCTGATCAAGGTCGAGATGCACTTCCTGCCCGACGTGTACGTGCCCTGCGACGTGTGCCATGGCAAGCGCTACAACCGCGAGACACTGGAGATCCTGTACAAGGGACACAGCATCCACGACGTGCTCGAGATGACGGTCGAGGACGCACTCAAGCTGTTCGAACCGGTCCCCAGCATCGCACGCAAGCTCGAGACCCTGGTGGACGTGGGCCTGAGCTACATCAAGCTGGGCCAGAGTGCCACGACCCTTTCCGGCGGCGAAGCGCAGCGGGTGAAGCTGTCGAAGGAACTGTCGCGGCGCGACACCGGGCGCACGCTCTACATCCTGGACGAGCCGACCACCGGTCTGCATTTTCACGATATCGAGCACCTGCTGACCGTGCTGCACAAGCTGCGTGACGACGGCAACACGATCGTGGTGATCGAGCACAACCTCGACGTGATCAAGACCGCCGACTGGATCGTCGACCTGGGTCCGGAAGGCGGCCATCGTGGCGGCCAGATCATCGCCGAAGGCACACCCGAGGACGTCGCGCGGATGCCGCAATCGCACACCGGCCGGTTCCTGGCCAAGGCGCTTAACCTGGACACCAAGCCTGCCAGGCGCAGGTCGGCGGCCTGAGCAACGCGGCAGGCGCTGCGCGCGCGCCGCCAGCAGTCACTGTTTTCTTCCTCCCACATCCTGCCCGCATGAGCCTCGACAACCGCACCGCCCTGTTCCGCTTGCCGCTGCAACTGCGCTGGGGCGACCTGGATGCGTTCAATCACGTCAACAACTCGAACTTCCTCACCTACCTGGAGGAAGCGCGGATCCGCTGGTTCGACTCCATCGGCGAGGCCTGGGTGACCGACGAGTTCGCGCCGCTGCTTGCGGCGGTCCAGCTCAATTACCGGCAGCCGATTCCGTATCCGTCGGAGGTCGTCGTGCAGCTGTTCGTCGATCGCGTCGGCACGAGCAGCGTCACGATCGGCCATGCCATCGCCAGCGACGATGGAACGATCCTGTATTGCGATGGTCACGTGGTCGCGGTGTGGATCGATCGTGCCAGCGGGCGTCCACGGCCGTTGCCGGACTCGATCCGGAAGGCCGTGTCCATGCAGGAGCTGTAGGAGCGCCGCTTCGACGCGACCGCCTCACCAGCTCTCCAGTCGCGCTAAAGCGACGCGCCTACAACGCCGGCTTGCGCACCTCGAATTCGCCGAGCAGCTTGCCGCCGCTGGCCAGCTCGAACTCGATCGCCACCTTGCTGCCCGGCTTGGGCGCTGCTTTCGGCTGCATCAGCATCAAATGTAGCCCGCCGGGCTTGAGCACTGCGGCATCGCCTGGGGCGATCCGCAGCGTGGGGACCGCGCGCATCCGGCTCACGCCGCCATCGATGCGTGTTTCATGCAACTCCACGCTGGCGTAAGCCGGACTGCTCGCGGCCACGATCGTCACCGCCGATGCGCAGGAATTCTCGATCCGGCCGAACCCGGCGTGCATCGGCATGCCGCCTGGCGTGAGCCTGACCCAGCCCTCGCGCACCCGCGGCGCGCAATCGCTTGCGCATGCGCTCAACGCGATGCAACACATCCAAAACGCAGCCAACCCCGAAGCCAAGCGATGAGCGTTCATCGGCCTATCATAACGACAGGCCTCACAGGAACCGCTCATGCATCGTGCGCTACCCCTGCTTGCCCTCGCCTGCTCCATGGCAGGCTGTACCCGCGAACAAGCATCGCCTTCTGCGGCACCGCAGTCCGACAGAGCGGACCCGCTCCCCGTCGCGGCGTCCAGGAGTCCGCAAGCCGCCCAGCCCGGCACCCACCTGACGATCTACAGCGGCGATTACGAACAGCTCGCCGCCGGCGCCGATTTCCAGGGGCCGGCACCCGGTTTCGTGCTGGTGGAGCGTGCGCTGAAATACACGTTGAAGTCCGGCGTCAATCGCATCAGCGCCACCGGCGTCCCGCGCGCGATGGATGCCGAAGCCGTGACACTGCGGCCGCTGGGCGCAGGCATCGGCATCCTGTCGCAGCGCTATATCGCCCCACCGAAAGGTTCGCGCGACGTGCTGGCCGCTGCAGCCGGCAGGAGAGTGACGGTCGAACACACCTCCGGCGGCGCCAAGCAAACCGACACCGGCACCCTGGTCAGCGCCAGCGACGGGCTGACCCTCGCGCTGAACGACGGGCGGATCAAGGTGATTCGCGAGTACGACAACTTCAGCCTGGTCGAAGCCGAAGCGCTCATACCGCAACAGGCGGCCCTGCAATGGACCGTGCAGTCGGCGAAGTCAGGCGAAGGCCGCTTCGAACTGTCCTATCCGATGGGCGGCATGGCCTGGCGCGCGGAATACCTGGCCACGCTGGTGCCGGGCGGTGGCTGCAGGCTCGATCTCGACGGCGCGGCGCTGGTGGCGAACCGTTCTGGCGTCACCTTCGGTGATGCGAGACTGACGCTGGTCGCCGGTCAGCCGGCGCGCGAACAGCGTCAGCGCGAAGAATTCGGGTACGACGCGGCGGCTTCCGCGGCACCCGAGATGCAACAGATGGCGGGCAACGTGCCGCAGGAACGCACTTCGGGCGAATACCACGCCTACGAGCTGCCAGGCGGCTTCGAGATCGCCAATGGCAGCACCGAACGGGTGCCGTTGTTCGCACGGCTGAACGACGTCGCCTGCGAACGTGCCTACGAGACCACGCCCGAAATCGGGCTGTGGGAACCACCGCAGCCGCTGATCGAACCCGGCTTCAACAACCAGACCGGACCGCAGCCGGTAAAGAGCACCGTCTCGCTGAACAAGGACAAGGCCTCGGCGCTCGATCGCGCCCTGCCGGGCGGCCGCGTTCGCGTCTTCGACGGACGCGACTTCCTCGGCGAATCGACGCTGGCGCACACGCCGAAGGGTGCGCAGATCCGGCTCGAAGTGGGCACTGCGTTCGACCTGACCGCCGAACGTGAGCGCACCGCGTTCCGCGTCGATCGCGCCGGGCGCACGATGACCGAGTCCTTCTCCATTACGCTGAAGAACGCCAAGCCGATTGCCACGCCGGTGCTGGTGGTCGAGCCGATCCCGCGCTGGAGCGCATGGGAGATCGTCGACAGCAGCGTACCGGCGAAGAAACGCGACGCCCACCGCGCCGAGTTCGAAGTTACGGTGCCCGCCAACGGTGAGGCACGCGTCACCTACACTGCCCGCTACCGCTGGGCACCCGGCATCCGTCCATGACGCACCATCCATGACATTCGTCGAAACCATCGATCACGGCACCATCCACGAGTTGCGGCTGGCCCGTGCACCAGTCAATGCGCTGAACCCGGACCTGTGCGGCGCACTGACGAGTGCGATCACCGGTTCTGCGGCGGCGGGAGCGCAAGGACTGGTGTTGTCTGGCGGGCCGAAGGTCTTCTCCGCCGGCCTGGACGTGCCCTTCCTGCTGGCCTTGGGCGAGAACCGCGCTGCGCTCGCCGCAGCCTGGGACGCGTTTTTCCAGGCGGCACGCGCGCTGGCCAACAGTGCGGTGCCGGTGGTCGCGGCGATCGCCGGACACGCCCCCGCCGGCGGCTGCGTGCTGGCGCTGTGCTGCGATTACCGGGTGATGGCCTCGGGGCCGTACCGGATCGGCCTGAACGAAACCCAGGTCGGGCTGGTCGCTCCGGAGGGCATCCAGCACCTGATGCGGCGCGTGGTCGGTCCATATCGCGCGGAACGGCTGCTGGTCGGCGGGGAGATGGTCGACTCGGAGACCGCGCTGGCCCTGGGCCTGGTGGACGAGCTGACCGACATCGATCACGTCGCCCAGCGCGCCCGCGCCTGGCTCGAACCGCTGCTGCAGCTGCCGCGCACGCCGATGCTGCAGACCCGCGCCATCGCCCGCGCAGACCTGGTCGCGGCGCTGGCGCCCGAACGCATTCGCCTGGAGACGTTCCTCGACGCCTGGAGCGCACCCGACACACAGGCGGGACTGCGCGCATTGGTGGCGAAGCTGGGCAAATAATCCGGCGCCGGCGATGCGGTGCGAATGGGCCGGACCGGTCGGCCCGATCCGGTCAGTCGCCGGTGGCGACCGGCCGCGACGGATCGCCGATCCATCCGCTCCAGGAGCCCGGGTAGAGCTTCGCCCCCTTCAGGCCGGCGCGTTCCATTGCCAGCAGCAGATGGCAGGCGGTCACGCCCGAACCGCACATCGCGACCACGTCCTCCGGGGCACGTCCCCGCATCAGGGCGCGGTATTCGTCCGCGAGCTGGGCCGGCGGCTTGAACCGGCCAGCGCTCAGGTTGTCGGCATAGGGGCGGTTGACCGCGCCCGGCACATGGCCTGCGACCCGGTCGATAGGCTCCTGCTCGCCGCGGAACCTCTCAGCGGCCCGCGCGTCCAGCAGCAGGCCACCAGCCTCCACATGCGCCTGTACCTGCCCGGCATCGACGAGTCGCGCCGGATCGAAAGCGCCGCGATAGGAGGTCGGCAGCCGACGCTGAGTGAAGCTTTCCGACGGCAGGCCCAATGAAGTCCAGCGCTTCCAGCCGCCATCGAGCACGGCGACCTTCTCATGGCCGAACACGCGCAGCAGGAACCACAAGCGCGCCGCATAGGCGCCATCGGCATCGTCATAAGCCACGACCTGGCTTTGGGCGGTGATACCCCATTGCTCCAGCCGCGCGCGAAACTGTTCGGCATCAGGCCACGGGTGGCGCCCGGCGCCTGCCTGGCCCGGCGCGGCAAGGTCGCTTTCCAGATGCGCATACACCGCGCCCGGAATGTGCGCCTCCCGGTAGGCGGACTCCCCCGCGTTCGGATCCACCAAGCTGAAACGGCAGTCGACAACGATCACGTCGTCGCGCTGCAGAGCGATCGCCAGCGTTTCGGCCTGTACCAGCGTGGTCCAACCTGCCATTGGGATCCCTTCTCTTGTCTGGCGCACCAACGCGCGCTCAGGAGGCGCGCCGGTCCATCCGGTCCATGAAGTTGTGCAGCATCGACGCCGTGGCTCCCCAGATCCGGGCCCCTCCGTCGTGCGGTAGATATTCCAGCACGTACCGCGTGCGTCCACGATAGTCGATCGGCACCCGTCGCAGGTTGGCGGGGGCGAGCAGGTGCGCCAGCGGGACCTCGAACACCGCGGCAACCTCGCGCGGGTCGGGAACCGGTTCCGCGTCCCCATGCACCAGACCCACGAGCGGCAGCACCCGGAACCCGGTGATCGTGGCCAGCGGATCCAGCCAGCCGAGCGGCTCCACCTGGGCCGGCTGCAGGCCGATCTCCTCGCGGGCTTCGCGCAGCGCTGCCGCTGCCGGGCCCGGATCGGCTGCCTCGACCCGTCCACCCGGAAAGCTCACCTGACCGGCGTGGTTGCGCAGATCGTCGGTGCGCAGGGTCAGCAGCACATTGAGCGCATCGGTCCTGGCCACGAGGCCCACCAGTACGGCCGCGGGAACCAGGGCGCTGTTACCTGGCAGCAAACCCTCCAGTTCCGCCTGGTTCCAGGCCGGACCCGTCGGGATGGCGTGCGGCGGATGCAGTGCACGCCGGATCGCATCGATCCGGGCCGCATGTGGACTCATCCGCGACCTGCTTCGCGCTGCGGCAGCTCGGTCTCCATCAGTCGCAACCGTTCGTCGTCACCCATCTGAAGCCAGCTGGCGATCTCCGCGCCGGTGCGATGGCAGCCCAGGCAATAACCGTCCTCGCCCAGCATGCATACGCCGGTGCACGGGCTCAGAACAGCGCGATACGGGGGATAGAAGGAACTCATCTTCCGGATAGCAAAGCGCCGACCTTCGTGGTCGGCGCCAGCAGGTCCATGAAACCAGCAGGTTGATTCACCGCATCCCGCCGAGGCGGGCGACCTGCTGCGTTCGGGCTTACTTCACGCTCACCAGCTTGACGTCGAAGACGACAGCCTGGTTCGGGCCGATCGGAGACTGCGGCGTGTTGCCGTAGGCCTTGTCGGCCGGCAGCACCACTTCCCAGCGGGCGCCCGCGGGCATCATGACCAGCGCCTCGCGCAGGCCGGTCAGCGGGATCTGGCTGACCTTCATGGTCACCGGTCCTGCCGGCTGGCCCTGCTGCGGCGTGTTGGTATCGACGAACGTACGACCGTCGGCCAGCGAACCCTTGTACTGCAGCTGTACGTCGCTGTTCTGGGTCGGCTTGGCGCCCGAGCCCTTCTCCACCTCGCGATACTGCACGCCGCTAGGCAGGCTCTTCACGCCCGCCTTGGCCTTGTTCTGGGCCAGGAATGCATCGGACTTGGTCTTGTTCTCGGCCGAAGCCTTGTCGAACTGGGCCTTGGCCTTGGCCAGCTGGCGCTGTTGCATGGCCTGCACGGCCGTGCGCAGCTGCTCCACCGGCACGGTCGGCTGCTTCTTGCCGAAGCCGTCCTGCACGCCCTTGTAAACCGTGGCCAGATCCACCTGTTCACCGCTCTCGACCAGATTGCGGCCGAGGTCGTAGCCAAGCGCGTAGCTCAGCTTGCCCTTCTCGGACGCGGTGTCCTGCGCGCTGGCAGCGCCGGCGGTCAGGGTAATGGCCGTCAACGCGGCGGCAAGCAAACGCAACTTCATGCGGTACAACCTCCAGGTGGGGTGTGCGGGCGCGCGGAGCGCGCCGAGGGCACGTAACTCGAAATGGACACGCTAGGATACCGGGCAGCCGGCTTAACCGCCACTGACACCGACCCCCTACGACTGCGTCAGGCCTGACAAGTTCCGCGTCCGAACCCCGATTTACGAGCCTTTCACAATGTCCGACAACGTTCTGAAGATCGCCGACCACGGCACCGTGCGCGTCATCGCCATCGATCGCCCCGACAAGCTCAACGCCCTGAATGCTTCAACCCTGGAGGCGCTGCACCGCGCATTCGACCAGACCGCGGCGGATGCGGCGGTGCGTGTGGTGGTGCTGACGGGGTCGGGTCCGAAGGCCTTCGTCGCCGGTGCCGACATTGCCGAGATGGCGGATCTGACGCCGATGGAAGCACGCGATTTCTCGCTGCGCGGCCAGCGCATGATGCGACGGGTCGAGCGCATGCCCAAACCGGTGATCGCGATGGTCAATGGTTTCGCCCTGGGCGGCGGCCTGGAGCTGGCGATGTGCTGCCACCTGCGCATCGCTGCCGACACGGCACGCCTTGGGCAGCCGGAAATCAACCTCGGTCTGATCCCGGGTTTCGGCGGCACCCAGCGCTTGCTGCGTCTGGCCGGACGCGCGGCGACCCTGGAACTGTGCCTCACCGGCGCGCCAATCGACGCGAACCGCGCACTGCAGCTGGGCGTGGTCAACCGGGTAATTCCGGCGGCCGAACTCGAAGCGGAAACGATGCAGCTAGCAAACCAGCTCGCCAGTTCAGCGCCGCATGCGCTGCGCAGCATGCTCGACTGCGTCAACATCGGCGGCGAATGCGGCATCGAGGAAGGCCTGGAATACGAATCCGCGCAATTCGGGCTGGTGTTCGCCACCCAGGACATGCGCGAAGGCACGCGCGCCTTCCTGGAAAAGCGCAAGCCGGCGTTCGCGGGGCATTGAACGATGTCGGCTTGCAGCCGCTGCGGCATGGGTATCGACACCGGGCAAGCTGACGCCCTGCCTCGCGTCGCGGAGGCGCTGGCGCAGGGCGACGTGGCCCTGGCGCTAGACCGCGGCCTGCTGGACTGGAACGGCTGCGAGGATTGCGCTCGCTCCATGGGGATTTCCCTGGAACAGATCGCCATGCTTTCGTCGACCCGCGCCTCCCGATTGAAGGCACTGGAGGCGCGTCAGCGCTTCCGCACCCGCGAGCAGCGCCTGCAGCGACGCGCCGAAGAACGCGCAAGCAGAAGACTCCCGCCCGTATCGGCACTGCCTCCCGCTGCTGCCGCGGCGCTGGCCCGGGCCAGGACCAGGGCCGGCAAGCCTTGAGTGCCGCGCGCAAGCCGCGCCGCACCGCGCAGCTGTCCGCGGCGGAAGTGGAGGAGCTCTTCGCCCGACTGGCCGAACTCGACCCCGAGCCGGCGACGGAACTCGAGTACTCCAGTTCCTACGAGCTGCTGGTCGCGGTCATCCTGTCCGCCCAGGCCACCGACGTAGGCGTGAACAAGGCCACGCGCCGGCTGTTTCCGGTCGCCAATACGCCCGCGGCCATGCTGGCGTTGGGCGAAGAACGCCTGAAGCGCCACATCTCGACCATCGGCCTGTTCAACGCCAAGGCCGCCAACGTAATCGCCATGTCCCGGCTGCTGATCGAGCGACATGGCGGCGAGGTACCGAATAGCCGCGAGGCGCTCGAATCGCTCCCGGGCGTCGGCCGCAAGACCGCCAACGTGGTGCTGAATGTCGCGTTCGGCGAGCCCACCATTGCCGTGGACACGCACATCTTCCGGGTCTCGAACCGGACCGGCCTGGCCCCGGGCAAGGATGTGCGCGCGGTCGAGGACGCGCTGGAGAAACGCGTGCCCGACGCCTACCGGCTGCACGCGCACCATTGGCTCATCCTGCACGGTCGCTACACCTGCAGGGCGCGCAAACCGGATTGCCCGAAGTGCGTGATCCGCGACCTGTGCCGCTATCCGGACAAGACACCAGGCGACAGTCCTCTTCTGTGAGCAGCCAGCATGCACGGGCGGATCGGGAATCTCCCGGGCCGCGCGCGCAACCAGTCGGTCCAGAACATGCGAATGGCGAATTGTGTCGATTTCCTGACAAGCTCACGAACTTATGAGGCAGCATTTGACCGCCTGAAGGTCGGTGCGACGGTGGAGCCGGCGTTGTTGTCATCGCAACGAAATATTCACGCCCTAGCCTTGCGGCTCATCTTCCAGGCCCCAAGGGCATTGCCAACATGAAAGCCACCCGCCATCTCCTCGCCGTCGCCCTGCTCGCCGCGATCGCGCCCGCCGCCCACGCGGAAATCGCCATCGACGTGATCGGTGGCTCCGAAGTCAGTCTCGAAGGCCTGGTCCAGGCCGACGGCAACTGGTTCGACAACGATCTGGCGGACCTCAACGGCGTCGGCGCCAACGGCGACGACAGCGAGTACGAGCTGCGCCGCGCCGAGATCGTGCTCAAGGGCAAGGGCCCCGGCAACTTCGAATGGGTATTGGGCTACGACGCCAAGGCCGACAAGTTCCTGGACGTCAACGCCAAGTACAAACTCGGCGGTGACAGCAACCACTTCCTGCAGGTGGGCCAGTACAAGCAGCCCAACAGCCTGGAAGAACTGTCCTCGACCAAGAACAACGACTTCATCTCCAAGGCCGCGGTCACCAATACCTACGCCGTGGCCCGTCGCCTCGGCGCCGCCTACGGCTATGGCACCAGCGACTGGGGCATCACCGCCAGCTACTTCGGCCGCGAGCTGACCCGCAACCTGGCGCACGGCTCGGGCTGGGGCGTGCGCGGCAACTTCGCTCCGGTCAACGAGAGCGGCAACATCCTGCACTTCGGCCTGGCGTACGTGAACTACGACACCGATGCAGATACCTTCCGCGTGCGCTCGCGCCCGAATGCCGACCTGGCCACGGTGCGCCTGATCGATGCCGGCACCATGACCGACACCGACCGCATCGCCACCACCAGCGGCGAGGCGATGTGGGTGCACGGTCCGTTCAAGCTGCAGGGCGAGTACTACACCAGCACCATCGACCGCATGGAAAGCGGCGACTACACCAGCACCGGCGGCTACATCAGCGGGGTGTGGAACATCACCGGCGAGACCTGGGGGTACAAGGCAGGCGTGCCCACCACTCCGCTGCCGAGCGAACCGGCCAGCGGCATGTGGCAGCTGGGCCTGCGTTACGACACCATCGACCTGAACGACGGCGATGTCGAAGGCGGCAAGATGGATGCGTGGACCGCCGGCGTGAACTGGTACTGGCGCTCCAACTTCAAGTTCATGCTGAATTACGTGATGGTGAACAGCGAGCGCGAGGACGTCAGCGACGATCCGAACATCATCGAGGCACGCGCACAGTTCTACTGGTAATCAACCCAGCAAACGGACGAAACAAAAAGCGCGGCTCAGGCCGCGCTTTTTTTGTGCAGGAGGCTGGCCGCAGGGCGCTTGCGCCGCGGTCATTCGTACTCGGGTCCTCGCTCGGTCCGGACCACAACGCCATTGACGTAGTGCGACGTCACGGACTGGTAGGTGCCTTCGGGCGTGCGTTCGGTGCTGCTCACCGGTCCGTTCAAGGCCATGCCGTTTCCGTCGGTCTCGATCCGCGCTGCCCCTGTCGCCGGATCGATCTCCGGATCGGCGGTGTCGTCGTAAGGCGAAGTCATGAACGAATCTTCGGTTCGAACCCCATTCTCGAAACGGACCCAGCGGCAGTTGCCGCGGCTGTCGCCGTCGACTACGAAGTAGCCATCCCTTGGATTGCCCTGCTTGTCGGTGGTGATCGCATTGCCGTTGGGAGCGAAGGTCTCGGCATTCGTCGGCTGGCCGTTCGCGGCAGGCGTGGCTTTGTAGGGTTCGCCGACCGGCTGGCCATTCTGATAGTTCTGGTAGGCGACCTGCCCGTTTCCGTCCGGGCCGCCGACGGGCACGGCGCCGTTGTGCGGAGACACGGGCCTGACGTAAAGGACCTCGCCGGGCCAGATCAGGTCGGGATTGCGGCCACCCGCCGCATCCGCAAACTGCGGGTTGTCGGCCATGAACTGCGCGCGCTGCGCAGGGTCGTTCCAGTCGAGACCCTGCTGGGCCATCAGCCCGCTGATGGTATCGCCTGGCTCCACTGCCACCGGCACCGTGCCCGCCGGAGCCTGCTGACCCTCCGGCCCCTGTCCCTGCTGCGCCTCCATCACCGAGGTATAGCTGACGTCGGGATTGCCCTGATAGGGCGGCGCGGATGAAAGTTCGGTCCCCATTGCGGCCTCCTGCTTGCGTGTGGTTCCGACACGGGAAGCATCCCGTGCCGCATCGACGCCGGGAACTGGGGCCGGCCCTAGGTACTGTCACGCGGGCGACATGCCGCTGGCATGCCACTGTCACACAACCGTTATGGAATGCACGCCAGTGCGGCCCTGATCCGCATTCACCACTGGAGCGCTTTCGTGTTCAAGACCCTGAAATTCCGCGTCGCCGCGCTCGCCCTGGCGACGGCTTTCGCAGCCAATGCCTTCGCCGCCGACATCACCGGCGCGGGAGCGACCTTCATCTACCCGGTCATGTCCAAGTGGTCGGCCGACTACAACAAGGCCACCGGCAAGAAGATCAATTACCAGTCGATCGGTTCGGGCGGCGGCATCGCCCAGATCAAGGCGGGTACCGTGGACTTCGGTTCGTCGGACAAGCCGCTGCCTCCCGATGAACTGGCCAAGGCCGGACTGGCGCAGTTTCCTTCCGCGATCGGCGGCGTGGTGCCCGTGGTCAACCTGCCGGGCGTCGAGTCAGGCGCGATGAAGCTCGATGGCCCCACCCTGGCCAACATCTTCCTGGGCAAGATCAAGACCTGGAACGATCCGGCGATCGCCGCGCTGAACAGCGGCGTCAATCTGCCTTCGAGCAAGATCACAGTGGTGCATCGCTCAGATGGTTCCGGCACCACCTTCAACTTCGTCAACTATCTGTCCAAGGTCAGCGGCGACTGGAAGTCCAAGGTCGGCGAAGGCACCAGCGTGAACTGGCCGGCGGGCATCGGCGGCAAGGGCAACGAAGGCGTGGCCGCCTATGTCAAGCAGATCAAGGGTTCGATCGGCTACGTCGAGTTCTCCTACGCGCTGCAGAACAAGCTCACGTTCTCGCGCCTGAAGAACGCCGCCGGCAACTTCGTGCAGCCGCGCGACGAGACCTTCCAGGCCGCCGCCGCCGGCGCCGACTGGGCCAGCGCCACGGACTTCCACCTGGTGATGACCGATGCGCCCGGCGAGAACTCCTGGCCGATCGCCGCGACCAATTTCATCCTGATGTACAAGCAGCCCAAGAACGTCGAAGGCGCCAAGGCCGCCAAGGAGTTCTTCAAATGGGTCTACGCCAACGGCGACGAGCAGGCCAAGAAGCTCGATTACGTGCCGCTCCCCGACGCTCTGGTCTCGCAGATCGAGGCCTACTGGTCGCAGAACATGGCCTATTGATCCGGGCCCGGACGTTACCCAGAACAATCTTCTCTCGCTTAGTGAGCAACTGCGGGCCCTTAGGGGCCCGCTTTTTTTGCGCGATGCATCGCCGGGCAGAACCGGTTGTACGCGAGATCCGGCATCACGACGTGGTTAAGCCGCTCCCGGAGCAGGCAGAACACACGCGCAGGGCATGTCATTGGGCTGTAACAAAAACATCATTTCATAGCGGCTCCCGGCGGCAGTCGCCGCCCGATGCCCTCGGAGTTCCGTATGAACGTTCGCGTCGCCCTCATCGCCGCGGCGATCGCCGTTTCCCTCGCCGCCTGCAAGCCGGCGGACAACAACGCCCCGGTTGCAGCCGGCGACACGGCCGCTGGCGCCCAGACGGCGCCGACCGGCGACAGGATCACCGCCGAGATCACCGGCGCCGGCGCCACCTTCATCTATCCGTTGCTGTCGAAGTGGTCCGACGACTACAACAAGGCCACCGGCGCCAAGATCAATTACCAGTCGATCGGCTCGGGCGGCGGGATCGCCCAGATCAAGGCGGGCACGGTGGATTTCGGTTCGTCCGACAAGCCGCTGCCACCCGAGGAACTGGCCGAGTCCGGCCTGGCGCAGTTCCCGTCCGCCATCGGCGGCGTCGTGCCGGTGGTGAACGTGGAAGGGATCGAGCCCGGCAAGCTGCGCCTGACCGGCCCGCTGGTCGCGGACATCTTCCTAGGCAAGGTCAAGACCTGGAACGATCCAGCGATCGCCGCGCTCAATCCCGGCGTCGCCCTGCCCTCGGCCAAGATCAGCGTCGTGCATCGTTCCGACGGCTCGGGCACCACATTCAACTTCGTCAACTACCTGTCCAAGGTCAGTCCGGAATGGAAGGCCAAGGTGGGCGAAGGCACCTCGGTCGGCTGGCCCACCGGCGTCGGCGGCAAGGGCAACGAAGGCGTGGCCGCGTACGTGAAGCAGATCAAGGGTTCGATCGGCTATGTGGAACTGGCGTACGCCACCGAGAACGACATGGCCTATACCGCAATGCAGAACGCGGCCGGGAACTGGGTGCAGCCGAGCGCAGAGACCTTCCAGGCGGCGGCGGCCGGGGCGGACTGGAAGAACGCCAAGGACTTCAGCCTGGTGATCACCAACTCGCCCGCGGCCCAGGCCTGGCCGATCAGCGCGACCAACTTCATCCTGATGTACAAGCAGCCCAAGGACGCAAAGCGCAGCCGCAACGCGCTGGACTTCTTCAAGTGGGCGCTCGAGAACGGCCAGCCGCAGGCCGATGCGCTGCACTTCGTGCCGCTGCCCAAGGAACTGGTCGAGCAGGTCGAAGCGTACTGGGCTTCCGACATCAAGGCGTGACCGCAAGGACGATCGAGTCGGCCCACGTGCATGAGGCGGGCCACCGTTCGACGTGCATGAGCACCAGGAACGCAATCGAATGAACAGCATCGCAGTCCCTCTGCCCAGCAGCGAACGCGACCGCCTAGATCAGCGTGCCGATCGCGGATTCCGCTGGCTGGTCACGGCTGCCGGCGTCTTCGTGCTTGTGTCGCTCGCCGCCGCAGCGCTGTCGATGCTGTGGGGCGGACGCGAAGCCTTCGCGAAGTTCGGCATCGCATTCCTCTGGACCGACCAGTGGGATGCGGTGCAGCAGCAGTTCGGCGCGCTGGTGCCGATCTACGGCACCCTGGTCACGGCGCTCATCGCGATGCTGATCGCGGTGCCGGTCAGCTTCGGCATCGCCATGTTCCTCACCGAGATCGCGCCGAAGTGGCTGCGCGGCCCGGTGGGCAGCGCGATCGAACTGCTTGCCGGCATCCCCTCGATCATTTATGGCATGTGGGGCCTGTTCGTGCTGGTTCCGTTCCTGGCCGAGCACGTCTATCCCTGGGTGGATGCCCACCTGGGCCAGATGCCGCTGCTCGGCACGCTGTTCTCCGGCCCGCCGCTGGGCCTGGGCATGGGCACCGCCGGTCTGGTCCTGGCGATCATGGTGATCCCGTTCATCTCGTCGGTGATGCGCGAGGTGTTCCTCACCGTGCCCGGCCGGCTGAAGGAATCCGCGTACGCACTGGGATCGACCAAGACCGAAGTCGTGTGGGACGTGGTCCTGCCCTACACGCGCTCGGCGGTGATCGGCGGGATCTTCCTGGGGCTCGGACGCGCGCTGGGCGAGACCATGGCGGTGACGTTCGTGCTGGGCAACGCGCACTTCATGACCCTGTCGCTGCTCGAACCGGGCAATTCGATCGCCGCCACCATCGCCAACGAATTTACCGAAGCGGATTCTGCGATGTATCGCTCCGCGCTGATCGCGCTGGGGTTCGTCCTGTTCCTGGTCACGTTCGTCGTGCTGACGGTGGCGCGGCTGATGCTGCGCCAGCTGCAGAAACGCGAGGGCACCTGATGTCGACTTCGCTGCACGCACGGCGCCAGCTCAAGAACGCCGCGGCCCAGATTCTGGCCACCGTGGCGACGATCTTCGGGCTGTTCTGGCTCGTGTGGATCATGTGGACCACGCTGAGCAAAGGACTCGGATCGCTGAACCTCGCCCTGTTCACCGAGATGACCCCGCCGCCCGGCGACGAAGGCGGCATGCTCAACGCATTCGCCGGCAGCGCGTTGATGAGCCTGTTGGGCATCGCGATGGGTGCTCCGATCGGGGTGCTCGCCGGCACCTTCCTGGCCGAGTACTCCAAGCGCAGCTTGCTGGCCGAGGCCGTGCGCTTCGTCAACGACATCCTGTTGTCGGCGCCGTCGATCGTACTCGGCCTGTTCGTCTACACCGTGGTGGTCGCGCAGATGGGCCATTTCTCCGCGCTCGCAGGCGGCATCGCGCTTGCGTTCATCGTGCTGCCGGTCGTGGTGCGCACCACCGACGAGATGCTGCGCCTGGTTCCGGCGCAGATGCGCGAGGCTGCGCTGTCGCTTGGCGTACCGCAATGGAAGGTGATCTTGCAGGTGCTCTATCGCGCCTCCCTGCCCGGCATCGTGACCGGCATCCTGCTCGCGCTGGCACGCATCACCGGCGAAACCGCACCGCTGCTGTTCACCGCGCTCAACAACCAGTACTGGACGACCAACATCTTCCAGCCGATGGCCAATGTGCCGGTCGTGATCTTCCAGTACGCCATGAGTCCCTACGACACCTGGCATACCCTTGCCTGGGCGGGCGCCTTCGTCCTGACCCTGTTCGTCCTGCTGATCAGCCTGGTCGCGCGCGCCATCGTGCTGCGCAACAAGATGGTCCACGATTAAACCGACCGGATCGCCCGTCATGAACGATGTCCACGCCAGCACCGCATCCAAACCGCGCATCGCCACACCCCAGCGCGCAGCCGCCAACGCTTCGCCCGTGAAGCTGGCCGCACGCGGGCTCGACTTTCACTACGACAAGTTCCATGCGCTGAAGAACATCAACCTGGAGATCCCGGAGAAGCGTGTGACCGCGCTGATCGGGCCATCAGGCTGCGGCAAGTCGACCCTGCTGCGCATCTTCAACCGCATCTATGCCCTGTACCCGAAGATGACCGCCACCGGTGAGGTGCTGCTGGACGGCGAGAACATCCTCTCGCCGAAATATCCGATGAACCGGCTGCGCAGCAAGGTGGGGATGGTGTTCCAGAAGCCGGTGCCGTTCCCGATGACCATCTACGAGAACGTCGCCTATGCCATCCGTCATCACGAGAAACTGTCCAAGTCGGAGATGAACGACCGGGTCGAGCACGCGCTGCGGCAGGGCGCGCTGTGGGAGGAGGTCAAGGACAAGCTCGGCCAGAGCGCGCTGGGTCTGTCCGGCGGCCAGCAGCAGCGCCTGTGCATCGCGCGCGCCGTCGCGCTGAAGCCGGACGTGCTGCTGCTCGACGAACCCACCTCGGCCCTGGATCCGATCTCCACCAGCCGCATCGAGCAGCTGGTGGAGGAACTGAAAGCCGACTACACCATCGCCATCGTTACCCACAACATGCAGCAGGCGGCGCGCGTGTCCGACTTCACCGCCTTCATGTACCTGGGCGACCTGATCGAGCACGACACGACCGAGACGATCTTCTCCAATCCCTCGAAGCGGCAGACCGAGGACTACATCACCGGCCGGTTTGGGTGAGGCAGTTGCCCGCGCGGCATTGCCGCGCAGCTTGCCGAACGCCCGCCATGGACGGCTGCGGATACCACCTTAAGCGACGCTCACAGGATTCCAGACCATGAACAACCAGCCCCACGACCACATCGTCAAGAGCCATGACGAGGAACAGCAACGCCTGACCGGCGAGATCCTGCGCATGGGCGAGATGGCCTGCGCCCAGCTCAGTGCCGCCCTGGACGTGGTGGAACGACGCGACGACAAGGCGGCCGAGCGCATCATCGCCAACGACGAGGCGATCGATGCGCTCGAGCGCGAGGTAAGTCACGACGTGATGCGCCTGGCCCTGCGCGGACCGCTGGCCGCGGACCTGCGGATCATCCTGGCGGCGCTGCGCATCTCGGCCGACATCGAGCGCATCGGAGACTACGCGGCCAACGTGGCCAAGCGCTCGCTCACGCTCAACCGCACGCCACCGCTGCCGCATACCCGCGGCCTGCGCTCGCTCGGCGAATTGGCCCTGCAACAGGTGCGCGACGTACTGGTGGCGTATCGCGACCTGGACGACAACACCGCGCTGCGCGTACGCGCCCGGGATGCCGAGCTGGATGCGCAATACACCAGCCTGTTCCGCGAGCTGCTGACCTACATGATGGAGGATGCGCACAGCATCACGCCGTGCACGCACCTGCTGTTCATGGCCAAGAACCTCGAGCGGATCGGCGACCATGCCACCAACATCGCCGAAAACATTTGGTTCCGGCTGCACGGCGAACAGGTACTGCCGCCCCGGGAAAAGCGGGACGAATCCAATACCTTCGGGGTCGAATAACGAACCCTTAAGGAAGGCCGAAACGCCAGCACTTCCGGCAGGGGCGCAGGTCCGGCCAAAGCGGTAGGATGCCCCTCCCAGCGGGCGCGGCGCCCGCCCCAGCGGAGCATACGCATGAACAAGAAACCCCTCGCCCTCGTGGTTGCCGGTGGTCTGGTCCTGGCCGGCTCTTCCTTCGCTTTCAACGCCCTGGCCGGCGGTTACATGAATGCCCCCGGCGGGGAGAAAACCGCCGAAGGCAAGTGCGGCGAAGGCAAGTGCGGAATGGACAAGATGGACACCGACAAGGACGGCAAGATCTCCAAGGCCGAGTTCGCCGCCGCCCATGACGGCAAGGACGACCAGTTCGCGTCACACGACTCGAACGGCGACGGTTTCGTCGACGCCGACGAGATGAAGGCGCACATGGACGCCAAGGGCGACAAGGCCAAGATGGAAGGCAAGTGCGGCGAGGGCAAGTGCGGCGGCAGCGCCTGAGCCCTTGCGACAGACCGAACGCCCGCGCACCGCGCGGGCGTTCGCGTTTCCGGCGAGGCGCGGGCTCACGCCCGCAGACCGCCGTCGCACCGGACATCGCCCCATGTTTGAGATAGCGTCACCGGCGTGAACGCCATCACGCCCGACAAGAGCGCCGGCCTGGGCCTGCGCCGCGCCCTGCTCGAACCGCTAGGACAAGCTGCGCCCGGCAGCATCGATTTCCTCGAGTGCGCGCCCGACAACTGGATCGGCGTGGGTGGAAAACTCGGCGCGGCACTGGAGGTGCTGGCCGCACGCCATCCGCTCACCTGCCACGGTCTCTCGCTGTCGCTCGGCGGCCCCGACCCGCTGGACCAGGAGTTCCTGCGCCGCACGCGCGAGTTCCTCGACCGTCATGACGTAAGTCTGTACAGCGAACATCTGAGCTATTGCACCGACGGCGGGCACCTCTACGACCTGATGCCGATTCCGTTCACCGAGGAAGCGGTGAAACACGTCTCTGCGCGCATCCGCCAGGCGCAGGACGCGCTCGGGCGTCGGATCGCGGTGGAGAACGTGAGCTATTACGCCGCTCCCTGGCAGGCGATGGACGAGGCGGACTTCATCAACGCCGTGCTCGAGGAAGCCGACTGCGACCTGCTGCTGGACGTCAACAACGTGTACGTCAACAGCATCAACTTCGGCTACGACGCGCGCGATTTCCTGGCCAGGATGCCGGCATCGCGCATCGCCAGCTATCACATTGCCGGCCATTACGACCAGGCCGAGGATCTGAAGATCGATACCCACGGAACCGCTGTGAAGGACGCCGTGTGGTCCCTGCTCGGCGACGCCTATCGCCTGCACGGAGTGCGTCCGACCCTGCTTGAACGCGACTTCCTCTTTCCACCGCTCGCCGAGTTGCTGGCCGAAGTCGCCCGGATCCGTGAACTCCAGGCTGCGTCGCCGTGAGCGAACTCGGTCGGCAGCTGCATGCTTTCGCCGCACACCTGCGCGATCCGGCGCGGAGTCCGCCGCCGGAGGGCATCGAAGACCGGCGGCTGGCGGTCTATCGCGACCTGTTCGCCAACAACATACGCACCTTGCTTGCGGGCAATTTTCCGGTGATCCGCCGGACCCTCGCTGAGGACCGCTGGGCTGCGTTGGTGCACGACTTCTTCGCGGATTTTCGCAGCCACACGCCGCTGTTTCCGCAGATCGGCGAGGAATTCGTCCGCTACCTGCAGCAGCGGCAGCAGGTCGGCGCCGACGACCCGGCCTGGCTGGCCGAACTCGCCCATTACGAATGGGTCGAACTGGCGCTGCAGATCTCCGACACCACCGTGCCGGCCCACGACCCGCACGGAAACCTGCTGACTGGCATCCCGGTCGCCTCGCCGCTGGCCTGGCCGTTGGCCTATCGCTGGCCGGTGCATGCGATTGGGCCGGACCAGCTGCCTGATGAACCTCCGCCCGCGCCCACTCTGCTGCTGGTACGCCGCGACGCCGACGGCGAGGTGCATTTTTCCGAACTCTCGCCGCTGGTCTACCGGTTGCTTGAATTGCTGGAAGAGGACGCTGCCCGCACGGGCGCGGAAACGCTGTCCCGGCTCGCCGAAGAAGCGCAGGCCGCCGATCGCGATGCATTCCTGCAGGAAGGCGCGGCGATGCTGGAGCGGTTGCGCGGCGAAGGCGTGCTCCTCGGCGTCCGGTAGCGCCCGCAAGTCGACTCGAACGGCTCTGCTAGGCTTGTTGCATGGAAAATCTCCTCGCCACGCAAGCCGCGATCCGGCCGATGAAACAGCGCTTCCGCGGCTTCCTGCCGGTTGCGGTGGACGTGGAGACGGGGGGCTTCGACTGGAACCGGCATGCGCTGCTGGAAATCGCGGTGGTGCCGATCGACCTGGACGAGTCCGGGCGCTACGTGTGCGGTGAAACCGCCAGCGCGCACCTCGAGCCGGCGCCGGGCACCGAGATCGATCCGATCTCGCTGGAAGTGACCGGCATCCGCCTCGATCATCCGTTCCGCCTTGCCAAGCCCGAACGTGCGGCGCTGGACCATGTGTTCGCAGCGGTCCGCACGGCAGTGCGCAAGCACGAGTGCCAGCGCGCGATCCTGCTGGGGCATAACGCCCACTTCGATCTGAACTTCGTCAACGCCGCGGTCGCGCGCAGCGGTCACAAGCGCAATCCGTTCCATCCCTTCAGCGTGTTCGATACGGTCTCGCTCGCCGGAGTCGCCTACGGGCAGACCGTGCTCGCGCGCGCCGTGCAGGCCTCGGGCGACACCTGGAACAGCGACGAGGCGCATTCGGCGGTCTACGACGCGGAAAAAACCGCGCGGTTGTTCTGCACCATCGCCAACGCCTGGCCGGCGCCGTAACCGCACAGCGAATCTCCGCACCAAAGACTCGGAGATCATGGGCGGGCTACGGCCCGCATGTCGCCGGCTCCCGCGCTCAGCGCGCGTCGCCGGCCGCGGCCGGATCATCGCCGGATGCCGATCGAACGCCGTGGCGGGACAGGATCTCGCGCACCCGGTCCAGCGGAATCGCTTCGACCGTCTTGCCGTTGCCGCTGACCGTGGTCGCCATGAACAGCGAGTTGTACACCGCCTCTTCCACCGCGTCGACCGAGGCCTGGAACAGCGCGCTCATCTCTTCGTTCGCGAGTTGCGCGGTCTGCAGGCGCGTCGCGTCGTAGGCGCGGCGCACGGACGCGGCGGTGGAGAACGCCAGGGCGTAGTCGCCGCTGCCGTTGGAGGCGGAGCTGCCGGTGCGCCCGAGGCCCATCATCGCGCGCGAGGCGATCCGACCGAGGTTGCGATCGTCGACGGGGGCGTCGGTCGCGATGATCACGATCACCGAACCGTCGCCGCGATCGTCGGCCGGACCCGATGCCTGACTCGCATCGCCGCGCTGTTGCGCGACCGCATTCTGAAAGGCGTAACGGTCCAGCTCGCGCCCGACCGGCGCCCCGAGCACCTGGAGCACCCCGCCGTAGTTGCTCTGCACCAGCACCCCGACGGTCCAGCCGCCGAGCGATTCCGGCAGGACCCGGGATGAAGTGCCGATGCCGCCCTTCCAGCCGAATGCGACGGTGCCCGTTCCCGCGCCCACGCTGCCTTCCTGCACCGGGCCGGTGCGCGCACCTTCCAGCGCGCGGCGCACCGCTTCGGCAGAGAGCGGGCGCGCACGGATGTCGTTGAGTCCGCCATCATTGGTCTCGCCCACGACCGGATTGATCGAGCGCACCTGCCGCATGTCGGGCCGTTCCAGCATCCATTCCGCCATCGCATCGGCCGCCTTCCACACGCACAGTGTGCAGGTGAGCAGGATGGGCGTTTCCAGTTCGCCCAGTTCGGCGACCTGGCTGATGCCGACGAACTTGCCGAAACCGTTGCCGACATGCACTGCGGCGGGTACCCGTGAGCGGTAGGCGTTGCCCTCATGCGGCAGGATGGCGGTGACGCCGGTGCGGATGCGTTCGCCTTCGTGCAGGGTGACCTGCCCGACCCGCACGCCCGCCACGTCGGTGATGGCGTTCCAGCGCCCGGGCGCAAAGATGCCCGGCGCGACGCCGAGATCGCGCGCACGCTGACGTTCCTGCGCCTGAACCGAAATCGGGATCGCCAGCAGAGCAACCGCCAGCACCAGGCAGCCGCGCAGCTTCGTGCAACAGGCCATGCACCCACCCTCCTTATTGACGCTGGCGAACCGCCTCGAACAGGCACACCCCGGCAGCCACCGACACGTTGAGGCTCTCGACGTTGCCCGCTCCGGGCATGGGGATGGACACCAGCCGGTCGCAGTACTCGCGGGTGAGCCGGCGCAGGCCGTCGGCCTCGCCGCCGAGCACCAGGGCCACGTTGCCGGTCAGGTCGGTGGCATAGACCGTTGCATCCGAATCGCCGGCCAAGCCGTAGATCCACACCCCCAGCTTCTGCAGATCGCGCAGGGTGCGCGACAGGTTGGTCACCCGGAACACCGGGATGCTGTCTGCGGCACCGGCCGAGGTCTTGCGCACGGTCGCATTGACCTGCACCGCCTTGTCCTTCGGGATCACCACCGCGGTGACCCCGGCGGCTGCCGCGCTGCGCAGGCAGGCGCCGAGGTTGTGCGGATCCTGCACGCCGTCGAGCACCAGTACCAGCGCCCGGCCCGCGGCGGCTTCGACCAGCGCCGGCAGCTCGTGCTCGTCCCAGGTCCTGGCGGCGGCATAGCGCGCGACCGCGCCCTGGTGGCGCAGTCCGCCTGCCACGCCATCGAGCGCCTGCTGCGCGACCCGGCGCACATCGATGCCGTGGCGGCGTGCATTGCCCTCGATCTCGCCGATGCGCGGGTTCTTCGCGCCGGCTTCCAGCAGCACTTCGCGCACGTTGTCGGCGTCATGCTCGATCGCCGAGGCGACCGCATTGATGCCGGCGATCCATTGGGAATCTTTGCTCATCTCTCGTCCGTAGGGCGGGCCCTGGCCCGCCGTCGCTTTCTCATTATCCCGATGGCGGGCCAGGGCCCGCCCTACGTCAATACTTCTTCTTGCTCCGCTTCGCCGGCGCGCCGCGGGGCGGACGCGGCTTCGGTTCGCCGACGCCCTCCTCCACCAGGCGGAAGTCGATCTTGCGCTCTTCCAGGCTGGCCTTGAGCACGACGATCCGCACCCGGTCGCCCAGGCGGTACTCGCGCCCGCGGCGTTCGCCGCTCAAGGTCTTGCGGATCGGATCGAAATGGTAGAAGTCGTTCGCCAGCTGAGTGACGTGGACCAGGCCGTTCACCTTGGAATCGTCCAGCTCCACGAACAGGCCGAAGCTGGTCACGCCGCTGATCACACCGTCGAACTGACCGCCCACGTGCTGCTCCATCCACGCAGCCCGGTAGCGCTCATCCACTTCGCGCTCGGCCTCGTCGGCGCGGCGCTCGCGCTCGGAGCTCTGCAGCGACAGCGTGGCCATTTCGCGCGGGGTGTAGGCATGCCCGGTCGGATCCTGCGGATCGAGCGCATGCTTGATCGCGCGATGCACGAGCAGATCGGGGTAGCGCCGGATCGGCGAGGTGAAGTGCGCGTAGGCGCCCAGCGCCAGGCCGAAGTGACCGAGGTTGTCGGGCTGGTACACCGCCAGCGACTGGCTGCGCAGCAGCACCGACTCGATCAGCGCACCGTCGGGGCGGTCGCGGATCTTCTCCAGCAGGCGGGTGTAATCGCCGGGATGGACCTTGGACCATGCCGGCATCGACAGCTTGAATTCCTTGAGGAACTCGAGCAGGTCGGCGTACTTGGATTCGGGCGGCCGGTCGTGGATGCGGTACGGCGCCGGCACCTTGCGCGAGAGCAGGAACTTCGCCGCCTCCACGTTGGCCGCGATCATGCATTCCTCGATGAGCTTGTGCGCATCGTTGCGCTGGAGCATGCCGGCCTGCACCACCTCGCCCTGCGGGCCGATCACGAAGCGCACCTCGGAGGATTCGAATTCGATCGCTCCGCGCTTCCTGCGCGCCTTCGCCAGCACCTGATAGAGCTGGTGCAGGCGCTCGACCTGCGGCAGCAGGCGACCGATGCGCGCCAGCGCGGCGTCGCGATCATCCACCGGTACCGCGGTCTCCGGCGCGACCGCATTCCATACCTGGGTGTAGGTCAGGCGCGCGTGCGAGTTCATCACCCCCGGGTAGAACTTCGATTCGGTCACCTCGCCATCGCGCCCCACCTGCATGTCGCAGACCATGCACAGCCGGTCGACCTGCGGATTGAGCGAGCAGATGCCGTTGGACAGGGTCTCGGGCAGCATCGGCACGACGAAACCCGGGAAATAGATCGACGTGGCGCGCCGGGTCGCCTCCTCGTCCAGCACCGTGCCGGGACGGACGTAGTGGGACACATCGGCGATCGCGACCACGAGCCGGAACCCATGGCGGTTGGGTTCGCAATACACCGCATCGTCGAAATCCTTGGCGTCCTCGCCGTCGATCGTGACCAGCGGCAGGGCGCGCAGGTCGACGCGCCGCGCCGCGGTCGCGGCATCGACTTCCAGCGGCACGGCGCTGGCTTCGGCCAGCACCGCGGATGGGAATTCGTGCGGCAGGTCGTGCCCGTGGATCGCGGCCTCGACCACCAGCGAGGGCGTGAGCTTGTCGCCGAGCACCGTAAGCACCCGGCCGATCGGCGGGCGCTGCGCGGTGGGCGGCTGCACGATCTCGCAGACCACCAGTTGCCCGTGCCTGGCGGCCTGGCTCGCGTCGGCGGGAATCTGCACGTTGCGCTGGATGCGGCGATCGTCGGGCACGACGTAGCTGATCCCGGCCTCGGATTCGAAGCGACCGATCAGGCGGCTGATGCGGCGCTCGAGCACTTCCACGATGGCGCCCTGGCTGCGGCCACGCCGGTCCACGCCGGTGACGCTGGCCAGCACGCGGTCGCCGTGCAGCACCTTGCGCATTTCGGAGGGCGGCAGGAACAGATCGTCACCGGTGCCGCTGTCGGGCCGCAGGAAGCCGAAGCCCTCGGGATTTGCGATCACCGTGCCCGGGATCAGGTCGAGCTGGGTGGCAGGTGCCAGGTGGCCGCGCCGGTTTTCCAGCAGCTGCCCATCCCGGCGCATCGCCGAGAGCCGCTTGTCGAGTGCGGCGCGCCGGTCCGGGGCGTCCAGGCCGAGGTGCGCGGCCAGCGCGTCGGCATCCATGGGGCCGTCCGCGGCGGCGAGCACCTGCAGGATGGCCTCGCGGCTGGCGATGGGGTCGGCATAACGCTCGGCCTCGCGGCCGGCATGTGGGTCACGGAACGGTCCGTCGTTGCGTGGCGCGGAGGCCGACCGGTCGGAGCGGCCCCGACCAGTGCGACCCGGGACATCGGACGGACCCGGCTCGGGCATCCACGGCGGTCGTTTGGAAGGGGCGCGCCTGTTCTGGGGTGCGGACGGCGACGGTTTTGACGGTGTCGAGCCGCGGCGGCCACCGCCGCGCTTGCCTGGGGATTTGGTCATCGCGCGGATGGTACACGGCGCTCCGGCAAGCCCCGGTGTGCGTTGACATCGCCTGCCCCGCACCGCAACATACGCGCCCACCCGCCCGGGTGGCGGAATTGGTAGACGCACTAGCTTCAGGTGCTAGCGGAGGCAACTTCGTGGAGGTTCGAGTCCTCTCCCGGGCACCATATGCAGATTCAAGAGACCCCGCCGAAAGCGGGGTTTTTTGTTGCCCGTATTCGCCTCCGATGCACACGCGTGTGCATCCGCCATGGATCGCGCAACGCGGCGCACTTGTCCGGGTTTCGAACCCGATTTCCCCGCGCGTTGCGCCGCGTTCGCATGCGTTCGCTTCCCCACCCTTCGCGCGGGCCCAAGCTGCGGTCCATCTGAAGGGACTTTGCAATGGGAGCGGCCTCCGCTAAGGTCGCTGTAACCGTTTACAACCCGAGCCGCTATGACCCTACCGACGTCCGCCGCGCCGCCGGCTTCGCGCTTTTCCCGCCGCGGGTTCATTGCCGGGGCCGGTGCGCTGGCCCTGCTCGGCCGCTCGCCGCTGGGTTGGGCGCTCGGCCCGTCCAGCGTGGTCCTGCCCGCATCCATCGAGGCCCTCATCGGCCGGATGACGGTCGAGGAGAAAGCCGGCCAGCTCACCCTGCTGGGCACCGCCCTGTTCGGTGACGCGGCGGCAGCGGCGATCAACCCGCAGGTCGAGGCGTCGGTGGAAGGCCAGCTGGCCGCCGCCCGCGCCGGCCGGCTTACCGGCATCTTCAACGGCTCCCAGGTCGACTGGCACCAGCGCCTGCAGCAGGCGGCGATGGAAAGCCGCCTGAAGGTCCCGATGATCTTCGCCGCCGACGTGATCCACGGCTTCCGCACCGTGTTCCCGGTCCCTTTGGGCGAGTCCGCGAGTTTCGAGCCGGAACTCGCCGAACGCACCGCGCGCGCGGCGGCGGTCGAAGCCACCGCGGCCGGCCTGGATTGGACGTTCGCGCCGATGGTCGACATCGCCCGCGATGCGCGCTGGGGCCGCGGCGTGGAAGGCGCGGGCGAAGACGTGCTGGTGGGCCGGCGCTTCGCGCAGGCGCGGGTCCGCGGCTTCCAGGGCAAATCACTGTCGGATCGCGACGCCATGCTGGCCTGCCCCAAGCACTTCGCCGCCTACGGCGCGGGCGAAAGCGGCCTGGACTACAACACCGTCGACGTGTCGGAACGGACCCTGCGCGAGGTCTATTTCCCGCCGTTCCAAGCGGGCTTCGAAGCGGGCGCGCTGTCGACCATGGCCTCGTTCAACGAGCTCTCCGGCGTGCCCGCCACTGCCAACACCTGGCTGCTCAGCGACGTGCTGCGCGGCGAATGGAATTTCCGCGGTCTGGTCGTCTCCGACTACACCGGCGACCAGGAACTGATCGCGCACGGCTTTGCCGCGGATGAGAAGGAAGCGGTGAAGCTCGCCTTCCTGGCCGGCGTGGACATGAGCATGCAGAGCGGGCTGTACCTGAAGCACCTTCCGGCATTGGTGGCCGAAGGCGCGGTGCCGATGGAAAAACTGGACGAATCGGTCCGCCGGGTGCTGGCGGTCAAGCACGCGCTGGGGCTGTTCGACGATCCGTTCCGGCGGATCAAAGTGGCGCCGAAGGATCAGCAGGTCACGCGTGAACGCGTACCGGCATACCGCGAACTCGCACGCGAGTGCGCCCGGCGTTCGATCGTGCTGCTGAAGAACGAGGGCGACGTCCTGCCGTTGAAGAAGTCGCAGAAGATCGCGTTGATTGGTCCCTTCGCCAGCGGCCAGCGCGACCTGGTCGGGCCGTGGACCGTCTTCGGCAAGGATGACGACGCCATCGATCTGGCCACCGGACTGCGCAACGCCAGGGCGCAGTTGACGGTGGTAGCAGGCAGCGGCATCGAGGCGCCGGTCGCGGGCGGCATCGAGGCCGCGGTCGCTGCCGCCAATGCCGCCGATGTCGTGGTGTTGGCGCTGGGCGAGCCCTCGAACTTCTCGGGCGAAGCCCAGTCGCGGACCGAAGTCGTCATCCCCGCGGCGCAGCAGGCCCTGGCCGAAGCGGTCGCCAAAACCGGCAAGCCGATCGTCGTCGTGTTGCGCAACGGCCGCGCGCTGGCCCTGGAGGGCGCGGTGCTCGACGCGCCCGCGATCCTGGTCGGCTGGTTCCTCGGCTCGGAAACCGGCAACGCCCTGGCCGACGTGCTGCTCGGCGACTACGGCCCCTCGGGCCGCCTGCCAGTGAGTTTCCCGCAGGAGTCCGGGCAATCGCCCTACTACTACAACCACAAGCCCACGGGCCGTCCAAATCCGACGCCCGAAAAGCTCGAGGAATACAAGGCGCGCTTCCGCAACCTGCTCAACGAGTCGCGTTTCCCCTTCGGGCATGGGCTGACCTACGGGAAGATCGCGTACTCCGATCTCGACATTGGCAAAGGCAAGCTGATGGCAAACGGCGAGCTCGTCGTGAGCGCCAGGATCCGCAACACCGGCACACGCGCGGCCGAGGAAGTGGTGCAGCTGTACGTACGCGACCGCGCGGCCAGCATCACCCGCCCGGTGCGCGAGCTGAAGGATTTCCGCAAGATCACGCTCAAGCCCGGCCAGAGCCAGAGAGTGCGCTTCACCCTGCGCCGCGAGGACCTGCAGTTCATCGGCCAGGACCTGAAACCGACGGTCGAAGCGGGCAGCTTCGACCTTTGGATTGCGCCGTCGGCGGAGGCGGAGGGCGTGTCCGGGACGTTCGAACTGATCACCTGACGCTGTACGGTCACGCCTGCGATGGCTCCTGCGATCGCCATCCGGGCAACACCGGTAGAATCGGCATCACGACCGAATCTGCCCTTTCTCGATGACCGACGATCTGCCGCGCCCCGCCTTCCACGGCTTCGAACAGATCCCGCTGCGCGAGTACGCCGAGCGCGCGTATCTCGACTATTCGATGTACGTGGTGCTCGACCGCGCCCTGCCTTTCATCGGCGACGGGCTCAAGCCGGTGCAGCGGCGCATCATCTTCGCGATGAGCGAGCTGGGCCTGGCCGCAGGCGCCAAGCCAAAGAAGTCGGCGCGCACGGTGGGTGATGTGATCGGCAAATACCATCCGCACGGCGACAGCGCATGTTACGAAGCGCTGGTGCTGATGGCGCAGCCGTTCTCGTACCGCTATCCATTGATCGATGGCCAGGGCAATTTCGGCTCGACGGACGACCCGAAGAGCTTCGCGGCGATGCGATACACCGAGTCCAAGCTCACGCCCATCGCCGAAGTGCTGCTGGGCGAGTTGGCACAGGGCACCGTCGACTGGGACCCCAACTTCGACGGGACCCTGGAGGAACCGACCTGGCTGCCGGCGCGGCTGCCGCACCTGCTTCTCAACGGCACCACCGGCATCGCGGTGGGCATGGCCACCGATGTGCCGCCGCACAACCTCAACGAAGTGGTCAGTGCCTGCATCCGCCTGCTCGACGACCCCGATGCCAGCGTGCGCGACCTGTGCGAACACGTGCTCGGGCCGGACTACCCGACCACGGCCGAAATCATCACGCCGGCAGCGGACCTGCGCACAATCTACGAAACCGGCAACGGCGGCGTGCGCGCCCGCGCCACGTTTGTCAGGGAAGGCCAGAACATCGTGATCACCGCGCTGCCCTACCAGGTCAGCCCGAGCAAGGTGATCGAGCAGATCGCGCAGCAGATGCGCGCCAAGAAGCTGCCGTGGCTGGAAGACCTGCGCGACGAATCCGACCACGCCAACCCGGTGCGGGTGGTGCTGATCCCGCGTTCCAACCGGGTCGATGTCGAGCAGTTGATGGGGCATCTGTTCGCCACCACTGACCTGGAGAAGAGCTACCGGGTCAACCTCAACATCATCGGCCTGGACGGCCGCCCGCAGGTCAAGAACCTCAAGACCTTCCTGTCCGAATGGCTGGTGTTCCGCACCGACACGGTGACGCGCCGGCTCAAGCACCGGCTGGACAAGGTCGAACGCCGCCTGCATCTGCTGGAAGGGTTGCTGGTCGCCTTCCTCAACCTCGACGAGGTTATCCGCATCATCCGCAGCGAGGATGAGCCCAAGCCCGCCTTGATCGCCCGCTTCGACCTGAGCGAGGACCAGGCCGACTACATCCTCGATACCAAGCTGAAGCAGCTGGCGCGGTTGGAGGAAATGAAGATCCGGGGCGAGCAGGACGAGCTCGACTCCGAACGCGACCGATTGATCTCTACACTGGGCAGCAAGGCCAAGCTGAAGAAGCTGATCAAGGACGAGCTGCTCGCCGACGCGAAGAAGTTCGGCGATGCGCGGCGTTCGCCGCTGGTCGCGCGCGGCGCGGCGCAGGCGCTGGACGAGACCGAACTGGTCCCCAGCGAGCCGGTCACCATCGTGATGAGCGAGAAGGGTTGGGTCCGTGCGGCCAAAGGCCACGACATCGATGCCACCACGCTCTCGTACCGTGATGGCGACAGCCTGCTGGCGACGGTGAAGGGGCGCAGCACACAGCAGGTGGCGTTCCTCGATTCCAACGGCCGCAGCTACTCGACCCTCGCCCATACCCTGCCTTCCGCGCGCGGTAATGGCGAACCGCTGACCGGCCGCTTCTCGCCCGCGCCTGGCGGCACGTTCCAGGCGCTTGCCAGCGGCGGCAACGACGACCGTTTCGTTATCGCCTCATCGCATGGCTACGGCTTCGTCACTCGTTTCGAGAACCTGACCGGCCGCAACAAGGCAGGCAAGGCGATGCTCTCGCTCACCCCGGGATCGAAGGTGCTGCAGCCGGCGATGGTCGCCGGGGTCGACACCGACCGCATCGTCGCAGTCACCAGTGCCGGTCATCTGCTCGCCTTCCCCGTGGCGGAGCTGCCGGAACTCGACAAGGGCAAGGGCAACAAGATCATCGAGATCCCCAAGGCCAAGCGCGGCACCGAACGCGTGGTAGCGGTGGCGGTGGTTCCACCGGGAAGCAAGCTGGCGCTCAAATCCGGCACGCGCACCATGACACTGTCGTTCAAGGAACTGGACGGTTACCTCGGCAGTCGTGGGCAGCGCGGCGGACTGTTGCCGCGAGGATGGCAGAAGGTCGACGGTCTCTCCGTCGAGTAGGTCGGGGTTACCCCCGGCACGATGTACCCGTGGGAGCGGGCTTTGCCGCGAATGCCTTCGCTACCGCTTCCGACAGCCCCGACAGCGTTCGCGACAGATGTCGCTCCCACGGCATCGTGCATACAGTGCACGCAATGGAGGATGGATGAAGGCTGATTTTTGGCTGCAACGCTGGCGCGATGGACAGATCGGCTTCCACCAGCAGCAGGCCACCCCGCTGCTCGAGCAATATTGGGACGCAATCGACGCGCCGGCCGGATCGTGCGTGTTCGTGCCGCTGTGCGGCAAGAGCCTGGACATGTCCTGGCTCGCCGCGCGTGGCCATCGCGTGCTCGGCGCGGAGCTGTCGCAACAGGCGGTGGAGCAGTTTTTCGCCGAGCACGGGCTCGACCCCGAGGTCCGCGACTCCAGGTACGGGCGCCACTACGCGGCGGGCAGCGTCGAGATCATCTGCGGAGATGTCTTCGACCTCGATGCGGATGCTCTGGCCGGGTGCGCCGCAGTGTTCGACCGAGCCGCCCTAATCGCGCTGCCGCCGGACATGCGCCGGCGCTACGCCGGTGTGTACGCCCTGTTGCCCGCACACTGCCGCGGCCTGGTGGTCACGCTGGAATACCCCCAGCACGAAAAGTCGGGGCCGCCGTTCTCGGTGAGCGAAGCCGAGGTTGTTTCCTTGTTCCAGGCCGAATGGTCGGTTGCGCTGCTCGAGCAACGCGACATCCTCGCGCGCGAACCGGGCTTCGTGGCCGAAGGCGTCACCGCGCTGGTCACCTGCGCCTACCGGATCGAGCGCCGCCTGTAGCAGCGGCCCTGGCCGCGACGGCCCGCATCACGAAAGCCCGTCGCACCGTAGCGGCGCTCCTACAATGACGGATGCATCTGGGGAGTAAACGCATGGTCCGCTGGTTCAGGCGTCTGGCATTGCTGCTGCTCGGGCTGATCCTTGTATTCGCCATCCTCGCCTGGTGGCTGCTTCGCGCCAGCCTGCCGCAGCTCGACGGAGAGGTGGTCCTCGGCGACCTGTCCGCACCGGTAACGATCCAGCGCGACGCGCTGGGCGTGGTCACCATCGATGCGGCCAACGAAACCGACGCGATGCGCGCGCTCGGGTACGTGCATGCGCAGGAGCGCTACTTCGAGATGGATCTGATGCGGCGCACTGCCGCGGGGGAATTGTCCGAGCTGTTCGGGCCGATCGCGCTGGAGACCGACAAGAAGCACCGTATGCATCGGATGCGGGCGCGGGTGATGCAGAACCTCGACCGGATCGCGGGCGACAAACTCCCGCAGCTGCAGGCATACACCGACGGCGTCCACGCCGGACTCTTCGCCCTGGATGTACGCCCATGGCCCTACCTGCTGCTGCGCGCAAAACCGGAACCGTGGCAGATGGTGGATTCCGCACTGGTCGGATTCGCCATGTATTTCGATCTGCAGGATGCGCAAAACACGCGCGAACTCGCATTGATAAAGATCCGGCCGCATCTGCCGCCTGCGCTGTTCGCACTGCTCGCCCGCGATGGCACCAGCTGGGACGCACCCCTCTTCGGCGAACCGCGAGGCGATGCGCAGCTGCCTGAGGCAGCTCTTGTCGATCTGCGCGATCTGCCCGCGCCGCCGCGCGACGGCGTGCAAGCGCTGGCGTCCAAAGGCACCCCAGGAAGCAACAACTTCGCCGTTTCTGGCGAACTGACTCCTGATGGGCGCGCGATCGTTGCCGATGACATGCATCTAGGACTGCGCGCACCCAATATCTGGTTTCGTGCACGCCTGCGCTATCGCGATCCGGCCGCACCTGGCGGTAGGACCGACGTGCAAGGATTCACGCTGCCTGGGTTACCGGCCGTCATCGTTGGCAGCAACGGTCATGTGGCTTGGGGTTTCACCAACGGTTATGTCGATAACTCGGATGCCGGAGTTCCCTGCGTTAAAGCACATGACTCGTGTCTGGAAGCACAATCCGAAAACGCACGCATCGATATCGAACGCATCCTCGTCCGCGGTTCGCCGCCCTTGGACCTGCACATCCCGGAATTTCAGCCCTTGCAATGGCCCGGCACTCGGTCGGCCATTCCGATCACGCAGACTCCACCCGGCGATATCTGGGTCGCGAACCTGTGGTCGGCCTACTCTCCGGACGCGATCTCGCTCGATCTGGCCAGGACCGCCACGATGCGTTCGGTCGACAATGTCCTCGGTAGCCCGCTGATCGGATTGCCGGCGCAAAATTTTGTCATCGCGGATCGGACTGGGCGTATCGCCTGGATGATTTCCGGAAACGTTCCGACTCACGTCCCGGGATGCGATCGCTATGCGCTTGCATTGCTGGGGCAGCCCAGACCTGTGTTGAACGAAGTTCGCGACATCAAAGCCAAAGGCGCTTCACTTCCGAGCATCGGTGCAGGGCAACAGTCCACGCATCCGGACCCAACGGAAGCTGTGCGCGAAGGTGAAGGTTGCGAAGGTCGCCCGATGACAGCGGCGGAAACGCCAATGCTTGCCGATCCGGACTCGCACCGCCTCTGGACCGCCAACAACCGCACCCTCGACGGCGAAGCGTTGCAGAAAGTCGGCGACGGCGGTTACGCACTCGGTGCGCGTGCAAAGCAGATCCGCGACGACCTCTTCGCAAAAGACAAGTTCACCGAACGCGATCTGTTGGCGATCCAGCTCGACGACCGCGCCGTGTTCCTGGAGCGCTGGTGGAAGCTGCTGGTGCACCAGGCCGCGGTGTCGCGCACTCCGGCGCTGGCTGCGCTCTCGGATGCCGCCAGCGACTGGACCGGGCGTGCGAGCACCGGTTCGGTCGCCTACCGGGTCGTCCGCGCCTGGCGCCTGGCCGTGCACGCGCGCATCGCCGACGGCCTGACCGCCCCGGCGCAGGCCGCGCTCGGCAAAGACTTCGTCATGCCCGACCTGCCGCAGCTGGAGGGCGTGGTCTGGCCGCTGCTGCGCCAGCGCCCGCAGCATCTGCTTTCGCGCCGCTACGACAGCTGGGACGCGCTGCTGGAGGATGCCGCGAAGGAAGTCCACGACGAACTCGCATCGCAGGGGCCGCTGTCCGCCCGCACCTGGGGCGAGCGCAATACCGCCGACATCTGCCATCCGCTGGCGAATGCGATTCCGCTGGTCGGCAGGCGGATGCTGTGCATGCCGGCCGACCAGTTGCCCGGCGACACGGCCATGCCGCGCGTGCAGGGTCCGCGCTTCGGCGCGTCCGAACGCATGGTGGTGTCGCCAGGGCACGAAGAGGACGGCATCATCCACATGCCCGGCGGCCAGAGCGGCCATTTCCTCTCGCCCTTCTGGGGCGCCGGCCACGACGACTGGGTGCATGGCCGGCCGACGCCGTTCCTGCCCGGCAAGGCGGAGCACACGCTGCGGCTCACGCCGTAGGTCGCGCTCCACCCCACATCGTGGGAGCGGCCTTGGCCGCGATTGATCTTGACCCTGCGTGAGTAGCAAAAAGCAATCGCGGCCAAGGCCGCTCCCACAGGTGGTTCCTCGATCTAGGCGAGTGCGGCGTTGTGCACGCCGGCGATCGCACGCCCCGACGGATCGGCCGCGTTCGCGAAACCCGCATCCCAGGCGATCGCGGCGGGCGAGGAGCAGGCGATCGACTTGCCGCCGGGCACCGTGCGCGCGCAGGCCTCGCCCGGGAAGAGCTCCTCGAAGATGCGGCGGTAGAAATACGCCTCCTTCGTCTGCGGCGGGTTGAACGGGAAGCGGCGTTCGGCTTCGGCGAATTCGGCGTCGCTCACATTGGCCCCGGCATGCGCCTTCAGGCCGTCGATCCAGCCGTAGCCGACGCCGTCGCTGAATTGTTCCTTCTGCCGCCACAGGATCTCGTGCGGCAGGTAACCCTCGAACGCCTCGCGCAGCACGGATTTCTCGATCCGTCTGCTGCCGTCCGGCGCCGTGCCGCCCATCTTGTGCCGCGCGTCCATGCGCATCGCCACGTCCATGAACTCGATATCCAGGAACGGCACCCGTGGCTCAACTCCCCAGGCCATCATCGACTTGTTCGCGCGCAGGCAATCAAAGCTGTGCAGCGCGTCGAGCTTGCGCACGAGCTCTTCGTGGAACTCGCGCGCGTTCGGCGCCTTGTGGAAGTACAGATAGCCGCCGAACAGCTCGTCGCTGCCCTCACCCGACAGCACCATCTTCACCCCCATCGCCTTGATCCGCCGCGCCAGCAGGTACATCGGTGTCGATGCGCGGATGGTGGTGACGTCATACGTCTCGATATGGCGGATCACCTCCGGCAGTGCGTCCAGGCCTTCGGCGAAGGTATAGGTGAACCCGTGATGCACGGTCCCCAGCGCGTCCGCGGCGACCTGGGCGGCGGCCAGGTCCGGCGAGCCTTCCAGGCCGATGGCGAAGCTGTGCAGCCGCGGCCACCAGGCTTCGCCGCGATCGTCATCCTCGATCCGCTTGCGCGCGAACTTGGCCGCGCAGGCGGCGACCAGCGACGAATCCAGGCCGCCCGACAGCAACACGCCGTAGGGCACGTCGCTCATCATCTGCCGGTGGACCGCGCGTTCGAAGGCCGTGCGCAGCTCGGCCCTGTCGGCGGCCACGCCCTGCACCGCGTCGTATTCGCGCCAGGCACGCTTGTACCAGCGCACCAGAGTGCCGCTGGCGCTGTCGTAGACATGGCCGGGCGGGAACGCGGCCACGTCGTCGCACACGCGTACTAGCGCCTTCATCTCCGATGCCACCCACAGCCGGCCGTCGGCATCATGGCCCCAGTACAACGGACAGATGCCCATGTGATCGCGCGCGATCAGCACGCGCCTGGCGTCGGCATCCCACAGCGCGAAGGCGAAGATGCCGTTGAGCCGGCCCAGCCAGGTTTCCGGCGCTTCGCCATCGCGATGCAATGCATTGATCACCTCGCAGTCGGAACCGGTCTGGAACGCATAGGGATGCGCGAGCCGGCGCTCGAGATCGCGATGGTTGTAGATCTCGCCGTTGACCGCCAGCGCCAGTGCGCCATCGCCAGAAAGGATCGGCTGCGCGCCGCCGGCAGGATCGACGATCGCCAGCCGCTCGTGCACCAGCAACGCATTCGCGTCGCTATGCACGCCACTCCAGTCGGGGCCGCGATGACGCTGGCGCGCGGACAGCGACAGCGCCAGCGGACGCAGCGGACGCAGGTCCGCGCCGGGGCGGAAGTCGAACACGCCAAGGATCGAGCACATCAGGTTTCTCCAGCATTATCAGGAAGCGAACAACGAAAAACCCGCGCCAGGCGCGGGTTTCGGAAGTGTCGTGCGTGCTTGCAGCCGCGCCTAACCGCCGTCCCGCCCCCAGGGCGTCCGGTTGTTGTTGCGGCGATTGCGGGCAGCGCGATGCATGCGGCGACGCTAACCCATGCCGGGCTCGCGGGCAAGCGGCAAATGGTTGCGCTGGAAACCTGGTGCTTCCAACTGGGCGAGCCTCCCCGGCAAGGGTGTGCCGGAACGTTCCGGACCGGAGCACGACGAACCGCCCGACGCGGTCGCGATGCCGAAGACCGCAGCTACCGGAGCATCCGTTCGATCAGCGTCAGATACAGCTCGGGCAGCGCCTCCAGGTCGGCCACCGCCACGTGCTCGTCCACCTTGTGGATGCTGGCGTTGACCGGGCCGATCTCGATGCACTGCGCGCCAAGCGGGGCGATGAAACGCGCATCCGAGGTGCCTCCGCCGGTGCTCTCCTCCGGCGGCGCGCCGGCAAATGCCGCCAGCACCTCACGCGCCGCCGCTCGCAGCGGCCCTTCCGGCGTATGGAAGGGTTCACCGCCGCGCTGCCAGGCGATGTCGTATTCCAACCCATGCGCGTCCAGGATCGCAGCGCACGCCGTCTCCAGCCGCGACGCGTCCCAATGCGGGTTGTAGCGCAGGTTGAACAGCACCTGCAGTTCGCCCGGGATCACATTGTTGGCGCCGGTACCCGCCTGCACGTTGCTGATCTGCAGGCTGGTGGGTGGGAAGGTCTCGTAACCATCGTCCCAATGGCGCGCCACCAATTCCACCAGCGCCGGCATCGCCTGGTGGACCGGATTGCGCGCCTTCTCCGGGTAGGCGACGTGGCCCTGGATGCCATGGACGGTGAGCGTCGCCGACAGGGTGCCGCGCCGGCCCACGCGCAGAAGGTCGCCAAGAATCGCTTTCGAGGATGGCTCGCCGGTAATGCACCAGTCGACGGCCTGGCCGCGCGCGCGGAACAGTTCGGCAACCTCACGCACGCCATCGACCGCATCGCCCTCCTCGTCCGAGGTCAGCAGCAGCGCGACCGTGCCGGCATGATCCGGATGCGCGGCGACGAACTGCTCCAGCGCGATCACGAATGCCGCCACGCTGCCCTTCATGTCCGCTGCGCCGCGGCCATACAGCACCCCGTCGCGGACTTCCGGAATGAAGGGATCGCTCGACCACGCGCTGCGCGGACCCGGTGGCACCACGTCGGTATGTCCCAGCAACACCAGGACCGGCCCGCCGCTGCCGTGGGTGGCCCACAGATTGTCCACCTCACCAAAACGCAGATGCTCGCATGCGAATCCGGCGCGCTGCAGGCGTTCGGCAATCAGCGCCTGGCAGCCGGCATCGTCCGGCGTGACCGACGGACGCAGGATCAGCTCCTTGCCCAGGGCCAGGACTTCGCTCATTTCGCGACGCCGAAGCGCTGCTTGAAACCGTTATCGGTGAAGCCCTGCGTGACCCGGCCATCCTCGGTGACGACAACAGGCCTGCGAACCAGCTGCGGGTACTCCTTGAGCAGCAGTTTCCATTCTGCGTCGCTGCCGGGCATCTTGCGGTTCGCTGGCAGGTTGCGCCAGGTAGTCGAGGACTTGTTGACCATCGCGTCCCAGCCGCCGAGCGCGTCCTTCCACGCGATGAGCGTCTCCGGCGATTGCCGCTGCTCGCGATAGTCGACGAAGGCATGCGCGATGCCGAAACGGTCGAGCCACTTGCGCGCCTTCCTGCAGGTGTCGCAGTTCTGCAGGCCGTACAGGATCGTGGTCATGGTGCGGAATCCGATCGCGCGCCGTTCGCCGCCGGCAGCGGATCGGCGTCGACGCCGGCGTGGGTGATCTTCACCGGCAGGATGCGGCCCTGTTCGTCGAACTGCATGCGGTCGATCGACACCTGGCGGTGATCGCGCGCGGTATCCCCGAGCGGACGGCGGTGATAGACGATGTACCAGCGATCGGTCCCGGGCACCTGGATCACGGAATGGTGGCCGGCGCTGGTCGCCACCTCCGGATCCTGTCGCAACACCTTGTCGATGCGCTTGAACGGACCCATCGGCGAGTCCGCCATCGCGTAGGCGACCGAGTAGTCCGGACCGCCCCAGCCGCCTTCGGACCACATGTAGTACCAGCGGCCATCGCGCTCGAACATCAGCGAGCCTTCCACGTATTCGGGCGCCGGCGTGACTTCCTTGTACAGCGTGCCGTCGGGGAAGGGCCGCAGGCCGGTGAAGTCGTCCTTCAGCCGCACCAGGTTGGCGTGTTTCCAGCCGCCGTAGACCATGTACCAGTCCTCGCCGTCGCGGAACACGGCCTGGTCGATCGGCTGCGCGCCGTTGTGGAAGCTGTCGATCAGCGGCCTGCCGAGCAGATCGCGATACGGCCCTTCCGGCCGGTCCGCCACGGCCACGCCGATGCCGCCGTGTTCCTTGTCGCTCTGGATATCGTTGGCACCGAAGAAGAAATAGTAGCGGCCGTCCTTCTCCACCACCGACGGCGCCCACATCGCGCGGCGCGCCCACTTCACCGCATCAGCGGTCAGCACGTCGGGATGCCGGGTCCAGTGCACCAGGTCGGTCGAGGAGAACGCGTCGAACCGGGTTTGGTCCTCGTAGCGCGCGGAGGTGGTCGGGAAGATCCAGTAGCGGTTCGCGAACACGTGCGCGTCCGGATCCGCGTACCAGCCCGGAAACGCCGGGTTGCCGGCGGCGGCGCGCGTCCATGGCACGCACGACAACGCCAGGAACAGCAAGGCCAGCGCTGTGCCGCGACCTCGCCTCATTCGGCGTGCCCGCGCAGCAGATCGTTGATCGAAGTCTTCGCCCGGGTTTTCGCATCCACCTGCTTGACGATCACCGCGCAGTACAGCGAATGCGAACCGTCCTTCGCCGGCAGCGATCCGGAGACGACCACGCTGTACGGCGGAACCCGCCCGTAGCTGATCTCGCCGGTCGCGCGATCGTAGATGCGGGTGCTCTGGCCGATGAAGACGCCCATCCCGATCACGCTGTGGTGGCCGATGACGACGCCCTCGACCACTTCCGAGCGCGCGCCGATGAAGCAGTGATCCTCGATGATCGTAGGCGCGGCCTGCAACGGTTCGAGCACACCGCCGATGCCGGCACCCCCGGAAATATGGCAATGCTTGCCGACCTGCGCGCATGACCCGACCGTGGCCCAGGTGTCCACCATCGTGCCGGCGCCGACATGCGCGCCGATGTTGACGAAGCACGGCGTCAGCACGACGTCCTTGCCCAGGTAGGTGCCGCGCCGGACCACGGTGCCGGGGAGCACCCGCACCCCGAGCTTGCGGAACTGCGCTTCGCCATAGCCTGCGAAACGCATCGGGATCTTGTCCCAGAACGGCGCCGGCTCGGCCTCGATCAGCTGCATGTCCTGGGTGCGGAAGTAGAGCAGCACGGCCTTCTTCAGCCATTCGTTGACCGTCCAGTCGCCCTTGCCGTCGGGTTCGGCGACCCGGAACTCGCCCGACTCCAGGCCGTCGATCACGCGTTCGACGCTCGGGCGCGTGGAGCCGTCGATCTCGTCGGGCGTCAGCGCGGCGCGGCGTTCCCAGGCGCTGTCGATCGTGAACTTCAGTTCGTCGATGCCCGGCCCCTGCGCTGCCAGTTTTTTGCGCGGGCCCCTGCCCCCTGCGGACTTCTTTGCGGGGCGGTTCGCTGGCGTCTTCTTCCTGCCCGGTGGGCTCATCGGTTCGGGTCTCCGTCGAGGGTCTGCAGCAGCGCTTCACGCAGCGCATGCTGGCGGTCGGGATCGAGCGCCAGGTTGCGCTCGTCGGTGAGGTGGAACACGTCTTCGGCCTTTTCACCGAAGGTTGCGATGCGCGCATCGTGCACGCGCAGGCGCTGCGCACGCAGCACCTGGGCGATGTCGGCCAGCAGGCCGGGGCGGTCGGTGCAGACCAGACCCATCGCCGTGCGGCCGGCGGCGGTCTCTTCGAAGCCGACCTGCGGCACGATCCGGAAATGTCGCAGGTGCCGAGGCTGGGTGCGCCGCGCCGGGCGGATCATGTCCAGCGGCGCGGACAGCACCGCATGCAGTTTGCGCTCGAGATCGGCGGATGCGACCGGACGCGCCGGATCGGTCGGCAGCACTTCAAAGCTGTCGAAAATGGTCGCGCCAGGCCCATCGAAAATCCGTGCGCGTTGCACCGCCAGACCGAGGCGATCGAGCGTGGCCACGATCGCCGCGAACAGCCCGTCCCGATCGGGAGAGTGCACGAACACTTCCAGAGCCTGCGCCTGCACTGCCTCGCCAATGGGCCGCACGCGAACCCGGGTCGCACCGTGCGCCAGTCCCTGCAGCGCCGACGCCTGCCACGCGATCTGGTCCGGTCGCGCGCGCAGGAAGGCCTGCGGCGGCATCCGTTCGAACAGCGCTTCCACCGCCTCGGCTGGGAGGCCCTGTGCTTCAAGTAGCGCCTGGGCCGATGCCCGGGTCTCGGCGATGCGTTCGCCGGCGGCCACCGGATGCTCCAACCCGCGCCGGAACTCGCGCCGCGTCGCCGAGTACAGATCGGCCAGGAGCCGGTCCTTCCAGGCGTTCCACAGCTTCGGCGACGTGCCGGCGATGTCCGCGCAGGTCAACAGATAGAGATAGTCCAGTCGCTCGCGGTCGCGCACCTTGTCGGCAAAGCGATGGATCACTTCAGGATCGGCGATATCCTGCTTCTGGGCGGTCGTGGACATCAGCAGATGCTGCTCGACGAGCCACGCAACCAGCTCGCCGTCGCCGTTCGAAAGTCCGTGCGCCCGGCAGAAGTCGCGCGCATCCACCGCGCCGAGTTCCGAATGATCACCGCCGCGTCCCTTGGCGATATCGTGGAACAACGCCGCGAGCAGCAGCAGCTCGGGCTTGTGCAGGCGCGGCCAGACGTCGTGGGCGATGGCGAAACGCTCGTCGACGCCGGATGCGAACCCGGCAACGTTGCGCAAGACCGCCAGCGTGTGTTGGTCGACGGTATAGACATGGAACAGATCGAACTGCATGCGGCCGGACACGCGCGCGAATGCCGGCAACCAGCGGCTGAGCACGCCTAAACGCGCCATGCGCTCGAGCGTGCGCACCGGCTGCGGGCCGCGCAGCAACTCCATGAAGCGGTCCCGCTCCGTCTGCGTGGCTTGCGGATACGCAGACAGGAACTTCAGCGCTTCGGCCAACGCGCGCGCCGTACCCGAATGCAGCCCGCGGATAGCGGGATTGGCGGCCCAAGTCGCGAACAGCGCGAACACGGCATCCATCAGCCGGTCCGTGCCCGGATATGGCCAGCCCGGATCGCGCAGCGACAGGTAACCTCGCCGCAACTCGAACTGCGCATCGATCGGCTCGGGTTCGCCCTCGCCTTCCAGCTGTTCCTCGAAACGTTGCAGCAGGCGATCGCCGATGCGCTGCACCCGCGCGGCGCTGCGATAGAAGCCCTGCATCATCTGTTCGACAGCGAGGTTATCGGCATCGTCCTGGTGGCCGAGCCGAGCGGCCAGCGCCTTCTGGTGGTCGAAGCGCAGCCGTTCCTCGCGCTTGCCGGCCACCAGGTGCAGGCCCCAGCGCAGGCGCGACAGCGCGCGGCGCTCGCGGTCGAGCGTGCCGAATTCGTCCCCGCCCAGTTGGCCCAGCGCGATCAGCGACTCCAGATCGCGCACGCCCGAGACCCGCATCGCCATCCAGCGCAGGGTCTGCAGGTCGCGCAGGCCGCCGGGGCCATCCTTGAGGTTCGGCTCGAGGTTGTCCGACGTATCGCCGAAACGCGCATGCCGAAGGCGCTGCTCCTCGCGCTTGGCGAAGTAGTAGTCCCGCGCTGCCCAGAGTTTCTCCGGCGCGATCGCGTCGGCCAGCGCAGCGATGCTGTCGGCATCGCCATGCAGCAATCTGGCCTCGAGCTGCGCGGTCATCACGGTGATGTCCTCGCGCGCCGCGTCGCCCGCATCCTGCAGGGAACGCACCGCATGCCCGACCGGCAGCCCGGCATCCCAAAGCAGCGCGAAGAATCGCGAGAGGGCATCGGCATGCACGGCCTGCGCTTCAGGGCCGGCCAGCACCAGCAGGTCGATGTCGGATTGCGGAAACAGCTCGCCGCGGCCGTATCCGCCCACCGCGAACAGCGCGATGTCCGGCGCATCACCCATGCAGCGGACCCAGGCCTCGCGTACCAAGGAGTCCAACATGGCCGAGCGCGCGCGGGTCAGGCGATCCACGTCCTCGCCAGCGTCGAACCGGGCGGCCAGAGCCGCGTCGCCCTGCTTTAGGCGTTCGCGGACCCCGGCGATGAAGTCCGCTTCAGCCTGCGGCTCGGCGACCGCCGCAGGCGGGATTGCGGCGGAGGCGGTCACAGGTCGTTATCGTCCCCCGGGACGCGGGTCAGGATCTCCACGCCATCATCGGTCACTGCCACCGTGTGCTCCCACTGCGCGGACAGCTTGCGATCCTTGGTGACCACGGTCCAGCCGTCGGGCAGCACCCGGGTATGGCGCGTGCCTTCGTTGATCATCGGTTCGATGGTGAAGGTCATGCCCGGCCGGAGCACCACGCCCTCGCCCGCACGGCCGTAATGCAGCACCTGCGGCTCGTCGTGGTAGACCTTGCCGATGCCGTGCCCGCAGTACTCGCGCACCACCGAAAAACGCTGGCCTTCGGCGTACTCCTGGATCGCATGGCCGATGTCGCCCAGGGTCGCGCCCGGCGTCACCGCGCGGATCCCGCGGAACATGGCCTCGCGGGTGGCTTCCACCAGCCGCCTGGCCATCACCGAAGGCGTACCGACGTAGTACATGCGGCTGGTATCGCCATGCCAGCCGTCCTTGATCACGGTGACGTCGATATTGACGATGTCCCCTTCCTTGAGGACCTTCGCCTCGCTCGGGATGCCGTGACAGATCACGTTGTTGACCGAGGTGCACACGGTCTTGGGGAATCCGCGATAGCCCACGTTGGCCGGGATCGCACCCTGGACCTGAACGATATGGTCGTGGCAGATCCGGTCCAGCGCCTCGGTGGTCACGCCGGGCCTCACGTGCGGAGCCACGACCTGCAGCACCTCGGCGGCCAGGCGGCCGGCGACGCGCATCTTCTCGATATCTTCGGGGGTCTTGAGGGTGATGGGCATGCCTCATTATCGCCGATTCCCGGGTCTTCCTGAACGAACTACGCCCAATCCGCCGCAAGAAGCCCTTGCTGCGCGGCATGGGCGAGCGGCCCACAGTGTGAAGGGTGTTCATCTGCCTGAAGCCCCTCAGTGGCATGTGTAGCAACGATTTTTAAAAAAAATGACGCGGGCCAAAACAGCGCATGCTTGTACAGACGTGCTGCCGGCCAAGAAGCGCACCGCAACCCTTCCATGCCTTAGCCGCCTTTCTAAGCATCTGATTGGCATGACTCGTGCGTATTACAAAGCTGACCCCTGATCCTCGGGGCAAATCCGCTACCCGGAGATCCAACAAGATGAATATCTTCAAGTCCTCCCTACTCGCCACCGCCGTAATGGCGGCGGGCACAGCCTCGGTTTTCGCCGCCGATAGCACGACTTTCAATGTCAGGATCACCATCGTCACAGCATGCGACGTCGACGCGGCAGCGGCTACCGACGTGGACTTCGGCAGCGTTGCTTCCACTGCCGTCAATACCGACAACGCTGGCGCCCTGAACGTGCGCTGCACCCTGCTCACCCCCTACAACATCGCGCTGGACAACGGCGAGAACGGCACCTCGGTCACCGACCGGAAGATGAGCGACGGCGGTACCAACCTGGTTCCGTACCAGTTGTACCGGGCCGCGACGCGCGGTGCCGGCGACGTATGGGGTGCGACGATCAATACCGACACCTTCGGTGGCATCGGTACCGGGCTGGTACAGAACATACCTGTCTACGGCCGGGTGCCCAGCGCCAACTTTCCGGCTGGTAGTTACAACGACGTGGTGACGGCTACGATCATTTACTGAAGCGATCTGGGAATCCGGATGACAAGCAGGCCGCATGCGGGTGTCTGGGCTTCGGCTTCGGCTTTGGCACTGTCACTGGCGCTCGCCCTGGCACCTTGCGCCAAGGCTGCCAGCCTGCAGGTGTCGCCTACCTCTGTCACCCTGCGGGCCAACCAGAACGCGGATGGCCTGACCTTGACCAATACCGGAACGGCGCCGCTGCACGCGCAGGTGCGCGTGTTCCGCTGGACCCAGCAGGACAACGAGGACAAGCTCGAGCCCACCCGCGACCTGGCAATCAGCCCGCCGATGCTGGAACTGGCGCCGGGCGCGCAACAGCTGGTCCGGGTCATCCGTTTGAGGCCTCCGCCTGAAGGTGTCGAAATCAGCTATCGCCTGATAGTCGATGAGTTGCCCGTGGAGACCGGTAAAGCCAAACAGGGCCTGCAATTCGTGCTGCGCTATTCGGTGCCGGTATTCGTACTGCCGCGCGGCGGCGTCGAAAGTACGCCGGCACTGCGGACGCGAATCGTGCACGACCGCAACACAACCTTCCTGGAGATCAGCAATCCCGGGAGCCAGCATGCACAGGTCGCCGACCTGGGCTACACGACCGCCGGCGGCGAGCGTCATTCCATCGCAGCGGGTCTTTCCGGATACGTGCTTCCGGGGAACACCAGGCGCTGGCCACTACCGGCCATCATCACCGTGCCAACCACGGGCACGTTCAAGGCGAGGATAAATGGTGAGCCGGTCGAGCAATCGTTTACGCTGGATCCGCTCGCTCCCTGAAGCATTGCTGCTGATGACGGTCGCGGGTACGGCCGGGTCTCCTGCCATCGCCGCGGAAGCCCCACCGCCGGCAGAAGCGGCCGACGACGAAGAGTTGTACTTGGACGTCATGCTGAACCAAGCCCGCAAGGGACAGCTGTTGCGGTTCATCCGGCGCAAGGAACGTTTCTTCTCCGATGCGGACACACTGCGCCAGATTGGTTTCGCCGTACCCGGAAACGGCAGCCGGATGCATGCGCTGGATGAGTTCCCCGGCGTAATCGTCCATTACGACGTCGGACAACAGCGGATCGCCATCGATGCGCCGCTGTCGCAGTTGTCACTGCCCACCACGTTGTTGAACACCCAGCGTACAGAAGGGCCGCAAGCCACCGACACCTCGCCCGGGGCGCTGCTCAATTACGACCTGTATGCCAGCCAGCAAGATGGCGCAAGCAACTTCACGGCCACGACGGAACTGCGCCTGTTCGGCCTCGGCAACGGCCTGCTCAGCAATACGGCGGTCACACGTGCCTATCGCACCCGCGACGAAGGCTGGCACGGCCAAACCGTGCGACTGGACAGCAGCTGGCAATTCTCGTTTCCAGAATCTGCCGTCACCGTCATCGTTGGCGACACCTACAGCGGTGCCCTCAGCTGGGCTCGTACCGTGCGCGTGGGCGGCGTACAGGTCGGTCGCAACTTCGCATTACAGCCTTACCGCATCACTGCACCGTTGCCTGCCTTCCTCGGCGAGGTGGTCGTGCCATCGGCCGTCGACCTTTATGTCAACGGCATCAAACAATACCGCGGCGAAGTACCCACAGGCCCGTTCCAACTGGCCACGGTGCCGGGCGTGACCGGCGCCGGCAACGCGCAGGTCGTCATCACCGATGCGTTCGGCCGTACGCGCACGCTTGATTTTCCTTTCTATGCCACGCAGCAGCTGCTGGCGAATGGATTGTCGGACTGGTCGGTGACCGCTGGCGTGGTGCGCGAGGATTACGGTGTGCGCTCGTTTTCCTACGCCAGCGATCCTGTCGCCAGTGGCGATCTGCGTTACGGAATCAGCGACACTTTTACGGTTGAAGCACATTCCGAAGCCGGTGGCGGGCTGGCCAATGCCGGCGCCGGCGGCCTATGGCTGCTGGGGCGCGCGGGCGTATTGGGCGCTTCGTACGCGCGCAGCACACTCGACCATGACAGCGGTTCCCAGACAAGTCTGGCGTATACATGGAACAACGGTCGCTTCAATGTCTCGGCCGATCGGCAGCGTACCCATGGCGACTATCGCGATATCGCTTCGCTGTACGGCTCGCTGCCACCGAAGGCAAGCGAGCGTGCGCTCGCCGGTTTCACCACATTCTCGCTTGGCAACCTCAGCTTGAGCTACGTGCGACTGAGCTACCCGGAAACCGGAACCTCGCGCTTCGCCGGCGCGTTCTGGTCGCGGAGTTTCGCGCGCAGCTGGTCGGCCAATCTCTCGGTCAACCAGAACCTGGACGACGATCGCGATCGCAGCGTTTCCCTTGGGATATCCGTCGCGCTGGACGCTGGCCGCCAGGCCAGTGCATCGTTGCAGCGCAATGGCGATCGCGACAATGGCATCGTGGACGTCTCACGTCCGGTTCCCGGCGATGGTGGTTACGGCTGGCGAGTACAGGCACGTGATGGCGACGACGGCAGTGGCGGTCTCGTCGAAGCTGGCTGGATCAACAACGTCGGCCGCTATGGGCTCGGGATCGCCAGTTACGGCGGCGACAGCTACGGCTATGCCAGTGCCAGTGGTGGGCTGGTGCTGATGGGCGGGCATGGGTTTGCCTCGCGCAACATCAGCGATGCCTTCGCCGTGGTGTCCACCGACGGCGTCGCCGGCGTGCCGGTCAAGCTGGAGAACCGCCTGATCGGCCACACCGACGCCGATGGCATGTTGCTGGTCACGCCGCTCAACGCTTGGGAACGCAACAAGCTCTCGATCGACTCCATGGACCTGCCTGCCAACATGCGCATCGCCGACGTGGACATTATGGCAACGCCGCGCGACCGGGCGGGTGCGCGCGTGCGCTTCGCCATCACCCCGGTGCGCGCAGCGGTGGTCGTACTGCGCGACGCGTCTGGCCAGCCGCTGCCGCTGGGCAGCAGCGTGCGAATCGACGGCGTGCCGGGTTCCGAAGCGATGGTCGGCTACGACGGCGAAACCTATCTCGACGCCCTCAAGCCAGGCGAGAACCGGCTGCACATCCAGACGATGGCAGGAACTTGCGCTGCCCGCTTCGATTACCTCGCCAGCGAGGGCACCGTTCCTCGCGTTGGGCCACTGATCTGCACGACGGGGCTATCGCCATGAACCAGTACCTCCTGAGCTCGCTGCTTCCGTCTTTGCTGCTCTTCGTATGCGCGATCTTCGCGCCTGCCGCCAAGGCGGCGACCAACTGCAGCGCCACCGCGCCCAGCGTGACCTTCGGCAGCGTGTCGTTGACCGGAACGACCGAGGTCTCGGCAACGTTCCAAGTGACCTGTTCCACGTTCGGCCTGGCGTTGCTCGCCAACGCCAAGGTCAGGATGTGTCTCAACATCAACGATGGCGTCAGCGGCGGCGGCAACTTCAATCCCCGCAGAATGCTCAACGGCACTGGGGATCCCCTCCAGTTCCAGCTTTACACTGATGCGGCGCGGAGCCAGATCTGGGGCTCGCGCGGCAATTCGACCGTGCCCAACCCGCGGCTCGCGGATTTCGATTATTCGGTCCCGGTCCTGGGCGGCAGCCAGGTCATGACGATCACGATCTACGGCCGGGTCCCGACCCAGACCCTGGTGGCGGGCAATTACACCAACGTGTTCTCCGGAACGCATACCTCGATCGACTACCGATACAACGAGACGCTGCTCGGCAATGCAACCTACCCGGCTTCCTGCGTCTCCGGTGGAATCGGCGGCGCCACCGTCTCCGCCGCGTTTCCGTTCAGCGCATCGGCCACGGTGCCGCCGGACTGTCGTGCCTACACCACCTCCGATCTGGATTTCGGCAGCGTCGCCGGTCCGATCACTGGCAGCATCGACCAGACCTCGTCGATCAGCATGACCTGCACCGGGCGCACTGCCTGGAACGTGGGCCTGGACGATGGTCTGAACGCCAGCGGCAATATCAGGCGCATGCGGCAAGGGGCCACGGCGAACCATGTGAACTACGAGCTCTACCGGGATTCCGCCCGCGCCAACCGCTGGGGCAACGCCATCGGCACCGACACCGTCCCCGGCACGGGCACCGGGGTCGCCCAAACCCTGACGGTCCACGGCCGGCTACCCGCAGCCCAGAACGCGCCGGCCGGCAACTACAGCGATACCATCACTGTGACCATCACCTACTGAAGCCTGATCCACCCTTTTGCACGGCCCCGGCGCTTGAGAGCGAGCCGGCGACGTACGGGCCAGGCCGTTCCCAAGCGCATTAAAGGCAGGTTTGCCGGGGAATACTGATCGGGCTATACTTCAAAAGCTTTGTCGGGCATTGGTCCCACATGCCGTCCACGACGGACGCAGTCCCACCTGGGGCAGTCGAATTCACACCCGCTGCAAACACCCGTGCCGGGGTGTCCCGCGTCCGAACGACGTGGGATCTGGACACGGAGCGGCGGGGAGGCCCAACCCCGGAACCGATCGCCCTGCCCCGTGCACGGCGGACCGCCTTACCGACCCTGGCGGCAGGTTCCCTTTCGGAGTTTCAAGCAATGCCCCAGATCACCATGCGCCAGATGCTGGAAGCCGGCGTCCATTTCGGCCACCAGACCCGCTACTGGAACCCCAAGATGGCGCCGTACATCTTCGGCGCCCGCGGCAAGATCCACATCATCAACCTCGAGAAGACCGTGCCGCTGTTCGGCGACGCGATGAACTTCATCTCGGGCATCGCCCAGAAGCGCGGCATGATCCTGTTCGTCGGCACCAAGCGCAGCGCGCGCGAGGCGGTGAAGGAAGAAGCCGAGCGCTGCGGCATGCCGTACATGACCCAGCGCTGGCTGGGCGGCACCCTGACCAACTTCCGTACCGTGAAGGCCTCGGTCTCGCGCCTGAAGGAGCTGGAAGCCGGCGAGACCGACGGCAGCTTCCAGAAGCTGGTGAAGCATGAGGTGCTGGGCCTGCGCCGCGAGCGTGAGAAGCTGCTGGCCTCGCTCGGCGGCATCAAGGAGATGAACCGCCTGCCCGACGCGCTGTTCGTGATCGACATCGGCCACGAGGACATCGCGATCAAGGAAGCCAAGAAGCTCGGCATCCCGGTGGTTGCGGTCGTCGACACCAACTACGACCCGGCGCTCGTCGACTACGCCATCCCCGGCAACGACGACGCCATTCGCGCCGTGCAGCTGTACGCGCGCGCCGCCGCCGACGCCGTCCTGGAAGGCAAGGCCGCCGCGCCGCAGGCCGCGACCGTGCGTGAGGAGGAGTTCGTCGAACTCGACGCCGAGGGCAATCCGGTCGACCGCAAGGCCGCCCGCAAGGCGCCTGCCAAGAAGGCCGCGCCGCCCAAGCGCGCTTCGGCCAAGGACGACGGCCTGCCGGAAGCCAAGCCCGCAGCGGTCGAAGCCGACGCCGAGCCGGCCGCCGACGCGCCCACCGAGTAATCGCGGCGCAACCTGGCCGCGCCACGCTGGGTGGCCGGTCCTCGCCTAGGGCGGGTGCCCACCCGCCCGCCGTCCCATTCGGGAACGGCAGCGCGTTCCGATTTTTCGAAGGCGGATTCATCCCGCCCTACTTTCTTTTTTGAGGTCCCAAGCAATGGCTGACATCACCGCTTCCATGGTCAAGGAACTGCGCGAGCGCACCGGCGCCGGCATGATGGAGTGCAAGAAGGCGCTCACCGAGAACAACGGCGACATCGAGGCCGCCGCCGACTGGCTGCGCAAGACCGGCCTGGCCAAGGCCGACAAGAAGGCTGACCGCGTCGCCGCCGAGGGCCGTATCGCGATGGCCCAGGACAGCGGCAAGGCGGTGCTGGTCGAAATCAACTCGGAGACGGATTTCGTGGCCAAGGACAGCAACTTCCTGGCCTTCACCGAGGAAGTGGCGAAGACCGCGCTGGGCAACGGCGCCGCCGACGTCGAGGCGCTCAAGGCCGCCAGCACCTCGCAGGGCGCCACTGTCGAGGAAGGTCGCCAGGCACTGGTCGCCAAGCTCGGCGAAAACGTGCAGCTGCGCCGCATGCAGCGCCTGGAATCGGCCCACACCATCGGCGCCTACGTCCACGGCGGCCGCATCGGCGTGCTGGTCGAGCTCAAGGGCGGCAACGCCGAGCTCGCCCGCGGCCTGGCCATGCACATCGCCGCGATGAACCCGCCCTACATCTCGCCCGCGCACGTGCCGGCCGAGTTCGTCGCGCGCGAGAAGGAGATCGCCCTGGCCCAGGTCAAGGAGTCCGGCAAGCCGCAGGAGATCCTCGAGAAGATGATCGCCGGCAAGGTCGGCAAGACGGTGAGCGAAGTCACGCTGACCGGCCAGCCCTACGTGCTGGACACCAACCAGACCGTCGAGGCCGCGCTCAAGGCCGCCGGCGGCGCGGAGGTCCTGAATTTCGTCCGCCTCGCCGTGGGCGAAGGCATCGAGAAGAAGGAAGACGACTTCGCTGCCGAAGTGATGAAGCAGGCCGGCCTGGCCTGAGCGCCACCGGGCCCAGCGCACGAAAGCCGCGGACTTCCGCGGCTTTCTTGTTTCTGGAACCGGGCCGCCTATTCGCCCAGCGGCAGCCTGACCACGAAGCGGCTGCCCTGGCCGATGCCGCTGCTGGTCGCGACCACGCTGCCGCCGTGCGCTTCGACCAGTTCGCGCACCACGGTCAGCCCGATGCCGAGGCCGACACCGTTGAAACCGATCGCGTGTCCGTCCTGCACGAACGGCTCGAACACCTCCGGCAGGACCTCGGCGCTGATGCCGATTCCGCTGTCGGACACAGCCATCTCCACCGTGTCGCCGACGATCGCGACGGCAAGATCGATCTCACCGCCCTCCGGGGTGTATTTGGATGCGTTGTCGAGCAGGTTGCCGAGCACCTGGACGAGCCGCACCGGATCGACATCCAGGGCCACCGCGCGCGCTGGCAACTGCACCGTGAAGCGCTGCCGGCGCAGTTCCATCGCCGGCCCGCTGGCAACGGCTGCCGCGTCGACGATTCCGGCCAGATCGGCGACACGCCGCTCAAGCCGCAGCTTGCCGGTGTTGGCGCGCGAAACATCGAGCAGGTCGCCAACCACGCGCGACATGCGCGTCACTTCGCGCTCGATGATGGCCTGCATCCGGGCCGGATCGCTGGCGTCGGATTGCGCGAGCATGGTCGACGCCAGGCGGATCGACGTCAGCGGGTTGCGCAGCTCGTGCGCCATCACCGCCAGGAACTCCTTCTGCTGCTGCTGCGCACGTTCCGCGGCGGCCTGCAGGTCCTGGGCGGTCAGCGCGGCGAGCACCAGTTCAGCGTTTGCTTCGCGCAATTGGCCATGCTGGCGATCGTGCTCGAGCAGCGTCCGCTCGTACTGCGTAAGAGGCCGCGCATCCGCTGGCTCCACCGGATCTGTCTGCTCGCCGGCACAGTCCTCGCCGAAAAGACAATTGCCCAGTCCGCGCCGCTTCGCGCTGTACATGGCGGAGTCCGCGCGCGCCATGAGCGTATCGGCATCCTCCCCGTGATCGGGGTAGATGCTGATGCCGATACTCGCGTGGAGGCGAAACTCGTGCCCATCGACGCATCCGGGAACGCCCAGTGCCGCCGTCAGCTTCCCTGCCACGTCGACGGCATCGCCAACCTGCGATATCTCGGTGAGCAGGATCAGGAATTCGTCGCCGCCGTGGCGGGAGACGGTGTCCACGTCGCGCACGGACTCCGCCAGGCGCCGGGCGGCCAGCTTCAGCACCTCGTCGCCGAACGCGTGTCCGAAGGTGTCGTTGACCTGCTTGAAGTTGTCGATGTCCAGAAACAACAGCGCCAGGCGGGTGCCATGGCGATGCGCATGCGCGATCGCCTGCGCGAACCGGTCGAGCAGCAGCAGTCGGTTCGGCAGTTCGGTCAGGGCATCGAGCCGCAGCGATCGCGACATTTCCTGCAGCGTAAGCGCGCACGCGTCGGCGTCGTTTCGGGCCGACAGCGCCGAGCACAGCAGCTGCTCGCTGGCCTCGACCAGCTGCGCTTCACGGCCGCCATCGGGGCGGCGCTCCGCCTCGAACACCCGTTGCCGCAGCCGCGCGAGCGCGGCACGCGCCTGCCCGGCCTGCGCCCGCAGTCGCGCCAGTTGCCCCGCGGCTGTCGCGGCCGCGGACTCGTCCTTGCCGGGGGTGGTCTTCATGACGCGCGCCTAGCCGTCATCGTCGCTGGTCGCGGGTTTCGGACCGGGCGCGTGCCTGCTTGTCGGCCTGCCACCGAGCAGTCCCTCCTGATCGGGCAGCGTCTCGCCGATCCGGATGCCGCCCTCGTCGATGGCGTATTCGCGCAACTCGTCCGAATGCCCGCTCGCCCGCACCTTGACCACTGCCATCACCCGCCGTAACCGGCTCTCCACCTCGATGTAACGCTGCACGATGATGGCGTCGGTCAGGAACGCAGTGCCGTAAGGGCTGAAGCGCAGGTCGGTGTAGCGGTCCTCGAGTTCGGAGGTCATCAGCACGGTGACCCCGGCGGCGGCGAGCGCGGCGGCCATGCGCGAGAGGTTCTCGCGGAAATCGTGGCGGAACGTCGGCGCCAGGGCGAGCTCGAAACCGGAGAGCGAATCGACGACCACACGGGTGGCCTTGCGCCGCCGTACTTCGTCCAGGATCAGCAGCACGATCTCGTCGATCGACAGATCCGGCGCGCGCGTGTCCACCAGCCCGACCTGATCGGCGGCGATCAGCTCGGCAAGCCGGCGGTTGCGCAGATGGTCCGGGCGCTGCTCGAACACGGCGATGACGCCCGCTTCGCCGCTGCGCACGCCCTCGGCCAGGAACGCGGCGGCGAGGATGCTCTTGCCCGAACCCGAGGGCCCCGCCACAAGCAGCGAATATCCGCGCGGCAGGCCGCCGCCCAGCATGTCGTCCAGGCGCGGCACGCCCATGTGGAGACGCGCAACGGATTGGGCCGGCTTGGGTTCGCGGAGGGGACTCGACACCCGCGCCGGGGGAAATACCTGGATGCCGGCCGCACCGATGCGGAAGGTGTGCAGGCCCGGCAGTGTCGGCTGCCCGCGCATCTTCATGATCTCCATCTTGCGCACCATGGAGTTGCGCTCCACGCTCTGGCGCAGCCAGATCAGGCCGTCGGCGATGGTGAAGATCGGGTTGGGACCTGTCTCGGTGAAGTACTCGCCAATCAGGAAGGTCGTGGCCTGCCAGCTGGTCATCAGCATGCCGAGATGCTGCACGAACTGCTGCAACTGGTTGTGCGCGTTGCCGGCTGCGTCGCTGGCGAGTACCACCGAACGGAACGAGTCCACGAACACCAGCGCCGGGGCGTGCGTCTCCATCGCTTCGACGATGCGGCGCAGCACCCGGTCCAGATCGCCTGCGCTGGTTTCATCCGAGAGGTTGATGAAGCGGACCGATTGGTTGATCTGCGCGCTGTCGAAGAACGCGAACTGCTGCTGGTAGCGCAGCATCTTCAGCGGTGGCTCGCCGAGCACGGTGAAATACAGCGCTGGGCGCTGCGGCGTCGCCAGCGCGAACATCATCTGGTGCGCCAGCGTGGTCTTGCCGCTACCGGGCGGCCCGGCGATCAGGTTGAACGAGAATTCCGGCAGGCCGCCGCCCAGCACGTCGTCCAGGCCCGGCACGCCGGTGGCCAGGCGGTTGATGGTGACAGAGGTCATTGCGATGGGTCCTGCGTGGGTGAGCCGCTGGAGGGGGAAGGAGGTGTCCACACGGCGTCGAGCAGCCGCAAGGTGAGCGAGGAGCCGATCAAACTGATCAGCAGGGTCTGGAAAGCCTGCAGCACGGCGACTCCGCCGGCAGCGGCATCGGTGCTGTCCTGCCGGGTCATCGCCGACTTCAGGGCCGCGAGGTCCATCGTCGCCTGCGGGCCTTGCTGCGGTTCGAGCCAGGGATGAGCCGCGGCGGCGAGGTACAGGCTGCGTCTGTAGAGCGCGGCCACACCTCGTTGCCCGATGATCGGCGTCAGGGCCGACTCGACCTGTTCCCAGAGGGCGACGATCGCGCCGGCGGTCCGGGCCGCGTCCGCCCCTTCCCCGGCCCGTTGCGCCACGGCAAGGGCAATCCGGTCTTCTTGAGTTCCCACGGGATCCCTGTGCCGAACGCTCAGGACGGCATCGACTCGATAGTACGCTTTGACTTTCGCAACGGGCGTGACGGCGGACAGGCCATTCCTGCAGCCACCGCCAGGGCACTTCATGTGCCCGGGACCGCCCAGGCGATGCCGCAGCGACCCGACCGGTGCAAATCGGTTGTTTGAACCGACAACGCAGATGGAGATGATCTGCCTGACTGACCAGATGCGACGGCAGTGTGTACCGTCGGCTCTCAAGGCGTTCAGCTCCACTACAATGAGACGCTGAATACGCCGTCCGGAGTTTCCATGCCCCCACTCGCCTATCGCCGCATCCTGTTGAAACTGTCGGGCGAAGCCCTGATGGGCGAGGAGGACTACGGCATCGACCCGAAGGTGCTGCACCGGCTGGCCCACGAAGTCATCGAGGCGCGCGAGGCGGGAGCCGAGGTCGCGCTGGTGATCGGCGGCGGCAATATTTTCCGCGGGGCCGGGCTGGCCGCCGGCGGCATGGACCGGGTGACCGGCGACCAGATGGGCATGCTCGCCACCGTCATCAACGCGCTGGCGATGCAGGACGCGCTGGAGAAGCTCGGCGCCAAGTGCCGGGTGATGAGCGCGATCAAGATCAACGACGTGTGCGAGGACTACATCCGCCGTCGCGCGATCCGGCACCTGGAAAAAGGCCGCATCGCGATCTTTGCCGCGGGCACGGGCAACCCATTCTTCACCACCGATTCCGGTGCCGCCCTGCGCGCGATCGAGATCGGGGCCGACCTGCTGCTGAAGGCGACCAAGGTGGACGGGGTATACGACAAGGATCCCAAGAAGCATCCCGACGCGATCCGTTACAGCACGCTGACCTACGACGACGTGCTCGCCCGCGACCTGCAGGTCATGGACACCGCGGCGTTCGCGCTGGCCCGCGACAGCGACCTGCCGTTGCGGATCTTCGACATGAGCGAGCCGGGCGTGTTGCTGCGCATCCTGCGCGGCGAGGACATCGGCACCCTGGTGCGCGGCAGGAACTGAAGCCGCGCGCGCGCACCTCCTTCGTCGATGATGCCGCCTCGATGAAATTGTGTCCGCGCTCGCGCGGATGGCACCCTGCTCCGCATGCACGACCATGATCACGGCTCCGCCACCCGCACGTTCGCGTGGGTGACGCTGATCAACCTGGCGTACACCGCGCTCGAGGCCGGGTACGGGATCGCGACCGATTCGCTGGCGCTGCTGTCCGACGCGCTGCACAACCTGGGCGACGTCATGGGTCTTGCCCTGGCCTGGGCGGCAGCGGCCATCGCCAGGCGCCCGCCCACCGACCGGCACACCTATGGCTGGCGCCGCGCCACCCTGCTCTCACCGCTGGCCAACGCCGTCCTGCTGGTCGCCTTTTCCGGGGCCCTGGCCTGGGAGGCGATCCGCAGGTTCAATGCACCGCCCGAGATCCCGGCACTGCCGGTGATCGTGGTCGCGGCGCTGGGCATCGGCGTCAACCTGGGCGCCGCCTGGCTGGTGCGCGGGGGGCATGCCCAGGACCTCAATCGCCGCGGCGCATTCCTGCATCTGGTGGCCGATGCCGCGGTCTCGCTGGTCGCGGTCCTTGCCGGCATCGGCATGCTCACGTTCGGCTGGAAGTGGCTGGACCCGGTGACCGGGCTGCTGATCGGCGCGGTAGTGGCCCTGGGCGCCTTCGGCCTGCTGCGCGACGCCTTCGACGCGGCCATGGACGCGGTTCCGCGTGGGCTCGACCGTGCCCAGGTCCATGACTTCCTGGTCGCCCAGCCCGGCGTGCAGGCTGTGCACCATCTGCACATCTGGTCGCTCGGCGCCGGCGAGATCGCGATGACCGCGCACCTGGTACGCGCGCAGGGCGCGGACCACGACCACTTCATCGACAGGCTCAACCATGAACTGGACGAGCGGTTCGGCATCAACCACCCGACCCTGCAGATCGAATACGGAGCCGCCTGCGCCCACGACCTGCACGACCGCGCGCCGCATGCGCATTGAAGCCGCGCCGCGATCGAGCACGCCTGCGACCGACCCGAACGCGCCGCAGCGCGCCTGAAACGCCGCCCGCGGGCTGTTCCTGGACTATCCGCAACATCAATGCCTTCGTCTTTGCCCGCATGCGGTCGCGCACGCCAGCCCGTTGCGGCCCTTCCCCTATAATCCCGCGGCTGACCAACGACCGGAGCGGGCGATGAGCGTGAACGACATCAAGAAGGACGCGCAGGCGCGCATGCACAAGAGCATCGAGGCGCTCCGGCACACCCTGGTGAAGGTCCGCACCGGGCGCGCATCCACCGCCCTGGTCGAACACATCCGGGTCAACTACTACGGCTCCGACGTGCCGCTGTCGCAGGTGGCCAGCGTCGCCGTGACCGATGCCCGCTCGCTGACCATCACGCCGTGGGAAAAGCAGATCGTCGGCGCGGTGGAAAAGGCGATCCTGGCTTCCGACCTGGGCCTGACTCCCAACACTGCGGGCACGACCATCCGCCTGAACCTGCCTGCGCTCACCGAGGAGCGCCGCAAGGAACTGTCCAAGGTGGTGCACGGCGAAGGCGAGGACGCCAAGGTCGCGATCCGCAACATCCGCCGCGACGCCAATCACCAGGTCAAGGAACTGCTCAAGGACAAGGCGATCACCGAGGACGAGGAGCGCCGCAGCGAAGACGATATCCAGAAGCTGACCGACGCGGCCATCAAGGATGTGGACGAAGTCGTGAAGGCGAAGGAAACCGAGCTGATGGCGGTCTGAAAAGGCCGGGATTCGGGATTGGGGATTCGCTGACAGCATAGACAGCAACGCCTGCAGGCCCTTGCCTTGACCAATCCCGAATCCCCAATCCCGGATCCCGTCCCCCGCCACCTTGCCGTGATCATGGACGGCAACGGCCGCTGGGCGCAGAAGCGCAGGCGGCCGCGGATCATCGGCCACCGCGCCGGAGCGCGCGCAGTCAACGTCTGCGTCGACTTCTGCCTGGAGCAAGGCATCGAGGTGCTGACCCTGTTCGCGTTCTCGAGCGAAAACTGGGGCCGGCCGGACGAAGAAATCGGCGGGTTGATGAAGCTGTTCATCGGCGCGCTGGAGCGGGAGGTGGACGAGCTGCACCGCCGCGGCGTGCGCATCCGCTTCATCGGCGAGCGCGCCCGCTTCACCCCGCAGATCCGCGAGCGCATGGCCGCCGCCGAGGCGCAGACCAGGGACAATGCAAGGCTCGGACTGAACATTGCCGCGAGCTACGGCGGTCGCCAGGACATCGCGCACGCTGCGCGCACTCTGGCCGAGGACGTCGCCGCCGGCCGGCTGCGCCCGGACCAGATCGACGAAGCGGCAGTGGGCGCGCGCGTGGCGCTGGCCGACCTGCCCGCACCCGACCTGTTCATCCGCACCGGCGGCGATCACCGCATCAGCAATTTCCTGCTCTGGCAGCTCGCCTACACCGAATTGTGGTTCACCGAAACATTGTGGCCGGACCTCGATGCCGCCACACTGCGGCGCGCGCTGGACGACTACGCGGGGCGTGAGCGCCGGTTCGGCCTCACCGGCGACCAGGTGCGTGACCTGGCGCAGCCCATCCCCTCGACCCACCACCAGGACAAGGCCGACGCATGACCCGGACCCGCGTGCTCACCGCCCTGGCCATGACGCCGTTCGCGATCGCCGGCATCCTGCTGCTGCCGACGCCCTGGCTGGTGGCGATCTCCGCGGCGCTGTTCCTGGTCGGACTGTGGGAATGGTTCAAGCTGGCCGATGTCGACGACTCGCTGGCGCGCACCATCCTGCTGCTGGCCAACCTGTTGCTGATGGTGGCCCTGGCCTGGGGTTCGCGCACCAGCAGCGGCGGCACGCTCGTGCTGTTCCAGCTGGCGGTGGTCATCGGCGTAATCTGGTGGCTGCTCGCCTGCCTGTGGTTGAAGCACTACCGCTTCGCATCCGACCACGACACCCACGCGCGCGTGTTCAAGCTCGCCGCAGGCACCCTGGCGGTGGTGCCGGCGTGGTGCGCGATGGCGTTGCTGCACGCATCCCAGCCGAATGGCCACCGCTGGCTGCTGGTCGCGTTGGCGATCGTCTGGGCCGGCGACACCGGCGCCTATTTCGCCGGGCGCAAGTTCGGCAAGCACAAGCTCTCCCCGCGGATCAGCCCCAACAAGACGGTCGAAGGCCTGATCGGCGGAATGCTGTGCGCGTTGCCGGTCGCCGCCGGCTTCGCCTGGTATGCAGGGGCGACCGTACAACAGCTGCCCCTGGTGCTTGCGGTGACGCTCGCCACCTTCCTGGCTTCGGTGGTCGGCGACCTGTTCGAAAGCCTGCTCAAGCGCCACATCGGGGTGAAGGACTCGGGCGACATCCTGCCTGGCCACGGCGGCATTCTCGACCGCATCGATGCGGTGCTGGCGGCACTGCCTGTGTTCGCGCTGGGCAAGCTGTGGCTCGGGTTCTGACCGTCGGGATACGGCAACGGCCTCGCGCACGCGCAGACGCTGTCCACGCATAAGCCGATGTCTCCTCAAGTGCCTTCCACACCCAGTCCAGCGCCGGTGCAGCGCATCGCCGTCCTCGGCGCGACCGGTTCGATCGGCACGTCCGCGCTGGACGTGATCGCGCGCCATCCGGCCCGCCTGCGCGCGAGCGTGCTCGCGGCCGGCCGCCAGGTGGACGCACTGGTGGCGCTGTGCGCGAGCCATCGCCCGGAGCACGCCGTGATTGCGGATTCCCAGCTGTATCCACGGCTGCGCGACGGACTCCGGGATGCCGGTCTTTCCACCCAGGCCCATGCCGGCGACGAGGCGTTGGACGTGCTTGTCGGCGGCGATGGGTGCGACACCGTGGTTGCGGCGATCGTCGGCGCCACGGGCCTGGCCTCGACGCTCGCCGCGGCCCGCGCGGGCAAACGCTTGCTGCTGGCGAACAAGGAATCCCTGGTGCTGGCGGGCGACCTGCTGATGCAAGCCGCGCGGTCCTCGGGTGCGACCGTCATACCGATCGACAGCGAGCACAATGCGATCTTCCAGTGCCTGCCGGCGCAGCGCGACGACCAGGCCCTGCGCCGGATCGTGCTGACCGCCTCCGGCGGCCCGTTCCGCGGTCGCAGCCGCGCCTCGCTGGCGGACGTCACCCCGGAGCAGGCGATCGCGCATCCGAAGTGGTCGATGGGTCCGAAGATCTCGGTCGATTCGGCCACCCTGATGAACAAGGGCCTGGAGGTGATCGAGGCCCACCACCTGTTCGGCCTGCCGCGCAGCCGCATCGAAGTGCTGGTGCATCCGCAGAGCCTGGTGCATTCGCTGGTGGATTTCATCGACGGATCCACCCTGGCGCAATTGGGCCTGCCGGACATGCGCACCGCCCTGGCGGTCGGTTTCGCCTGGCCGCGGCGCATCGCATCCGGCGTCGCCCTGCTGGATCTCGCGGTACACGGCAGACTGGACTTCGAACAACCGGATCTGGACGCCTTTCCCTGCCTGGCCCTCGCCTTCGGGGCGCTGGAAGCCGGCGGCAGCGCGCCAGCCGTGCTCAATGCGGCCAACGAGGTGGCGGTTTCAGCGTTTCTTCAGCGCCGGATCGCTTTCCTGTCGATCGCCGAGGTGGTCGAAGCCGCCCTCGCCCGCGTCGACGACACCGACGGCTCGCTCGATGGGCTGCTGGCAGCGGACGCGCAGGCCCGGCGGGACGCCGACCAGGCGGTAGTCAGGCTGGCGCATCGTGGATGAGCCGAATGGCGGATAATCGTCCGGCGAATTGGCCCATTTGCGGGCCCATACCCGGCAGAGCGCAGTTTCGGAGCAATCGGTGACGGAAATCCTCGGATCGGTGTGGTGGCTGATCGTCAGCCTGGGTGTGCTGGTCACCTTCCATGAATTTGGCCATTACTGGGTTGCACGCCGCTGCGGCGTACGCGTGCTGCGGTTCTCCGTGGGCTTCGGTCGCCCGCTGTGGAAGCGCCTCGGCCGGGACGGCACCGAATACGTGGTCGCGGCGATTCCGCTCGGGGGCTACGTGAAGATGCTCGACGAGCGCGAAGGCGATGTTCCCGCCGACCAGCTCGATGGAGCCTTCAACCGCAAGTCGGTGTGGAAGCGGATCGCGATCGTCCTGGCCGGTCCGGTGGCCAACCTGCTGCTCTGCGTCATCCTGCTATGGGCGATGTTCGTGGTTGGCCGGCCCGACTACGCACCGGTGGTCGGGAACGTCGAAGGCATCGCGGCCGAGGCTGGCCTTGCGCGCGGCGACACCGTCGATGCGGTGGGCGATCGCGCGACCCCGACCTGGGGCGAACTGCAGATGGCACTGCTGCCCGCGGCGCTGGACCGCAGCGATGTCGAGCTGCGGGTTCGCGACGCCGATGGCAAGCCGCACACCCGTCACCTGCGCCTATCGGAATTGCCGCAAGGCATGGACGAGCGGCTGCTGCTCGACGGCGTCGGCCTGACCCCGCGTCACGCGCTATTGCCGCCGGTGATCGGTGAGGTGTCGCCAGGCACGCCCGCCACGGGCATCCTGCGCGCCGGCGACCGCGTATTGGCCATCGACGGCGTGCCGATCGCCTGGTTCGACGACATCGGCCCGCAGGTTCAGGCCGTCGGCGCGCGCGGCGAGCCGGCGATGGTGGAAGTCGAACGCAACGGCGAACGTTTCGCGCTGTCGCTGGCGCCGGAGCGGGCTGCCAACAGCAGCGGAGGTCGCTACTGGAGGCTGGGCATCGCACCCGTGCCACGCAGCGAGTTGCCGCCGAAAGACGCGGTCCAACGCTACGGTCCGATCGCTGCGATGCCGGCTGCGTTGCGCGAAGGCCAGTACCAGGCCAAGCAGCTGTTCGCGATGATCGGCCGCGCGTTCAGTGGCCGGGTCTCGGTGCAGAACACGGTGGGCGGACCGGTCACGATCGCCCGCACCGCCAATGCCTACGCCCAGCTTGGACCCGCGTGGTACCTGACGGTGCTCGCGCTGCTGTCCCTGAGCCTGGGCATCCTCAACCTCCTGCCGATCCCGCTCTTGGACGGGGGTCACCTGTTGTATTACCTTATTGAATTGGTCAAAGGCAGCCCGTTAAGCGAACGTGCGATGGCCGCAGGGCAATATGTCGGCCTTGCCCTCCTGGCCGGTTTGATGGGCCTGGCGTTCTACAACGACATCGTGAACAACTTCGTCCGTTAGCGGTCTGGTACCTCCAGGACCGGTTTCCGGGGCCGGCAATCGGTTTGTGCAACCTTGCCGGCCCCTGCTTTGGGCGGAATTCACATGCCCGGTTCCCGCCGCACGGCCTGCCTCCCATCCGGAATGTATTGATGACGCCCAGCCCGAAGACGCGCGCTCCCCGCCGCCACCTGCTTGCCCTGGCCCTGGCCTCCGCGGTCGTCGGCCCGGTTGGCGCCCAGCAGCCGGCCACCGATCCGCAAGCCGCCTTCGGCATCACACCTCCGGTCGAAACCGCCCAGACACCGGATCCCGGTTTCACCGTCAGCGACATCCGGGTCGACGGACTGCAGCGCATCGGCGCCGGCACCCTGTTCACCTATCTCCCGATCGAGCGTGGCGATACCGTCGACCAGGGTCGCGCAGCCGAGGCGATCCGCGCCCTGTACAAAACCGGCTTCTTCGAAGACGTGCGACTGGATCGCGAAGGCAACATCCTGGTCGTCACCGTGGTCGAGCGTCCCGCGATCAACAAGCTGACCCTGAGCGGCAACAAGGACATCAAGACCGAGGACCTGACCAAGGGGCTGGCCGACATCGGCCTGGCCGAAGGCAACACCTTCGACCGCCTGAGCCTGGATCGCGTCACCCAGGAGCTCACCCGGCAGTACAACAACCGCGGCAAATACAACGTCCAGATCACGCCCACGGTGACGCAGCTCGATCGCAACCGCGTCGACGTGACCATCGCTGTCGATGAGGGCAAGGCCGCGAAGATCCGGCACATCAACCTCATCGGCAACGAGAAATTCGAGCAGGAAGAGATCCTGGACAGCTGGGAATCGCGCACCAGCAACTGGCTCAGCTGGTACCGGCGCGACGACCAGTACTCGCGCGAAAAGCTCGAGGGCGATCGCGAGAAGCTGCGCAACTACTACCTCGACCGTGGCTACGTCGACTTCAGCGAGGACAGCGTCCAGGTCGCGATCAGCCCCGACAAGCGCGACATGTTCATCACCGCGGGGCTCACCGAAGGTGAGCAGTACGCGGTGGCGGACGTACAGGTCAGCGGCGATACGGTGCTGCCGAAGGAAGAAGTCGAGCGCCGCCTGCTGGTCAAGGAAGGGCAAATCTTCTCCCGCCGCCTGCTGGAGCTGACGTCCGAGTCGATCACCAACAGCCTGGCGAACATCGGTTACGCCTTCGCCCAGGTGAACCCGGTGCCCACCATCGACCGCGACAAGCGCACCGTCGGCATCAACTTCCAGGTCCAGCCCGGTCCGCGCGTCAACGTGCGGCGGATCGTGTTCAAGGGCAATACCCGCACGTCGGACGAGGTCCTGCGCCGGGAGATGCGCCAGTTCGAAGGCAGCTGGTACTCGCAGGCTGCGGTCGATCGCTCCAAGGTGCGCCTGCAGCAACTCGGCTTTTTCGAAAGCGGCAGCGTCGATGTCCAGACCGAACCGGTCCAGGGCACGAGCGACCAGGTCGACCTGGTGGTCAGCGTCACCGAAACCACATCGGGCAGCTTTGTGTTCGGTCTGGGCTACTCCCAGCTGACCGGCGTGTCGACCTCGGTGCAGCTCTCGCAGAACAACTTCCTCGGCAGCGGCAACCGGGTCGCGGTTGAGGCCAACCGCAACAGCTATCTGCAGCGGTATTCGTTCTCCTTCCTCAACCCCTACTTCACCGACAACGGCATGTCGCTGGGCTACAACCTGGCCTGGCGCGAGTTCGACAACTCGGACTTCAACACCGTCTCGTATTCGTCCACGAGCCGCCAGGGTCAGGTGGTCGCGGGCCTGCCGATCACGGAGTTCGACACCGTGTCCGCGGCGCTGGGCCTGGACAGCAACCAGATCTTCGCCTTCGCCGGCTCCACGCCGCAGGTGATCATCGACTACATCGACGCCCTCGACCAGCGGACCTTCCATGCCTGGCGCGGCGAACTGGCCTGGGCGCGCGACACCCGCAACGACTACTTTTCTCCGACCCGCGGCATGTACCAGCGGGTCTCGGCCGAGATCGCATTGCCGGGCTCCACCGTCGAGTACTTCAAACTCAACTACGAAATCTCCAAGTACTGGCCGCTCAGCCGCGCATTGGTGCTCAACACCCGTGCCGAACTGGGCTACGGCGACAGCTACGGCGATTCGGTTTCGCGCAACATCTGCTTCACCAATGGTTCCTACCAGGATACGGACAACGATCCTGATACGCCGTCGGTGTGGGTGCCCGGACCGGATCCGAGCGTCCCCTGCGATACCACGTCGCCCGACTTTACGAAGACGGTCACCGCCGATGGACTGCCGTTCTTCGAGAACTTCTACGCCGGCGGCGTGCGTTCGGTGCGCGGCTTCCGCGACAACACCCTGGGTCCGCGGGTCGCGATTTCGCCCGGCCAGCCGCTCGAGCAGCCGATCGGCGGTTCGGTCAAGACCGTAGGTTCTCTGGAACTCATCTTCCCGACCCTGCTCGACACGCCATCGGCGCGGGTTTCGGCGTTCCTGGATTTCGGCAACGTCTTCGCCGATACCGACAGCTTCGATGCCGGCGAACTGCGCGCATCGGCCGGTATCGCCCTGCTATGGCGCGCGCCGGTGGGCCCGATCTCGATCAGCTACGCATTTCCGCTGCGCAAGCAGGATGCGATCCGCGACGACGACGGCGATCTGATCCAGGAAGGCGACGAGATCGAGCGTCTGCAGTTCACCTTCGGCGGCGCGTTTTAAGCCATTCGTTGTTGCCTGCAGGAGCCAGCTCCAGGCGGCCGCCTGGGAACCACCCGTCTTGCAGGAGCATCCCCGGCCGTGCCCGGCGATTCGCCGTCCGGATGGGCTGATCCGCGCCAGGGTCCAGGTCGCTGCGGCGGCTCGGGAGCAGGCGCAGCGGGAGCGATGGCCGCGGCGCGGTAACATTTGCCGATGTTCTCCCCTTCCAGCTACGCCGCACGGGAACTGGCCGAGCGCTTCTCCCTGCAGTTGCGGGGCGACGGCGACGTCCGACTCATCGGTGTCGCCACGCTGGCCCAGGCGCAGCAGCAGCAGCTGGCGTTCCTGGCCAACCCGCGCTATCGCGCACAGCTCGATGCGTCGCAGGCAGGCGCGGTGGTCATGCGCCCTGCGGACGCGGACGGCTACGCCGGCACCGCGTTGCTGGCCGACGATCCCTACGCAGCCTTCGCGCGCATCGCTGCGCTGTTCGAACCGACCGTCCCCTTCGACGCTGGCGTGCACGCGAGCGCCGCGATCGACTCCAGCGCGTGGGTCGATCCCGGCGCCCAGGTTGGGCCGTTCGTGAGCATCGGCGCGCGCAGCCGTGTCGGTGCGGGCGCGGTGATCGGTCCGGGCTGCGTGATCGGGGAGGACTGCGAGATCGGCGCAGGCAGCCGCCTGGTCGCGCGCGTCACCTTGGTGACCAGGGTGCGGCTCGGCGAACGCGTGCTGGTGCATCCAGGTGCGGTGCTCGGCGCCGACGGCTTCGGCCTGGCAATGGAAGGCGGACGCTGGCTGAAGGTGCCGCAGCTTGGCGGCGTGGTGGTCGGCGACGACTGCGAGATCGGCGCCAATACGACGATCGATCGCGGTGCCCTGGACGACACGGTGCTCGAGGAGGACGTGCGCCTGGACAACCAGATCCAGATCGGCCACAACGTGCGCATCGGCGCGCATACCGCCATGGCCGGTTGCTCGGCCGTCGCGGGCAGCGCGCGCATCGGCCGCTATTGCCTGATCGGCGGCGCCGCCGGGGTACTCGGCCATCTGGAGGTCTGCGACCGCGTGGTGATCACGGCCATGAGCCTGGTCACCCACTCGATCCGCGAGCCGGGAGAGTATTCTTCCGGCACACCGCTGATGGACAATCGCAGCTGGCGCAGGAGCGCGGCGCGCTTCAAGCAGCTCGACGCGCTCGCGCGACGCATCGGCACCGGCGACCGCGGTGCAAGCAACCAGGAGACATGATGGGCCCGACCCCGACCCCGCAGGCCGTCGATCTGCCGATCGACGTCAACGGAATCCACAAGCTGTTGCCGCACCGTTATCCCTTCCTGCTGATCGACCGCGTGGTCGAGTTCGGGCCGGGCAGCCGCGTGGTCTGCCACAAGAGCGTTTCAGCCAATGAAGCGTATTTCCAGGGCCATTTCCCCGGTCGCCCGGTGATGCCCGGCGTGCTGGTGATCGAGGCGCTGGCGCAGGCCGGTGGGGTACTGACCCAGCTCGCACGCAACGGCACCTCCGACGGCACGCTGTCCTACCTGGTCAAGGTCGATGAAGCCAAGTTTTCACGCATGGTGGTGCCCGGCGACCGGCTGGAGCTGGAAGTGACGATCAAGCGCGAGATCCGCAACATGACCCTGTACGCCGGGGTTGCGCGCGTGGACGGTGAACAGGTGGCCTGCGCCGAGATCCTGTGCGCAGAAATCAGGGAATAACCGGGCGGTGACCGCACCTGGCATTCATCCGAGCGCCTCGGTCGATCCCTCCGCCAGGATCGGCGCCAGCGTAAGCATCGGCGCCTTCAGCCTGATCGGCGCGGGCGTCGAGATTGGCGAAGGCACCAGTATCGGGCCGCATTGCAGCGTGCTTGGGCCCACGCGGATCGGACGCGACAACCGGATCGTCGGCCACGCCGCGATCGGCGGCGAGCCACAGGACAAGAAGTTCGCCGGCGAGGACTCGCGGCTGGAGATCGGCGATCGCAACGTCATCCGCGAATTCGTCACCATCAATCGCGGCACCGGTGGGGGCGGCGGTGTGACCCGGATCGGCAGCGACAACTGGATCCTGGCCTACGCCCACGTCGCCCACGACTGCATCGTCGGCAACCACTGCGTGTTCTCCAACAATGCCACCCTGGCCGGCCACGTGAGCGTGGACGATCACGTGATCCTGAGCGGGTTCGCCGGGGTGCACCAGTTCTGCCGCATCGGTGCGCACGCCTTCGTCGGCATGGGTGCGTTCGTCAACGGCGACGTGCCTCCGTTCGTGATGGTCGCGCAGGAGGGCTATGGCCGGCCGCGCGGGATCAACAGCGAGGGCCTGCGGCGACGCGGCTTCGACGCAGCGCGCGTGGCTGCGATCAAGCGCGCGTACCGCGCCCTGTACATGTCCGGCGCCAAGCTTGACGAAGCCAAGACACAGCTGGCCGAGATCGCCGGCGACAGCGACGACGTGCGGGCGATGCTCGCGTTCATCGAAGCCGGCGAGCGTCCGTTGCTGAGATGAAAACCGCGAACGATCCGTTCGGTGGCCTTCGCGGCCGGACTCGGGCCATGCGAATCCGGCCCGGACGGCCGTAACGACCAGAGCAACCGACGTGCCCAATTCCCCCATCCCCACCACCGAACGCGGCCCCAGGATCGCGCTGTGCGCCGGCGAGTCTTCGGGCGACCAGCTCGGCGCCGGCCTGATCGAGGCGCTGCACCGGCGATTCCCCGATGCATCGTTCGCGGGCATCGGTGGCGAGGCGATGCGCGCGGCGGGGATGGAGACCTGGCACGACGCGCAGGAACTGGCGGTGATGGGGCTGAGCGAAGTGCTCTCGCACCTGCCGCGTCTGCTGCGCCTGCGCCGGGAATTCCGCGAGCGCGTGCTCGCATGGAAGCCGGATGTATTCGTCGGCATCGACGCGCCGGACTTCAACCTCGGCGTCGAGCGCTGGCTGAAGGCGCGCAAGCTGCGCACGGTGCATTACGTCAGCCCGTCGGTCTGGGCCTGGCGCGAGGGACGCGCGGCGAAGATCGGACGCAGCGCCGACCGGGTGCTGTGCCTGTTCCCGATGGAGCCGGACATCTACGCGCGGCATCGGGTCGACGCGCGCTTCGTCGGCCATCCGTTGGCCGATGCCATGCCGCTCGATCCCGACCGCGGCCAGGCCCGCGCCGCGCTGGGCATCGCCTTTCACGATCCGGTGCTGGCGCTGCTGCCCGGCAGCCGGCTGGGCGAAATCGCGCGCATGCTGCCGGATTTCCTGCGGGCGGCATCCCGGGTCGCCGAGCGCGTCACCGGCCTGCAGGTGCTGGTGCCCGCCGCGAATGCAGCCTGCGCCGAAGCGATCCGCGCCGAACTGGCCCGCCACCCAGCGCTCGCGCGCCGGGTCCGGCTGCTCGATGCTCACGCCCGCGAGGCAATGATCGCCAGCGACGTGGTCCTGCTCGCCTCGGGCACTGCCGCGCTCGAGGCGATGCTGGCCAAGCGGCCGATCGTGGTCGGCCACCGGATCGCGCCGACGACCTATCGCATCGTCCGCGCCTTCGGCCTGCTCAAGACCCGGTACGTCAGCCTGCCGAATGTGCTGGCCGGTGAAGCCCTGGTGCCCGAACTGCTGCAGGACGACTGCACGCCAGACCGGCTGGCAGCGGCGGTGCTGCATTGGTTCGAACAGCCCGAAGCCGTGGCCGCGTTGCGACCGCGGTTCCGCGCGATTCACGAGGCGCTACGTCGTAACGCTTCGGAGCGCGCTGCCGAGGCGGTCACGGAGCTGTTGGCCGCGAACGCGCCATAATCCGGCCATGGACGGCAGCTTTCACCCCGACCCCGGTCCGCCGCAACCGCCCTTGCGCATCGCCGGCGTCGACGAAGCCGGGCGCGGGCCGCTGGCCGGGCCCGTGGTCGTCGCAGCGGTGGTATTCCCCGCCGTGCGCACGCCAGTGAACGGGCTCGACGACTCCAAGCGCCTGTCGCCGCAGCGCCGCGAAGCGCTCTATCCGCGCATCGTCGAGCGCGCGCTGGCCTGGCACGTGGTGTCCGTGGAAGTCGAGGACATCGACCGCCTCAACATCTACCACGCGACGATGCTCGGCATGCGCCTCGCGATCGAAGCAGTGCAGCACGCCTGCGACCTGACGCGCATCGACGGCAATGCGCTGCCGCGCGGCCTGGGCTGCCGTGCCGAAACGGTCGTTGGCGGGGACGCCAGCGAACGCGCGATCATGGCGGCGTCGATCCTCGCCAAAGTCACGCGTGACAGGCGCATGCGCGAACTGCACGCGCTTTACCCGCAATACGGCTTCGACCGCCACAAGGGCTACAGCTGCCCGGAGCACTTCGCCGCCTTGCGCGCATACGGGCCGTGCCCCCAGCACCGGCGTAGTTTCGCTCCGGTGCGGGAGTGCGGACAGACGGCGCTTTTCTAGTCGCTGCCCCCGGGGCCAGTCGGCTGGCCGATCAGCGGTACTCGCGCATCGAATCCAGGCATGCCACGGATCTCGAAATCGACGCCAGCGGGACCGCCAAGCGTTGAGCGACGCCTGCCGATTCAAGGGCCGCCCAGCTCGGCGGCCCTTTTTTTCCGGCGCGTGGCGCCTGCGTGATCCCATGCCTGTCAAGCCTTGTCCGGGCCAGTCGCCGGCCCTAACCTGCGGACTCATCCAGCGGCTCCGCCGATGCCCGCCCGCTTCGTTCATCTCCACTTGCACAGCGAGTACTCGCTCGCCGATTCGACGATCCGCATACCGGAACTCGTTGCGCGTTGCGCTGCCCTGCAGCAGCCGGCAGTGGCGGTGACCGACCGCAACAACCTCTTCGCCCTGGTCAAGTTCTACCGGGAAGCGGAGAAGGCCGGGATCAAGCCGATCGCCGGGGCCGACGTGTGCGTAGCCGACGGCGACGGCAAGCTGTGGGACCTCACCCTGCTCTGCCGCGACCGCGCCGGCTATCTCGAACTGTCGCGCCTGCTCAGCCGCGCATGGATGGAAGGCCAGCGCCACGACGGCGTGGTGCTGCGGCCGCAATGGCTGCAGGACGAGGTCGGCGGTCTGTTCGCGATCGCGGGGCGTCACAGTCTGGCCGGGCAGCTCGCCGCCGGAGGCCGTCACGACCAGGCCGAACAGGTCGTGCGTGGCTGGCAGTCGGTCTTCGGCGACCGCCTGCACCTGGAACTCACCCGCTGCGGGCTGGCTGGCGAAGACGCGTTCAACGCCTTCGCCCTCGCCGCCGCGGCGACGTGCGGCGTCCCGGTGATCGCCAGCAACGACGTGCGCTTCCTGGATGCCGACGGATTCGAAGCCCATGAGGCGCGCGTGTGCATCGCCTCGGGGCGGGTGCTCGACGATCCGCGCCGCCCGCGCGACTACAGCGCAGAACAGTTCCTGAAATCCCCGGAGGAGATGGCGGCGCTGTTCGCCGACGTGCCGGACGCCGTCGACAACACCGTGGAACTGGCGCGCCGCTGCAACTTCGAGCTGAGCCTGGGCACCTATTACCTGCCGGCGTTTCCGGTGCCGTCGGACCACACCCTGGAAAGCTGGATCCGCAGCGAGGCCCGCGACGGACTGGCACGTCGGCTGGAGAAGCATCCGCCGCCGCCCGAGCACGGCGTCTCGCCCTACGAACAGCGGCTGCAGAGCGAGCTGGACGTGATCGTGGGGATGGGGTTCGCCGGCTACTTCCTGATCGTGGCGGACTTCATCAACTGGGCCAAGGACCATGGCATCCCGGTCGGCCCCGGCCGTGGGTCGGGCGCCGGTTCGCTGGTGGCCTGGGCGCTGGGCATCACCGACCTGGATCCATTGCCGTACGACCTGCTGTTCGAGCGCTTTCTCAATCCCGAACGCGTGTCGATGCCCGACTTCGACATCGACTTCTGCATGGACCGGCGCGACGAGGTCATCGACTACGTCGCCGCCAAGTACGGCCGCGACCGGGTCAGCCAGATCATCACCTACGGCACCATGGCCGCGAAGGCGGTGGTGCGCGACGTGGGACGCGTGCTCGGCTATCCCTACGGCTTCGTCGACAGCATCGCCAAGCTGGTGCCGATGACCCTGGGCATCGGCCTGGAAGACGCGCTCGGACGCACCGAGAAATCCCGCCGCGATGAGGCCTGGCGCTCGCCCGAACTGATCGCGCGCTACAACGACGAGGACGACGTCCGCGACCTGCTCGACCTGGCTTTGCAGCTCGAGGACCTGACCCGCAACGCCGGCAAACATGCCGGCGGCGTGGTGATCGCGCCCAGTCCCCTGTCCGAGTTCTGCCCGCTGTACGCCGAACACGATGGCCACGGCGGCGGCCGCAACCCGGTCACCCAGTTCGACAAGGACGACGTGGAAGCAGTGGGCCTGGTGAAGTTCGACTTCCTCGGCCTGCGCACGCTCACGATCATCGACTGGGCGGTGAAGGCCATCAACCAGCGGCGTGGAGATGCTGCCGCGCTCGACATCACCGCCCTCCCCTTGGACGACCACGCGACCTACGAACTGTTCGCACGCGGCGATACCGTGGCGGTGTTCCAGTTCGAATCGCGCGGCATGCGCGAGCTGCTCAAGCGCGCGCGGCCCGACACCTTCGAGGACATCATCGCCCTGGCGGCGCTGTTCCGCCCCGGCCCGCTCGGTTCCGGAATGGACCGCGAATGGGTCGACCGCAAGCATGGCCACACCGAGGTCAGCTATCCGCACGAATCGCTCGAGCCGGTGCTCAAGCCGACCTACGGCGTGATCGTCTACCAGGAACAGGTGATGCAGATCGCCCAGGTCCTGGCGGGCTACTCGCTGGGCGAGGCGGACCTGCTGCGGCGCGCGATGGGCAAGAAAAAGCCCGAGGAAATGGCCAAGGAGCGCGCCAAGTTCGAGGCCGGCGCCGCGCAGCGCGGCGTCGACCCGCGCCGTGCCACGCAGATCTTCGACCTGATGGAGAAGTTCGCCGAGTACGGCTTCAACAAGTCGCATTCGGCCGCGTACGCGTTGGTCGCCTATCAGACCGCGTGGCTCAAGGTGCACCATCCGGCCGAGTTCATGGCGGCGGTGCTGTCCAGCGACATGGACAATACCGACAAGGTGGTCGGTTTCCTCGACGAGACGCGTGCGCTCGGGCTCACCGTGCTGCCGCCGGACGTCAATTCGTCCACCTACATGTTCGAAGCGATGGACGATCGCACCATCCGCTACGGTCTTGGCGCGGTCAAAGGCGTGGGCCGCGGCGCGTGCGAAGCCATCGCAGAGGAACGCACGCGCGGCGGCGCGTACGCGGACCTGCTCGACTTCTGCAAGCGGGTCGACTCGAGCCGGCTCAACAAGCGCGTGCTCGAGGCGCTGGTCAACGCCGGCGCGCTCGACGCGCTCGGTGCAAACCGCCCGTCGCTGCTGCTGCAGCTGCCGGAAGTGCTCAAGGCCTCCGACCAGCTCGCCCGCGAACGCGAGGCAGGCCAAGTGTCGCTGTTCGGCGGCTTCGCCGAATCCGCGCCTGCGCTGCGGATCGAACTGCCACAGGCGCCGGACTGGTCTCTGGCCCAGAAGCTGCAAGGCGAACGCGACACCCTCGGGCATTACCTCAGCGGCCACCCGCTGGACCCGTATCGCGAAGAGCTGCGCGCCCTGGTCGGCTACACCCTGGGCGACCTCGACACCCTGTGGCAGGGCCGGCCGCAGGACGCGCGCAGCGGCTGGCGCCCGGAGATGACCGCGGTCATCGCAGGCCAGGTGGTGGGCCTGCGCAAGAAGGGCGACAGCCAGGCTTTCGTGCAGCTGGAGGACGGGCTCGGAAGGATCGAATGCGCGTTCTTCGCCGAAGCCTATCTGGAGTACGCCGCGCTGCTGACCCGCGACCGCATCCTGGTGGTCGAGGGCGGCCTGCGCGAGGACGAATTCAGCGGCGGGTTCGCGCTGCGCGCGCGCCGCTGCTGGGAATACCACAAGCTGTGCGAGACCTCTGCGCAACGGCTGTCGATGAGCCTGGACCTGCGCACGCCCGGTGCGCTGGCAGGCATCGAGGAGATCCTGGCCCGCCACCGCCCAGGTTCGACGCCGCTGCTTTACCAGCTGGTCGTGGACGGCGCGCAGGGCAGGCTCGATCTCAACGGCAGCGAGGGCGTCCGCGTCGACGCCGACCTGCCCGCGGTGCTGCGCACCCAGCCCGGCGTGCGCGCGGTCAAGGTGGCGATGGCCAAGCCCTGGGCGCATTGACCCACGCGAGCGGACTCGACGCCCTCACACCCTACCGCCGGGTACGGGCCGCCCGCCCCCGTTCCGCTAGACTTCGCCGATGAATCCGAACTACCTCGACTTCGAACAGCCGATCGCCGACCTCGAAGCCAGGCTCCAGGACCTGCGCCATGCCAGCACCGGGCCCGCGGTCAACATCGACTCCGAGGTCCGCACCCTGCAGGCCAAGCTGCGCCAGCGCACGGCGCACATCTTCCGCGACCTGTCGCCGTGGCAGATCTCGCAGCTCGCGCGCCATCCGCAGCGGCCCTACACCAACGATTACATCCGCGCGTTCTGCGACGAATTCGAGGAGCTCGCCGGCGACCGCGCCTACTCCGACGATGCCGCCATTGTCGGCGGCCTGGGCCGCATCGACGGTCGCAGCGTGGTGATCATCGGCCATCAGAAGGGTCGCGACACCAAGGCCAAGGTCCGGCGCAACTTCGGCATGCCGCGGCCGGAGGGCTATCGCAAGGCGCTGCGGCTGATGAAGCTGGCCGAGCGCTTCAAACTGCCCCTGCTCACCTTCATCGACACGCCAGGTGCGTATCCGGGCATCGGTGCCGAGGAACGCGGCCAGTCCGAAGCCATCGCCCGCAACCTGCTGGAAATGGCGGAATTGCGCACGCCCATCATCTGCACCGTGATCGGCGAGGGCGGCAGCGGCGGCGCGCTGGCGATCGGCGTGGGCGACCGCACGCTGATGCTCGAATACAGCACCTATTCGGTGATCTCGCCCGAAGGCTGCGCCTCGATCCTGTGGAAATCGGCGGACAAGGCCAAGGACGCCGCCGAACAGCTGGGGCTCACGGCGAAACGGCTCAAGGAACTCGGGCTCGTCGACAAGGTCATCCGCGAACCCATCGGCGGCGCGCACCGCAATGCGAAGCAGATGGCCACGCGCCTGAAGGCGGTGCTGATGAACGAACTCGACGTGCTCGAGGCGCTGCCGATCGACAAGTTGCTGGCCCAGCGCTACAAACGCCTGCGCGGCTACGGCGCATACGAAGCCGCCTGAGCGCGGGACCCCCTGCTTGCCCCTGGCGCCGCCGCGCTAAAGTGCCTATGCCGCGGTTCCGCGGCGCCATGGGGAGTTGGGCATGCTGATCAGGAAAGTCGGGGTGTTGTCGCTGGCGATCAATTCGGCCGTGATCGGCGCGGTCGCCGGCCTGGTGGTCGCAGTAGTCTTCCTGCTGTTCGGCTCGGCGGTCATGACGATGATGCAGGCAACGCACGGCGGCGCCGGGCTGGAAGGCTCCGCGTTCGGCGCCGGCATGGGCGTGGTGGGGCTGGTCCTGTTTCCGATCATGTATGCCGTGTTCGGCTTCATCGGCGGGGCGATCTACGCCCTGATCTTCAACCTGGCGGCCCGGATCACTGGCGGGCTGCAGATCGAGACGGCCTGACGCCGCTGGACCCGCAGTGGCCAGGGCCACTGCAGGTCGCCGCGCCGCCACTCACGCATGCCAGGCACACGGCCGCCCCGCCCTTCCACGACTGACGGCCTCGACATCGCCGCACCGGAGGCGCCGGTGCTCGTGGGATTCAGCGGCGGCTTGGACTCGACCGTGCTGCTGCACCTGCTGGCGGCCTCCGCACAGGTGCGCGCGACAGGCCTGCGCGCGGTCCACGTGCATCACGGCCTGCATCGCGAGGCGGATGCCTGGGCGGCACACGTGCGCGAGGTGTGCACAACCTTCGATGTGCCGCTCTCGGTGATCGGGGTCGAGGTTCGACGCGATAGCGGCCATGGCCTGGAAGGCGCCGCGCGCGTGGCCAGGCTCGCGGCCTTCGCCAGGGAGCTGCAGCCGGGCGAAGTGCTTGCGCTCGCGCATCATCGCGACGACCAGGCCGAAACCTTCCTGCTGCGTGCGCTGCGCGCGTCCGGGCCGGATGGTCTGGCCGCGATGCGGCCGTGGCGGCCCTTTGCGCAGGGCTGGTTGTGGCGGCCGTTGCTGGACATTCCGCGCGCTGCGCTGAGCGACCATGCGCACGCGCACGGTCTGCACTGGATCGAAGACGACTCCAACGCCGATACGAGCCTCGATCGCAATTTCCTGCGCCAGCGCGTGCTGCCTGCGCTGCGCGAACGCTGGCCGCAGGCCGATGCGGCATTCGCGCGTGTTGCGTCCCTGCAGGCCGCATCGGTCGAACTGCTCGAAGCAGAAGACGCGCGCGCACTCGCCACCGCGCGGACAGCCGATCCCCACGCGCTGCAGCTGGCGCCGCTGCTCGCGCTGCCACCGGCCCGCCGCGCCCGCGTGCTGCGCCGCTGGATCGCGATCCTGGAGTTGCCGCCGCTGCCCGGCGAAGGCATCGTCCGGATCGAGTCCGAACTTCTCCCCGCCGCTGCCGACACCGAAGCCGAATTCGCCTGGGCCGGCGCCGTCATCCACCGCTGGCGCGATCTGCTGTATGCCGACCACGAACGCGAAGCGCTGCCAGCGGATTGGTCGGTGACATGGTGCATGGACGCGCCACTGGTCCTGCCTACCGGCGATCGGCTGGAACTGGACGTGGCCTGTACATTCGACACCGACGTCCACGTGCATGCACGCGTCGGCGGCGAGCGCATCGTCCTGCCAGGCCGCACCCATTCGCACGCGCTCAAGCATGTGCTGCAGGAGCTCGGCGTGCCGCCGTGGGAGCGCAAGCGGTTGCCGCTGCTGTCGGATGCGGCGGGCAATCTGCTCGCGGCCGGAGATCTGGTGTATTCGGCCACTTTCGACGCGTGGCTGCGCGACCGCCAGCTGCGACTGGTGTGGACCTGCACCTGGCCGCACGCGCGCTCGCCGTCCCCGTGACCACTGACCATTGCGCGCCCCGCTCGCCGGTTGGCCGCGCCGGATGCGCCTGCAGTAGACTTGCACCATGCCGCGCAAGCCGGAAAACGAAGCCTCTCCCGTCGCCAATTTCGAGGCTTCGCTCGAGGCGCTCGAAACGCTGGTGGAGCAGATGGAGCGCGGCGAAATGAGCCTGGAGGAGTCGCTGGCGGCCTACGAGCGCGGCGTCGGCCTGTACCGGCACTGCCAGGCGGCGCTGGAGCAGGCGGAGCTACGGGTCAAGCTGCTCAGCGATCCCGCCGACCCGGCCACCGCAGAACCCTTCCAGCCCGGCAACGCGCCGGATGCGTGAGTCGCCGTTGCTGGACGCGCTGTTCGCCCGATGGCGGCAGCGGGTCGACGACGCCATCGCCGCGGCCCTGCCCGACCCCGAGACCGAGCCCCGCCGCCTGCACGCGGCCATGCGCCATGCGGCGCTGCTCGGCGGCAAGCGGATGCGCCCGCTGCTGGTGTACGCCACCGGCGCCGCGCTCGGTACGGACCTGGAGCGGCTGGATCCTGCCGCCACCGCGGTCGAACTGATCCACGCCTATTCGCTGGTGCACGACGACCTTCCCGCCATGGACGACGACGCCCTGCGCCGCGGCCAGCCCACGGTGCATGTGGCCTTCGGCGAGGCGACCGCGATTCTCGCTGGCGACGCGCTGCAAAGCCTCGCCTTCGAACAACTGGCGCGGGCCGCGCTGCCGGCCGAAACCAGCCTCGCCATGCTCGCGGAACTGGCGAACGCCGCGGGCGCCGCCGGTATGTGCGGCGGTCAGGCCCTGGACATCGACGCGACCGCGCCGCGGCCGCACCCGCCTGCAAATTCGTCAGCCGCGCCGCAGCGCGCCGACGAAACCCGCTTGCATGAGCCGTTTTCCTTCCCCACCGTGACGCTCGAATCCCTCGAGCGCCTGCACGCGATGAAGACCGGCGCGCTGTTGCGCGCGTCGGTGCGGCTCGGCGCGATCGCGGCGCAGGCCGATGCGCCGGTGCGCGCACGCCTGGACGCCTATGCCGAAGCGCTGGGACTGGCCTTCCAGATACGCGACGATCTGCTCGACGTGGAAGGCGACAGCGCCACGCTCGGCAAGACCGCGGGCAAGGACGCCGCGCAGGCGAAGACCACGTTCCCGTCGTTGATCGGAGCCGAGGGCTCGCGCGAGACATTGCGCAGGCTTTCAGCGCAAATGGAAGCAGCGCTGGCCGACCTCGACGACAACGCAGCCGCGCTGCGTGCGCTCGCACGTCTGGTCGTCGAGCGCGATCGCTGACCGACGACATCGCGGGGCGGCTTCGCGCCGCCCCGCGTAGCGGTTCATTTGAACAGGCGGATCGTCAGCGGATAGCGGTACATGTGGCCGTCGTAGGCCTTGAACGTGGCGATCAGGCTGCACACCAGCCACATCAGGCCGAGCACGATCCACACCGGCAGCGCCACGATGATGCCGATGCCGAGGGTGAAGATCACCAGCACCACGGCGATCGCCGCGTAGATGAACATGCTGACGTTGAAGTTCAGCGCTTCGCGGGCATGTTCCGCGGCGAAGGCGGACTTGTCGCGCACGACCATCCACACTACGAACGCGGCCACCGCGCCCGCGATGCCCGCGGCCCAGCTGGTCAGCAGCGCGAGCGCCAGGGCCCCGGCATGCGCCCCGGCCGCCCACTGGCGATCGCTCTGGGTCGGGGACGTGGTCTGACCCGTGCTCGGTTGGACAGTGTTTTCCATCGTCGACTCCTCCCGGAAGGATTCCGGTCGCTCAAACCAGATGCGGTCGCGGCGCCGGCGCTCAAGCCAACGTTCGACCTAGTTACAGCGTAACAACCGTTCGCGCACGCGGCTCACTTCACCAGGCGCAACGCGAACGGGTAGCGATAGGCCACGCCATCGTTGGCCTTGACCGCCGCGATCACGATGAACACCAGCGCGGCCACCCCAAGGATCAGCATCAGCGGCGCGGTGACCACGAACCCGATGCCCAGGGTGCCGATGCCCAGCAGCACGAGTACCAGCAGCGCGAGCGCCACGGTGATGTTGAAGTTCAGCGCTTCCTTGGCCTGGTCGGTCACGAACGGCATCGTGTCCTTCTTGATCTGCCAGATGATCAACGGCCCGAGCACGCAGCCGATGCCACCAAGCGTGTTGCTGGTCAGCAGCCCTCCGGCGATCGCGGACAGGTGGGCGAACATCGCCCACTGGCGTTCCTGGGCATCGGGGGTCCCTTCGGGGGCGGGTGGCGGGGTGGTGGCATCGTCCCATTGGCTCATCGCTGGCTCCCGTGGCGTGGCGTGATGCGACTCTACTTCATTGTGCGCCGGCGACGGTCATCCGCCCGACCAGGATGGACCCGGTGCGGATATGCGAGCGCGGGTCGAGGTCGCTGCCGACCGCCTCGATCGCGGCGAACATCTGCCGCAGGTTGCCGGCGATGGTGATGCCGTCGACGGGATGGACGATCGCACCGTTCTCCACCAGGAAGCCGGCCGCGCCGCGCGAGTAGTCGCCGGTGACGTTGTTCACCCCCTGGCCCATCAGCTCGGTGACCAGCAGCCCGCGGGACATGCCGGCCACCAGGGCGTCGCGCCCGGCGGCATTGGCACCGACCAGGAGGTTGTGCACGCCGCCGGCGTTCGCCGTCGTCGCCAGACCCAGTTTGCGTGCCGAATAGCTGCCCAGCACGTAGCGCTGCAGCACGCCGGCCTCGATCAGTGCGGTACGGGCGGTCGCGACGCCTTCGGAATCGAACGCCGCCGAGCGGAAGCCGCGCGCCAGGAACGGGTCCTCGACGATCGAGAACCAGTCCGGGAACAGCTGCTGCCCGGCCGCATCGACCAGGAAGCTCGCACGCCGGTACAACGCCCCACCCGAGACCGCGCCCACCAGATGTCCGACCAGGGAGCGCGCCATCTCCGCCGAAAACAGCACCGGCATCTCGGTCGTCGCCAGCTGCCGCGCGTCCAGGCGCGAAGCCGCGCGTTCGGCCGCCCGGCGTCCGATGGCCGCCGGCGTTTCCAGGTCCTCCGCGGCAAGTGCCGTGCTGTACCAGCCATCGCGCTGCATCGCCTCGCCGCGCCCGGCGATCAGCGCGCAGCCGATGGAATGGTGGGTGCCACGTTCCTGGCCGACGAAACCGTGCGAGTTGGCATAGACGCTGAGCGACTCGCCGGTGGATACCGAGGCGCCGTCGGAATTCTCGATCCGCGGGTCGGCGTCGCGCCCGGCGGCTTCGCAGGCCAGCGCCAAGTCGATGGCGCGATCGGCGTCGATCGACCACGGGTGCCAGCTGTCGAATTCGGGAAACCTGCCCTCCGCGGGCGGGCGCGCCATCAGCGCGGCGTCCGCCAGCCCCGCGGCGGGATCGTCCTCGGTGAACTTCGCGATCGCGCAGGCCTGGGCCACCGTTGCGACCAGGCTCTCCTCGCGCAGGTCCGCGGTGCTCGCGCTGCCCTTGCGCTGGCCAAAATACGCCGTGACCGAAATGCCGCGGTCGCGATTAGATTCGACCGTCTCCACGCCGCCCATGCGCACGTTGACGCTCAGGCCGCGCTGGTCGGAGCACGACACTTCCACCTGCGAAGCACCCTGGGCGCGTGCACGCTCAAGCAGCTGCGCGGCGATCCCCTCGAGCTGGCCGAGCCTGTCGCGGCTGTCGTCGTGGATGGCGGAATCGATGACTGCGTTCAATGGCTTATCCTAGATTCGCAACAAGGCGGTGTGTGTACAGGTCTCGAGTGCGCTCGGACTGCACCTACCCGCCGGCAGGTGCCGGGGAGCCCCGGGACGATGGAGAGGCGATGCGCGGACGCGACGACGACAGCGGCGAATACCTCGGCCCGAGCCGCAAGCAGCAGCGGCGCGATGCGCTGGACGTGCTCGCGCTGGTGAATCAGCTGGGCGAGCACAGCGCCAGCCAGCTGGAAAAGCTGCCGCTGCCCGAACACCTCCTGCCGCACTTCGCCGACCTCCGGCGCATCACCGCGCATGGCGCGCGCAAGCGCCAGGTGGCGTTCATCGCCAAGCGCATGCGCGGCGAAGACAACGAGGTCCTGGCTGCGATCCGCGACGCGATGGAAGCCGGCGGCGAGGCGGCGCGCCAGGAAACCGCCCTGCTGCACCGGGCCGAAACCTGGCGCGAGCGCCTGCTGGCCGACGGCGATGCCGCGCTGTCCGCGCTGCTGGACGAGCATCCCGGCGCCGATCGCCAGCAACTGCGGCAACTGATCCGCAACGCGCTCGAAGAACGTGCGAAGAACAAGCCGCCGCGAGCGTTTCGCGAGCTGTTCCGCGAACTGCGGGAACTGCTGGGACACGAGAGACCGGAAACGGGAGACGAGGCAAACGAAGCGTCCGAACGCTAGCGCTTTTCCGTCTCCCTTCTCCCGTTTCCCGTCTCCCGGTTTCATCACGCCCGCGTCCCGCCCACGGTCAGCTGGTCGATCAGCAGGGAGGGCTGGCCCACGCCCACGGGCACGCTCTGTCCGTCCTTCCCGCACACGCCCACGCCATCGTCCAGCGCCATGTCGTGGCCGATCATCTTTACCCGCTGCATGGTTTCGGGACCGTTGCCGATCAGGGTGGCGCCCTTGACCGGCGCGGTGACCTTGCCATCCTCGATCAGGTAGGCCTCGGTCGCGGAGAACACGTACTTGCCGCTGGTGATGTCGACCTGGCCGCCGCCGAAGTTCACCGCGTACAGGCCCTTCTTCACCGAACGGATCATCTCGTCCGGATCGTGGGTTCCGGCGAGCATGTAGGTGTTGGTCATGCGCGGCATCACCAGGTGCGCGAACGATTCGCGCCGGCCGTTGCCCGTGGGCGCCATCCCCATCAGCCGTGCATTGAGCGTGTCCTGCATGTAGCCGGTGAGCACGCCGTCCTCGATCAGCGTGGTGCAGGACGTCGGCGTGCCTTCGTCGTCAATGTTGAGCGAGCCGCGGCGTCCATCGAGCGTGCCGTCGTCGACGATGGTGACGCCGGGCGAAGCGACCCGCTGGCCCATGCGCCCGGCATACGTGGAAGTGCCCTTGCGGTTGAAATCGCCTTCGAGTCCGTGACCCACCGCCTCATGCAGCAGCACGCCTGGCCAGCCGCTGCCCAGCACCACCGGCATCACGCCTGCAGGTGCGTCGATCGCCTCCAGGTTCACCAGCGCCTGACGCAGCGCCTCGCGCGCGAATTTTTCCGGACGGCCTTCACCGAGCAGCTCGGCGTAGGAATAGCGGCCGCCGTAGCCGGCATAGCCCGATTCGCGGCGGCCGTTGTGTTCCACGATCACCTGCACATTGAGCCGCACCAGCGGCCGCACGTCGCCGGCCAGCACGCCGTCGCTGCGCGCGACCAGCACGGTGTCGACGCCGCCCGTCAGCCCGACCACCACCTGCTGCACCCGCGGATCGAGCGCACGCAGCAGCTTGTCGACCCGGCGCAGGGCCTCGACCTTGGCCTCGTTGCCGAGCACATCGATCGGATCCTGGGCCGGATACAGGCTGCGTCCCGCGCCGGGCGCGAGAGTGCCTTGCGCGTGCGAGCGGCCGTCGCGCGAGATTGCGCGCGCCGACTGCGCGGCCGACAGCAGCGCCTCGGCGTTGATGTCGTCGGAATAGGCGAACCCGGTCTTCTCGCCGCTGATCGCGCGCACGCCGACGCCCTGCTCGATCGAATGCGCGCCTTCCTTGACGATGCCGTCCTCCACGGTCCAGCTCTCGCGCCGCGAGTGCTGGAAATACAGATCGCCGAAATCGATGCCCGGCCCGAGCAGGCTGCCGAAGGTGCGGTCGAGGCCTTGGGTGTCGAGGCCGGCCGGCAGCAGCAGGCGGGACTGGGCGATCTGGAGTGAGCTGGACATCAGGCTGGGCGTTCCCGTAATTGGAGGACCATCATCCCGACTGCAGGCATCGATTCGCGCTGCCGGCGACGGGATGACAGGTTGAAGAGATTGCGACTAACGGCGACGCAATCAACCGGGCGGTTCCTTGGTGACGGCTGCGGCGTCGCCCCGGCTGATGGTTTCGACCTTGGGATCTTTCCACGGCCCGGTCACGCGATAGGACTTGGCCGCCAGCTGGCCCAGGGGCTTGTTGAGCACCGCATTGGCCGCGGCACCGATTGCGGCGCCGACCGGCCCGCCCGCGATCGCGCCAGCCACCGTCAGCAGGTTGCCGGCCCTGGGGAACACATCGATGGTCTGGTCGTAGGTCTGCGCCCGAAGATCGGCCGCGCCGCGGATCCGGATCTCGGCGGCGGGCCCGTCGATGTTCAGATCGTTGCTGCGCGCATTGCCGCCGCCGAAGTGCACCTGTCCGCTGATCTTGTTGAACGCGAAGCCCTTGTCGAAAAAGTCGCGGAAGTCGAATGCCAGACGGCGCGGCAGCTGGGCGATGCTGAGCAGGCCCAGCACGCGGCCGGCTCCAGGTTCGACCTCGACCAGCTGGCCGTCGCGCAGGTCCAGGCGCATGTCGCCCGCCAGGTCGGCGAGGCGGAATGTCGCCGGACTGCCCGGCCATTGCGCCTGCAGCCGGACCTCGCCCTCGCCCTTGGCGATCTGCCGGAAACCGAATGCACCCAACAGCGCGCCGAAGTTCTCGCTCTGCCAGCGCCCGTCCAGACGCGTCTGCATGCTGCCGGTGCGCCGCATCCAGTCGCCGCTGATGTCGATCGACTGCCCCTTGGCACGCGTTTGCAACTGGACGATGCGCATGCCCGCAGCGACCGGCTGGGTGCGCAGGCTGGCCGTGCCCAGGCGCGCGTCGCCGAAGCGCAGATCGTCGATCACGAGAATCAACGGCGGAACCTTGGACGGATCGGTGTCGTCCGCAGCCGGGGCGCGCTCATTAGGCATAGGAGACGGCGTCGCAGCAGGAGCCGCACCGGTCACAGCCTTGCTCGCCGCGCGCCAGTGCAGGCGTTCGAAGCGGCCGGCAATCGCCTCGGCGGCGGACTGCGGCAGCATGAAGGCACCGCTGAGCGCACTCCCCTCCATACGCACCGCGGTGCCGCCGGTTGCCGGCGCGGCGCGCAGGCGGGTGTTGGGGAAGCTGGCGCCGATCAGCTGCAGACCTGCCACGGTCACATCGACCGAACGCAGGGGCACGCCCCCGCTCGTCGCTGCGGATGACGCCGAAGGGGGCGATGCCCCTGCTGCTGCAGGACCGCCCCCACGCGTGAGCGCCGCCCAGTCGATCACATCCAGGCGATCACTGCGCCCGGTGGCGACCAGGCCCGAGGGTGGCGGCGCGGCGTCGACCCGACTGGCGCCCAGCACGACCCGCACTCCGGTCTGTCCGCCACGGCTGCGCGCGCGCAGCGCCAGCCGGTTGCCGAACGCCACGGCGACTTCGCCCTCGCCCAGGGGCAGCGCCACGTCGACCGTGGTCGGAAGCGCAGTCGACGCGGGCTTGTCCAACGGCGCCGGCAGCGTCAGCGTGGTGCCGACCAGGTTCGAGCGCAGCTGCAGCCTGCTCGGCGCCGCCGGCGACGCGCCTGCCTTGGGCACGCCCATGGCGAGGGTCCATGCCGACGTCCCGCTGATCCTGGGCCGCAACCAGCGCAGGTCAGGTGCACGATCGAGCAGATCCTCCGCGCTCAGCTGTGCGTCGAGTTCGGCTTCGAAAGCCTGGCGCTCATCGTGCACGTACTCGCCGGCCCGCAGCGCCAGCCGGCCCGGCCGGCCTTGGTGCACGACCTCGAGCCCGTCGGCATCGAAGCCGCCCCGCCCGTAGCGCGCGCTGCCGCTCACGTCGGCGAACGCCAGGTCCCAGCGCTTCTCCGAGAGCCGGGCGCGCTGCAAGGCGACCGTGCCCTGCATCACCGATGGCGGCGCGCCGCGATGCAGTGGCAGCTGAAGCCCGAACTCCACCCGCGCAGGGCCGGTCGCCTCGATGTTGGCGAGGGTTTCACCATGGGCCTTGCGCAGCGGGCTTTGTCGCAGCAGGTCGAGCAGCCGCGAGGCATCGGTCGCGGCGTTCGCATCCACCGTGAGCACCGCACGACCGAAATGCTCGATGCCGGCATCGAAGCTGCCGATCGTTACCCCCGCGATCGATGCGCGTTGCCCGCGCACCCGGAACCCATCCGCGATGAAGTCGACTTCCGCGTCCATGCGTTCGGCCGCCGGCCATTCCGGCTGGAACTTCACGACCGCATTCCGAATGTGTGCCGAGGCATGGAACACGCCATTCGCCGGCTGGCCGTCGCGACTACGGAACGGCCAATCGTCCAGATCGCCGGAGACCAGCGCCCGTCCGCCCTGCACGGTGCCACCGAGCAGCGCGGTATCGAGCCAGCGCACCGCGGCCGCCGGCATGCCGTGGCGCAACCAGAATCCCTTGGCGGCCACCACCGGCGCCGGGCCGACGTTGGCGGCCAGGTCCATCCGCGGACGGGTGCCGTCGCCCTGGAACCACAAGCCTCCGCGCAGGTCGACGCCGTAGTTGCGCCCGCGCACCGACAGGCTGGAGGTTTCCGCGCGCCATCCCGCCCCCTCGCGCCAGCCGACAATATTGCCGCGCAACGACATGCGATGCGCGACGCCGAATCCACGCGGCCAGTCCACGGTCACCGCCGAAGCCGGATCGAAACGGAAGTCCAACGCGTCGGCGTCGCCCAGCAATTCCCCACCCAGCCCGCGCAACCCCGGAGCGCCTGCCACCGGCTGGAAGCCGGTGTCGGCCAGGCGGCCATTGACCTGGAGCGCGCCGCCACGCACGCCGACGGCGCGAATGTCGATGAGCGTGGCCTCCGGTCTTGCCGCCTGCAGCCATCCGCGCAGGCCAGGCGCAAGGCGGTCGCTCAACGCCGTCACCGCAATCAACGGCGCAGCATCGATGCGCGCAGCCAGCAGCACATTCCTGCTGCCGCCTGCGACCGTGACGCGTTGCAGGCGCGGCGCACCCGCGCCATCGGCGAATTCCAGCAGCGGCGTGTCCAGCCGCCAGCCGCCGTCCACCGTTGTCCATTGCAACTTGCCGCGCACGCGATCGAGCCTGACCCGGGGCAGCGCTGCTCCGGGACGCGCTGCTTCGCCCTGCAGCTCGACGCGTTGCAGCGCAAGATCCGCGAACACGCCCACCACACGGTGCGCACGCAGCTTCGCCCACGCCTGCGCGCGACCACCGCCGGCCTCCACGCTCACGCCCGCATAGCGCAGCAACGGCGACCACTGCGCGAGTTCGGTGCGGCGCGACGCGATCCAGGCCTGGCCGTCACCGGCCTTGCGGTCGAAGTCGAAGACCGCGTCGACCGGCGCACCGCCCGGCCGCATCCATGCGCGGACGCCCGCACGCACGCGATCGCCCTCCACCCGCAGCCGCAGGTGCACCTGCGGCACCCGTGTATCCAGGCCCAGCGACGACGCGACCACATGCAGCTTCGCGCCGATCACCTGCAGTTCGCCCAGACGTTGCAATGACGCCAGCGGATCGCCGCCGGGGCGCTGCTGCCCGGGCAGGCCGCGCACGCGCCAACGGCCACCGGTCTCGCGCTCGAGGGTGAGATCCAGGTTGCGTACGCGCAGCTCGGTGAACGAGCGTCCGGGCAGCAACCCTGAGTACTGGGAGACCAGCATCTCGGCATCGCCGATCGTGATCTCCTCTGCGCCGGAACCGATCCGCAGGTTCGCAAGCTTCAGCAGCGGTCCGCGCCGGGTCCATTGCGTGTCGACCGCATCGAAACGGACCGGACGTCCTGCACGGTCGCTCAGCCATCCGGCGACGCGGTCAGGGTGGCGCTCGGCCAGCGGCAGGATCTGGGTCGCCGCCAGGCCCACCAGCGCCATCAGCACCAGCACGGTGGTCACCAGATACGCCACGCCATGATGCGCGCGACGCAATCGCTGCAGCCAGCGCAAGTGCATCAGCGATGCGCTCCGCTGATGCACGCTGCGCGCGCCGGGATTGGCGATTGGGGATTCGGGATTCGGAACGTCAAAAGCTCCTTGCTCTCACGAATTCCCAATCCCCGATCCCCGATCCCGGCTTTACAGCAGCACCACATCGAACTGCTCCTGCAGGTACTGCTCGTCCGCCTGGAAGCGAATCGACTTGCCGAGGAATTCCTCCAGTTCGGCGACTGCGGTGGATTCCTCGTCGGTGATCCGCGCGACGACTTTCGGCGACGCAATGACCAGCAGCCGCGCGGCTTCGAACTGGCGCACCGCGCGGGTGATCTCGCGGAAGATCTCGTAGGTCACGGTCTCGGCGGTCTTGAGCATGCCGCGGCCGGTGCACTCGTGGCAGGGCTCGCACAGCTGCCGTTCCAGGCTCTCGACCGTGCGCTTGCGGGTCATTTCCACCAGGCCCAGCGGCGAGAAGTCGTAGACCGTGGTCTTGGCATGGTCCTTCGCCAGCGACTTTTCGAGCGTGCGCAGCACCTGGCGGCGGTGCTCGGGATCGACCATGTCGATGAAGTCGATGATGATGATCCCACCCAGGTTGCGCAGACGCAGCTGGCGCGCGACCGACTGCGCGGCTTCCAGGTTGGTGCGGTATACCGTCTCTTCGAGGTTACGCTGGCCGAGGAAGGAACCGGTGTTGACATCGACCGTGGTCATGGCCTCGGTCTGGTCGATGACCAGGTAGCCGCCCGATTTCAGCGGCACTTCCTTCTCGAGCGCGTGCTGGATCTCGTCCTCGACGCCGTACAGGTCGAAAATCGGGCGCGCGCCGCCGTAGTGCTCGATCTTCTCGGCCAGGCCGGGCATGTACTGCGCGGCGAAGGTGCGCAGGCGATCGCAGGTTTCGCGCGAGTCCACCTTGACCTTCTCGACATCGCGGCGCATCAGGTCGCGCACCGCGCGCAGCGGCAGGCTCAGGTCCTCATACACGCAACTTCCGGTGCGGCTTTCCTGCACCTGCGCCTCGACCAGCGCCCAGGCGCGGCCGAGGTAGGCGATGTCTTCGGCCAGCGCCTCGGACGGCTGCGACTCGGCATTGGTGCGCACGATATAGCCCTGGGCGCTGCTCGGCGCGAGTTCCGACACCAGCGATTTCAGGCGCGCGCGTTCCTCCTCGTCCTCGATGCGCGCCGAAACGCCGATCACCTGCGACTGCGGCAGCAGCACCAGGTAGCGCGAGGGAATGCTCAGCTGCGTGGTCAGGCGCGCGCCCTTGCTGCCGATCGGGTCCTTGAGCACCTGGACCACGATGTCCTGGCCTTCGCGCACCAGTTCGGTGATGGGGCGCGGCGCCGGCGCCGGCAGGGCGACATCGCCTTCCTGGATGCTGGCACCGGCGACCGGCGTGGGGCGGAAGATGTCGTTGGCGTGCAGGAACGCGGCACGCTCGAGTCCGATCTCGACAAAGGCGGCCTGCATGCCGGGCATGACGCGCTGGACCCGGCCCTTGTAGATGTTGCCGACCACGCCGCGGCTCCAGCCGCGCTCGATGTGCAGCTCCTGCAGCATGCCGTTCTCGACCACGGCCACGCGGGTCTCGCGCGGGGTGACGTTGACCAGGATCTCCTCGGTCACGCGTGCTGCCCCGCAGGCCGGGACACACCGCCCTTGTCGCCACCCGGCCGTAGGCCGAATTCCTGCAACAGGCACGCGGTTTCGTACAGCGGCAGGCCCATCACCCCGGAATAGCTCCCCGAAAGGTGCGAAATGAAAGTCTGCGCAGTGCCCTGGATCGCATACGCCCCGGCCCGGCCCATGGCTTCGCCGCTGGCCACGTAACGCTCGATGGCCGCGTCGTCGAGTTCGGCGAACGTCACTTCCGAGGTCGACACCGCCTGCGCCTCGCGGTCGGCCGACACCAGCGATACCGCCGAGATCACGCGATGGGTGCGCCCCGACAGGCGCCGCAACATGGCCGCGGCATCGGCCTCGTCGCGCGGCTTGCCGAAGACCTCGTCGTCCAGCACCACTTCGGTGTCGCCGCCCAGCACCACCGCGCCGGGGACGGTCATCACCTCAAGCAATCCGGCACCGGCCTTCTCGCGGGCCACACGGCGTACGTACTCCTCTGCCGGCTCGCCGGGTGCACGCTGCTCCGGAATCTCCAGATCGAGGACGCCAAACGGCACGCCGAGGCGGCTGAGCAGTTCGCGCCGGCGGAGGGATTGCGAGGCAAGATGCAGCATCGGGGAAGGATACCCTGCGCAACCAGGCCGACTGTCCGCTGAAGGCGTGCAACCCCGGCACGGCTCACGAAGCGTTCACCGCTGCCTGCAGACCCTGCAGCCACTTTCATGGAGATCACAATGCCCCGTTACGTCGTCCGTCCGCTGCTGCTCGCCGCGGCCCTTGCCCTGGGAACTTCCGCAATGACCGCATCCGCCCAGAACACACCGCCCCAGAGCGGCAGCTACGCGATTTCCAACGACGGCACCCTGCTGTCGGTCTCGGCCCAGGCCGAAGCGCGGCGCGTTCCCGACGTGGCCACGGTGTCCACCGGCGTGGTCACCCGCGCGGCCGATGCCAATGCCGCCATGCGCGCCAATGCCGAGCAGATGGACAAGGTCATGACCGCGATCCGCGCCGCGGGGATCGCCGAGCGCGATACCCAGACCACGGGCGTCAATCTCAATCCGGACTACCGTTACGAAGAAAACAAGGCGCCGATCATCACCGGCTACCAGGCCAGCAATACCGTCAACATCAAGGTCCGCGACCTGTCGAAACTGGGCAAGGTGCTAGACGCGCTGGTCGCCAGCGGGGCCAACCAGGTCAATGGCCCGAACTTCGAGATCGACCAGCCCGAAGCGGCCTACGACGAAGCCCGCCAGGCGGCCCTGAAAAAAGCCCAGGCGCGGGCCGAGATGTACGCCAAGTCGCTGGGAGTGAAGGTCCGCCGGATCGTCAGCATCAGCGAGGGCGGCGGCTTTCGCCCGCCGGTACCGATGCCGATGGTGGCAATGGCGCGCGGCAAGGCCGAGGCGGACACCGCGATTTCTCCCGGCGAAACCGCACTGTCGGCCAACCTCGATGTGGTCTTCGAGTTGGGGAACTGAGCGTGACCGAACCTAAGACCACCCCACCAACCCCGGATCCACGACGTGGGCGCAATCCCGGCTATGCCGAACCGCAGCCGCGCGACAAGGACGATGCTCAGCGCCCGCCGGCACCGGAGAAGAGCAATCCCGACGAGGGCGGTATCGACCGCGATCCGGACCCGGCGGTTTGACCGCCGCCTGACCGGCAAGCCCGCCCACTGGCGGGCTTGTCGTATCAGTTCCGACTGCGCGGCGTGGACGCGGACCTTGTACGCGGCTCTGACGGCTGTCGATGCGAATGATTACCATTCGTCGCTTGTGCCACGCCACCCATCGGCGACCGCTTGCCGTTCGTGTCGGACCGGCCGCAGCGTGGAAGCGCAACAGGCAGCGACGGCGCAGGATGCGGTCCCAAGCCAACCCCGCCTCCTCTACCGGCGCGTTGTTCCGGATACGTCCGCCACGCGGTCAACCACAGGAGGTGCGCCATGGTGCTCGTGCAGTCCGCCCCGCAATCGCTGTTCTCCAGAGTCCATCCGAATCCGGCCCGCATCCTCGGCATCGCCGGGGCAATCGCGCTCAACATCGCCTTGCTAATGGCATTGATGATGCCGATGCAGACGCCGCCGGCACCGGTCATCGAAGAGGTACCATTTCGCTGGGTGCTGCCTGAGCTGAAGGAGCAACCGCCCGAGAAGCCCGAGCGCGTGCCGGTCACCAGACCCCAGCCCGAGCCTGTCAGGCCCGTGGTTGAGCCCCGGATCACGACTCCGACCGTGGATCCGCCCGTCATCACCGACCAGGGTTCGTCCGTCGACTTGCCCGTCGAGCCGTTGGCCGACCCGGGGCCTATCTCACCGCCCATCTCCGAAGTGGGACCCATCGCAGGCGTGCGCCTCGAATACGCCTCCGCCCCACCGCCGTCCTATCCCCGCCGTCCGCTGACCGACCGGATCGAGGGCCAGGTGCTGCTGCAGGTGCTGGTGGACGTCGACGGAAAACCGCTGCAGGTCAGCATCCATCGCAGCAGCGGCAATCGCGAGCTCGACCGGGCCGCGCAGCAGCACATCCTGCGCCGCTGGACGTTCCGGCCGGCGATGAAGGATGGGCGTGCGGTCCAGGCGATCGGGCTGGTGCCGATTGACTTCAAGCTGCAGTGATCCCGACGCCCGTGCCGCTCATCAGGAAGAAGAAGCCCCGCCGATAGGCGGGGTTTCGTCGTTGCACGCCGCGCGGATCCGAACCGTTCGCCGAGTAACCTCCCCCGCTCAGGCGCGGTGGTAAGGATGCCCGGCGAGCATCGCCGCTGCCCGGTACAGCTGCTCCACCGCCACCAATCGCACGAGCATGTGCGGCAGTGTCAGCGCGCCGAGCGACCAGCTCTCGTCCGCCCGCGCACGAACCTCGGCCGCATGGCCCTCGGGGCCACCGATCAGGAAGGCGAGATCGCGGCCCTGCTCGCGCCATGCAGCCAGGCGCTGCGCCAGCTGTTCCGACGACCACGCCGACCCGCCGCCATCGAGCGCCACCACATGCGGCGATTTCGGTAATGCGGCAAGCACGCGCTGTCCCTCATCGGCCATCGCACGCAACGGATCGCGGCCCTTGCCGCGCAGGCCCGGTTCCACTTCGACCAGTTCCAGCGGCAACCAGTGCGAGAGGCGCTTGCGGTATTCGGCGAAGCCTTGCGCGACCCAGGCCGGCGCACGTTCGCCCACGGCGATAAGACGGGCTTTCATCGCACAGATCTTATCCGCTGCGCCTGCTGCGTCATCGGACTGTCATCGCTGCGTTATCCACGGCGCCTACGGTCTGCGCTCCCCCAGCGAACCGCCAGGAGTGCGACAGATGAATTCGATCAACCCGTCCCGCCGCCAGCTGCTCAAGGGCTCAGCCGCGATGATGGCCATGGGTACCGTGGGCAGTCTCGGCGGCCTGTATTCGCGCCAGGCGATCGCGGCCGGCGACCCGGCCCGGCTCGCGCCGGTACCCAGTCCGTACGGACCGCTGGCGCCGGTTGCCGATGCGGTCACGGGACTGTCGCTGCTGCAGCTGCCGCCGGGCTTCGCCTACAGCACCTTCGCCTGGAGCGGCGACGTCATGGCCGATGGCCAGCCCTGCCCCGACCGTCACGACGGCATGGCGGTCATGGCCACCGGTCGTGGCCACGCCCACGGCGTCGGCCGCAATGGACGCGGCCAGGGACATGGCCCGGAACTCGTGCTGATCCGCAACCACGAGCGCGGAGCGGTTTCCAACCCGATCGGCGCGCCCGGCGTGTACGACACCGGCGACGTCGGGGGCGGCAATCTCGCCGGCGGCGGCACCACGACCTTGCGCTACCGCAACGGCGAATGGCTGGGCGTGGAAGCCAGCCTCGGCGGCACGGTGGTGAACTGCGCCGGCGGCCTGACCCCGTGGGGTACCTGGCTCACCTGCGAGGAGGTCAAGACCAACGCTGTCTCCAGCGCCGGCAAGAAGCACGGCTACGTGTTCGAGGTGCACCCCGACGCCGAGCGTACCAACGGCCGGCCTTTGATCGCCCTGGGGCGCTTCTCGCACGAGGCGGTGGCGATCGATCCGCGCACCGGCTACGTCTATCTGACCGAAGACGATCGCAACAAGTCGGGCCTCTATCGTTTCGTTCCCAACGACCGCAGCGGACGTTACGGCTCCCTGGAAAACGGTGGCCAGCTGCAGGCCGCGCGCGCCAAGGGCCGGCCCAACGCCGACCTGACGGTGGCCTCGATCGGCGACGTGTTCGACCTGGAATGGGTCGACCTCCCCGATCCGGATCTGGACAGCATCGTCGCTCCTGCCGGCTTTCCGGATGTCTCTGCCGGCGACACCCTCAGCGGCCCGTTCGCGCAGGGCTGGGCCGAGGGCGGCCTGCGCATGAGCCGCGGCGAGGGCATCTGGTACGCGCACGGGAAGATGTTCATCATCGATACCAGTACCGGTACCGACAGCAGCGGCCGCAAGGGACGCGGCAATGGATCGGTCTGGGTGCTCGACCTCGCCACACAGCGTCTCAAGGCCTTGTTCGTCAGCGGAAACCAGCTGGCGGCCCACAATCCCGACAACATCACCGTCAGCCCGCGCGGCGGCGTGGTGCTGTGCGAGGACGGTGGCGAGAGTCCCGACCAGTACGGACCTGGCGCGCGCCTGATCGGCCTGACCCGCGGCGGCGAATCCTTCTACCTGGGCAAGAACAACGTCGAGCTCACCTCGACCCAGATCGCCGGCGCAGACAAGCAGGTCGAGGAGGGCGACCATCGCGGCAGCGAGTTCTGCGGCGCATGCTGGAGTCCCGACGGCCGCACGCTGTTCGTCAACATCCAGACGCCCGGCATCACCTTCGCCATCACCGGGCCGTGGCTGCACGGCCCGCTGTAGGCGTTACGTAAGCCCGGAACATGAAAACGGCGCCACAAGGCGCCGTTTTTCTTTCGGATGCGGTGGAATGCTCTTACCGGCCCGCTTCGGAGAGATCGACCTCAGGTGGCTGGTCGCCGACCGTCCACAAACGCTCGAGCGCATAGAACTCGCGCACCCGCGGCAGCATCACGTGCACGACGACGTCGCCCAGATCGACCAGGACCCACTCGGCCTCGCGTTCGCCCTCGACGCCCAGCGGCTGCACGTCGAGCTTCTTGGCGAACTTGACCACCTCGTCCGCGATCGACTTGACGTGCCGGGTCGAGGTGCCCGAAGTGATCACCATGTAGTCGCAGACGCTGCTCTTGCCACGCACGTCGATCTCGACGGTATCCCTGGCCTTGAGTTCCTCGACCGCGGCATGCACCTGCCTGAGCAGGACATCGACCGGCGGCGGCGGGTTGGGAAGACGGGTCTTGATGACTTGGGCGTTGCTGGTCAAGGGCGCTGGTGCTCGCGATCGGCGCGGAAATCCGCGGGGAAATTATACCGGCGGATCATCGGTAGAGCCCGTGACGGTCGATGTAGCCCGCGACCGCCGCCGGAACCCAGTCGCGCCAGGGTTCGCCGGCGGCGATCCGGGCCCGCAGGGCACTGGCCGACTGCGGGAATATCGGTTGGTCCAGGATGAAGACCCTGCCTGCCGCCGAGGCATGTAGCTCCTGCGGCGAGCGCGCCCAGCGGCCCGCGACGGCCTCCGATACGGGCCCGGAGAGTTCCCCGAGCGCGCTGCCCGCACGCGCTGCCACCACGAGATGGACCAGGTCGAACAGTTCGCGCCAGCGGCTCCAGCTGTCGAGCGCACAGAAGCTGTCGGCGCCGACCAGGATCGCCCACGGCTGGCCGGGGCCGACTTCAGCACGCAGCGCACGCAGCGTATCCACCGTATACGAAGGACCATCGCGTTGCAGCTCACGCAGGTCCACGCACAGGCCGGGCTCGTCAGCGACTGCAAGTTGCAGCATGGCGCTACGCTGCGCGGCATTCGCATGCGTGGGTCCCTTGTGCGGCGGATCAGCCGCGGGCATCAGCCGGACCTCGGCGTCCAGCGCATCGCGCGCATGGCGGGCGACGCCCAGATGCCCGCAGTGCACGGGGTCGAAGGTTCCGCCATACAGGATGCGTAGCATGCGATCAGCGGTCACGGCCTGCGAGCCGCGCACTTCATCCAGAAAGACATCTCAGCCCGCAACCAGCCGTGCGGCCTTCGCATCCGCCACCGCCAGCAGCACCCGTTCCAGCTGCTGCCAGGGATCGCCGTCCCCCCGGCCCTTCGCGGCGCGGTCGACGCGACCGATCCGGGCGACGAACTCGTCCCAGCGCGCGGCATCGTGCCGCGCCAGCGCGCGCTTGTACGCGGCCTGTTTGGAATCCCAGATCCGCTGCGCCTTGAATTCCGCCGCCAGGTTTCCGCCACGGGCCTGCACCTGGGCCAACGCCGCAGCACGCTGCAACTCCATCGCCACCATCCCGAGCAGCGCCGGTACCGCAATGCCCTCGGCGCGCAAGCCGGCCAGCATCCGCGCTGCGTGGGCGCCCTGTCCATTCATCGCGGCATCGAGCAGTCGGAACACGTCGAAGCGCGCGGCATCCGCCACCAGCGATTCCATGCGCGCAGCATCGATCGTCGCGCCTTCGTCCAGCAGCGCGAGCTTGTCGATCTCCTGCGCCGCCGCGAGCAGGTTGCCCTCGACGCGCTCGGCCAGCACCTGGACCGCATCGCGATTTGCGCGCAGGCCGCGCGCACGCATGCGGCGTTCGATCCATTCCGGCAATTCGTGCGCCTTGACCGGCCAGGCCACGACCACATGGCCGACACGCGCGATCGCCTCGCTCCACTTGCCACCATGCTGGCGGCTCCACTCGTCGCAGGTCACCAGCAACACGACGTCCGGAGGCGGATCGGCACAGAACCCGCCCAGGACCTTGGCCCCGTCGGTGCCAGGCTTGCCGCTGGGCAGGCGGACTTCCAGCAACCGCTGCGCGGAAAACAGGCTGGGCGCGTGCAGGCTGGCTTCGAGCAGACTCCAGTTGAACCTGGCATCGACGTCGAAGATTTCGCGCTCGCCGATGCCCTGCGCCCGCGCGCGCAGGCGGACGGCGTCGGCCGCCTCCAGCACCCGCAGCGGCTCCGCGCCAGCGATCAGGTACACCGGGCGCAGCGTTTCGTTGTCGAGCTGCGCGACCAGGCGTTCGGGCGTCAACTCCATGGCGGAAGTGGCGCGATGCCCGTCAGGGCGATTCCACAGTGCTGGACGCGGCAGGCTGCGGCGCCTTGGTCACCGCGTCGATCCGGCGCAGGATCGCCGAGACCATTTCGCGACGCATTTCGCGGGTGAGGATCTCGCGCTCGCTCTCGGTTCCTTCCGACCGCGTCGGCACCGAGATGTAGTCGCGCGACAGTTCGATCGACTGCTCCGGTACCACCACCGTGCCGTCGGCACGGCGCAGATCGAAAATAGTGGCGTAGCGCAGGCTGAACTCCTGGCCGCGGCCCTGCACGTCGACGGAGATAGGCGTATTGCCCCATTTCTCGAACAGGATGTTGAGCGTCGACACGCCTTCCTTCGGTCCGTCGGCCCTGGCCTGTCCGCCGACGCGATCCAGCGATTGGGCCAGCGACTCGGCCAGCGGGCTGTACGGATCTTTCGCCACGACCCGGATCTCGCCGACATCCGCGGGCAGCTCGAGCGCCCCGCGCAGATGGAACCCGCAGGCGGAGAGTGCAAGCGCGGCCACGGCCGCAAACAGGAATCTGGTCATGCGCGAAGTCTGGACGAGCCGGCGGTATGCGGCAAGGCTGGCGTGCGTATCGGGTTCAGGCGGGCCGCGAAGGGGCTTGTACCGATTGGCTTGGCCAAGCAATCGCGGCTGACGCCGCTCCAACGGGAGGAACGTCTCGCGCGCAGTGCGAATGGGGGTATGGAGGCCAAGGCGTGGGGCCCAAAGTTTCGGCGCGAAACTTCAGGGGGTAAGCCACTACAGGGGCTTACCCCGCCACGATATTGACGATCTTGCCGGGCACCACAATCACCTTGCGCACCGCCAGGCCCTCGAGAACCATCGCCACCCGCGGTTCGGCCATGGCGGCCGCTTCGATCGCCTCGCGCGAGGCGTCGAGCGGCATTTCGATCTGCCCGCGCAGCTTGCCGTTGACCTGGACCGCCAGGGTCACCGCGTCGCGCACCAGTGCAGCCGGATCGGCCTTGGGAAAGGGCGCGTCCTCCAGCAGCGTCTCCGGATGGCCCAGCGCCTGCCATGCGGCATGCGAGAAATGCGGCGTGATCGGATTGAGCAGCAGCACGATCGCCTCGAACGCCTCATGCCGCACCGCCCTGCCCTGGTCGCTCATGTCGGTGAACTTTCCGACATGATTGAGCAGTTCCATCAGCGCGGCAATCGCGGTGTTGAAGGCATGGCGGCGACCGTAGTCGTCGCCCACCTTGGCGATGGTTTCGTGCACGTGCCGGCGCAGGGTCTTCTGCACCGCATCCAGCGCAGGCGGATCGACCGGGGGATGATCGGGCTGGGCCACGTGCGCGTGCAGTTCCCGCCACAGGCGGCGCAGGAAGCGCGCCATGCCCTCGACTCCGGCATCGCTCCATTCCAGCGATTGCTCTGGCGGCGCCGCGAACATCGAGAACAGGCGCACGGTGTCCGCGCCGTAGCGATCGATCAGCAGCTGCGGATCGACACCGTTGTTCTTGGACTTGGACATCTTCTCGATGCCGCCGATCGCCACCGGCTGGCCGTCGGCCTTCAGCGTCGCGCCGGCGACGTGGCCGCGCTCGTCGCGCAGCAGCTCGACGTCGGCGGGATTGACCCAGTCCCTGGACCCATCCGCCTTCTCGCGATAGAAGGTTTCAGCCACCACCATGCCCTGGGTGAGCAGGCGCGTGGCCGGCTCGTCGCTGTCCACCAGACCCGCGTCGCGCATGAGCTTGTGGTAGAAGCGGAAGTACATCAGGTGCAGGATCGCGTGTTCGATCCCGCCGATGTACTGGTCCACCGGCAGCCAGTGGTTCGCGCGCCGGTCCACCATCGATTCCGCACCCGGCGAGGTGTAGCGCGCGTAATACCAGCTCGACTCCATGAAGGTATCGAAGGTATCGGTCTCGCGCTCGGCGGCCGCGCCGCAGCGCGGGCAGGTGGTCTTGCGCCATTGCGGATCGGCCTTGATCGGCGACTGCACGCCGCTGAAGGCGACGTCTTCGGGCAGCACTACCGGCAGCTGGTCTTCGGGCACCGGCACCGCGCCGCAGGCGTCGCAGTAGATCACCGGGATCGGGCATCCCCAGTAGCGCTGGCGGCTGACACCCCAGTCGCGCAGGCGGAAGTTCACCCGCCGCGCGCCGCGGCCTTCGGCTTCGAACTTCGCCGCCAGCGCTTTGAACGCGGCCTGGAAGTCCATGCCGTTGTATTCGTCGGAGTTCACCAGGAAGCCGCGCTCGGTATAGGCGCCCTCTTCCTGCACACTGCGCACGAAATCCTGGACCACCTGTACCGCGGCGCCGGTGTCGTAGGCATCGACCGGCGCGCGTTCGCCCAGCGCCGCGCCCATCGGATCGGCGTCGCTGCCGATATCGGCGGTGACCTGCGCCAGCGCGTCGCGGACGGCCGTGGGAACGACCACCATCCGGATCGGCAGCCCATAGGCCTTGGCGAATTCCCAATCGCGCTGGTCGTGGCCCGGCACCGCCATCACCGCGCCGGTGCCGTAGCCCATCAGCACGAAGTTGGCGACCCACACCGGTAGCTCCTCGCCGGTGACCGGGTGCAGCGCGCGCAGGCCGGTGTCCATGCCGCGCTTTTCCTGGGTCTCGAGCTCGGCTTCGGACGTGCCGCCCTTGCGCAGATCGGCGATGAACGCCGCCAGCCCCGGGTCCGCTGCGGCGGCCTTCACCGCCAGCGGATGTTCGGCCGCGATCGACAGAAAGGTTGCGCCCATGAGCGTGTCCGGGCGGGTGGTGAACACAGTCAGCGGCTCGGATTCGCCTTCGATGCGGAACTGGATCTCCAGCCCTTCGCTGCGACCGATCCAGTTGCGCTGCATGGTCTTGACCGAATCCGGCCATCCGTCGAGCGCATCCAGTCCGTCGAGCAGTTCCTGCGCGTAGTCGGTAATGCGCAGGAACCACTGCGGAATTTCCCGCTTCTCCACCACCGCACCGGTGCGCCAGCCGCGGCCGTCGATCACCTGCTCGTTGGCCAGCACGGTCTGGTCGACCGGATCCCAGTTCACCACCGAGTTCTTGCGGTAGGCGATGCCCTGCTGCATCAGGCGCACGAACATGCGCTGCTCGTGCACGTAGTACTCGGGCGTGCAGGTGGCGAATTCACGCGTCCAGTCGATGGCATACCCCATCGCCTTGAGCTGCTCGCGCATGTGCGCAATGTTGGCGTAGGTCCACTTGGCCGGCGCGGTGTTGTTCTTAATCGCGGCGTTCTCGGCCGGCAGCCCGAACGCGTCCCAGCCCATCGGTTGCAGCACGTTGTAGCCGGTCATGCGCTTGTAGCGGCTGATCACATCGCCGATGGTGTAGTTGCGCACGTGACCCACATGCAGCGCGCCCGAGGGGTACGGAAGCATCGACAGGCAGTAGTACTTGGGCTTGGGCGAGGATTCGTCCACCTCGAAGGCGCCTGTGGCCTCCCAGAAATGCTGGGCGGCGGGCTCGATGGTCCGGGGATCGTAGGCGGCGGGCTCGGAGGGCACGGAAGACTGGGCGTGGAAGCGGCCGGACAGCCTACCGCAGCGCACAAAACCCTGCCATGCGTGGCACCATCGCCCCTCCTCTCGACGGAGTCGGACATGAGAACAGCGTCCTGCGTGGCTGGCGTACTGGGGCTGGTCTGCTCTGTGCAGGTAGCCGCGGCGCCTCCGGCGCCCGCGCCTGCGCAAGCCTTGCAGTGCGAACGCCTGTTCGACAGCCGCAGCGGGCAGCTGCTGGACGCACGCACGGTGGTGGTTCGCGAAGGCAAGGTGGCCGAAGTGCTCCCCGGCAAGGTGCAGGTGCCGGGCGCGACCGCGATCGACCTGTCCGGCCGTACCTGCAGCCCGGGCTGGACGGATCTGCACGTGCACATGGCCAGCCAGTCCAGTCCGCAGAGCTATTCCGAAGGCTTCCGCCTGGACGACGTCGATTTCGCGTTCCGCGCCGTCGGATATGCGGAAAAGACCCTTATGGCCGGCTTCACCAGCGTGCGCGACCTCGGCGGCGAAGTCGCCCCGCACCTGCGCGACGCGATCAACCAGGGCCTGGTCAGGGGACCGCGCATCTTCGCCGCCGGCAAGTCGATCGCCACCACCGGCGGCCATGCCGACCCCACCAACGGCTACAACTCCGAGCTCTCGCACCTGGTCGGCCCGCCCGGCCCGACCGAGGGCGTGGTCAATTCGATTGACGAGGCCCGCCAGGCGGTGCGCCAGCGCTACAAGGAAGGCAGCGACGTGATCAAGATCACCGCCACCGGTGGCGTGCTGAGCTACGCAAAATCAGGCGACGCGCCGCAGTTCACCGTGGAAGAGGTCCGCGCCATCGTCGACACGGCGCGGGACTACGGCTACAAGGTCGCCGCACACGCGCACGGCGAGGAAGGCATGCGCCGGGCGGTCGAGGGCGGCGTGACCAGCATCGAGCATGGCACCTACATGAGCGAGGAGCTGATGGCGCTGATGAAACGCAAGGGCACCTGGTACGTGCCGACCATTTACGCCGGTCGCTTTGTCGCCGACAAGGCCAAGGTCGACGGCTATTTCCCCGAAATCGTACGGCCCAAGGCTGCGCGCATCGGCGCGCAGATCCAGGACACCGCGGCCAAGGCCTACAAGGCGGGCGTGAAGATCGCCTTCGGCACCGACATGGGCGTGGGGCCGCACGGCGACAACGCGCGCGAATTCGTCTATATGCACGAGGCCGGCATACCGGCCGCATACGCGCTGCAGGCGGCCACGATCCGCGCCGCCGAAGTACTTGGCGTCGAGGACCAGGGCGTGGTGGAAGCCGGGCAGCGCGCCGACATCATCGCCATTCCTGGCGATCCGCTGGCCGACATCAACGCTGTGATGAACGTCGACTTCGTGATGAAGGATGGCGTGGTGTACAAGACGCCGACGCAGTAACCCTGCAGGAGAAGCAAGATGGAATGGCTGGGCTACGTCGCCGCGACCCTGACCACCATCGCCTTCGTCCCGCAGGCGTTCAAGACCATCCGCACGCGCGACACGCGGGGCATCTCGCTGGGGATGTATGTGGTGTTCACCATCGGCGTCGTGTTCTGGTTCGGCTACGGTCTGGTGCTCGGCTCATGGCCGATGATCGTGTCGAACGCGATCACCTTCGTGCTCGCTTCGGTCATCCTCGCGATGAAACTGCGCCACGGTTAGCGGGAAGCAGCAGCCACCAGCAGAACCACAGGGCGAAGGCGATGCGTTGAGCCAGCGGCGCGGGCATCAGGGCCACGCCGTACAGCGCGCACGCCGGCAACAGCAGCGCGAACGCCAGGCCGGCCAGGCGCCGACGCGCGACGGCGGCCGCCAGCAGCAGCGCGCCCGGCACGAACGCCACCCACCAGAGCGTCCACGCGACGGCATGCAGGCGGCTGGCGGGCGCGAGCAGGTTGTAGGGATCCAGCGGCAGCACGCCCTGCGCGGCGAAGGCGAGGGCCGACAGCATCGACAGCTGCAGCCCGATCCGCGCCATCCAGCCGTCCGCAGTCGCGGCCGAACGCCAGGCGAACGCGCACCACGCCAGGATCACGCCCGGCGCCAGGAACCCCAGCAGATTGAAGGCGAGCGCATGCGGCTCGCCGCGGGCCCCCAGCAGCGCCACCGGATGCACCAGCTGCGAGTAGCCCGGCGAGGCCATGCCGAAACCCGCCACCGCGGCGAACCAAAGCAGCGCTGCCAGCCATGGCAGGCGGCGCTGTAATTCGTGCATGGTGCTCCCACCCATCGGACCCCTCGCTGGGCCATCTTTCCGCGCCAATCATGCCTTGCGCCGGAAATGCCGGCTTCGGCGAGCGCGGACTTGCATCGCGAGGCGGCTGGCACAATCTCGGTCCGCTCCCACCCCGGATCCCCCGATGCCCGCAGACGTACGCAATCCCCACGTTTTCGATGCCACCACCGCCGGATTCGAGACCGAGGTGCTGGCGAAATCGCTGGAAACCCCGGTCCTGGTCGACTTCTGGGCGGACTGGTGCGGTCCGTGCAAGACCCTGGGGCCGATCCTGGAGAAGCTGGCCGCCGAGTTCAATGGCGGGTTCGTGTTGGCCAAGGTCGACACCGAGCACGAACAGCAGATCGCCGCGGCCTTCCAGATCCGCTCGATCCCCACCGTCTTCCTGGTCAAGGGCGGGCAGATCGTCGACGGCTTCCAGGGCGCGCTGCCCGAAGGCCAGGTGCGCGAATTCCTCACCCACCACGGGATCGCGCCGGCCGAAGCCGCCGAACCGACCATCGAAGCGGAAGCGCCGCCGCCCGACCCGCATGCCGAGGTGGTGCGGTTGCGCAAGCTGGTGGAAACCGAGCCCGACCAGGCCGGGCACCGATTGGACCTGGCCCTGGCGCTGCTGAAGACCGGCGCGGCGGCCGAGGCCGAAACCCTGCTCGACGCCCTGCCCGCCAACCTGTCCACCGACGAGCGCGCCGTGAAGGCGCGCGCGCGCCTGGGATTTGCCGCCCTGCTCAAGGACGCGCCGCCGGCACAGACCCTGCAGGCGGCGATCGCGTCGGATCCGGACGATCTGCGCGCGCGGCACCTGCTGGGTGCGCACGAACTCGTGGCCGGCAACGCCGAAGCCGGGCTCGAGCAGCTGCTGGAGATGCTGCGTCGCAACCGCGACTGGAACGACGGACTGCCGAAGAAGGCGCTGATCGATGCCTTCCGCGTGGTCGAGGACGAGGATCTGGTCGGCCGCTACCGCAGGAAGATGTCCTCGCTGCTGCTGGTCTGAGCGCCGTCGGACGCCCGCCCCTGTGAGGCAGCTCTCCGCGGCCAATCTGCGCCGGCTGTTGAACCTCTGGCCGCCGTTCCTGTTCGCCGGGATCCGGGTGACCGCACTCGCCGACGACTTCCGCCAGGCCCGGGTCGAACTGCGCATGCGACCGTGGAACCGAAATTACGTGGGGACCCACTTCGGCGGCAGCCTGTTCGCGATGACGGATCCGTTCTGGATGGTCTTGGTGATGCACGCGCTGGGCCGCGACTACATCGTCTGGGACCAGGCCGCCGAGATCGTGTTCCTCAAACCCGGCCGCAGTACGGTGCGCGCAAGCTTCGACCTCGACCAGGACGTGCTGGACCAACTGCGCCGCGCCACCGCGGACGGGGGCAAAGTGCTCCACTGGTTCGAAACCGAAGTGCTGGACCAGGCAGGCGACCCCGTCGTGCGCGTGCGCAAGCAGCTGTACGTCCGTCGCAAAAACCGTTGAAACCATGCGGGAAGCCGCCGGCCGGTGGTTGCCGGCCCGCGGCGCGGCGTATCCTCGCCGCTGTCGACCCGGGGACGACATGAATCGCGACCCATCCATTTCGGGCCAGAATCCCGCGCTGCCGGACATCTTCGGATACCGGCTGCAGCGCGTGCTCGGCTATGGCGGCATGTCGACCGTGTACCTCGCGCGCCAGATCTCGCTCGACCGGGAAGTCGCGCTGAAGGTGATGCTGCCCGAGGCGCTGACCGACGAGATCAGCCGCCGGCGCTTCGAGAACGAGGCACGCACCATCGCCCGGCTCGACCATCCCAACATCGTGGGCATCTTCGAAGTCGGCCGCACCCGTGACGGGCTGCCCTACTACGCCATGCCCTACCTGGCGCGCGGGCACGTGGGCCAGCGCGCCTTCGGCGCCGATCCGGCGCAGGTACGCTCGATCCTCGATGCCCTGCTCTCCGCGCTCGAATACGCGCACAGCCGCGGGGTGGTGCACCGCGACGTCAAGGCCGAGAACGTGCTGTTCGACGACGCCGACCGGCCGCTGCTGGCCGATTTCGGCATCGCCCTGCGCCGCGGCTATGGCACCCGCGTCACCACCGCCGGCCTGGCCGTCGGCAGTACCGCCTACATGCCGCCAGAGCAGGCGCGCGGGCACAACGTCGACGGTCGCGCGGATGTGTACAGCGTGGGCGTGCTGGGCTGGGAAATGCTCACCGGACGCCTGCCGTACAACGCCGGCGATGCCCTCTCGATGGCCCTGCAGCACGCGCAGGAACCGATCCCGCGCCTGCCGCCGGAGCTGCGCCACTGGCAGAAGTTCTTCGATCGCGCGCTGGCCAAGACGCCGGAGGCGCGATTCGCCAGCGCGAAGGAAATGCGCGCGGCGCTCGCCAAGGTGCCGGAGCACGCCCACGGCACTTCGGGCGACGCGCAACGCTGGCTGCCCTGGGCAGGGGCCGCCGCGGTGCTGCTCGCGTTGGTGGCCGGTTTCATGGCCTGGCCCTGGGGCTCGCCGCAACGCGGCGTGGCTGGTTCCGCAACGCCGGCAGCCGGCAGTACGTCACCGGCATCCGGGGCGGCCGCGCAGCAGGGGACGCAGGCGCTGGCCGTCGATGGCCTGGATACCTTGAAGCGTCCCCTGCCCGAATCTGCCACCGAGCGCTGGCTCGTGGCCGCCGAAACCCAGATCGAGCAGGAGCGCTGGACCACGCCCCGGGGCGACAACGCCTACGAAAGCCTGATGACCGCTGCGCAGGCCGATCCCACCCACCCGCGCCTGGCCCCGGTTGCGGGCGAACTGATCGCCGCGCTCGCCCAGCAAGCGGTCCGCACCCTCGGACGCGGCGAAACCGCGCCCGCCGTGGAAGCGATGACGCGCGCGCGCGCGCTGTCCGAGCGTATTGCCCTGCCCAGAGCCAACGGGGCCACGCAGCCGCAGGCCCTGCTGCGGATGGAATCGCAAGTCACCGATGCATTGCAGGCGCGTGTCGACGAAGCCGTAAAAAAGGGGGACCGGGATGCGGTAGCCGGCATCGTCGCGGACGCGCGCAAGCTCGGTCTCGATCCATCGCGCCTGCGCGGGACCACGATCGCCATCGCTGCACAGGCCGAACGAGTCGCCGCGCAGCCGATGCCTCGCGAACGTGGCTGGACCCTGCTGCGTACCCGGGCAGGAAGCGTCGCGATCGCCGACGGAAATGTCAGCCGCGGCGACTATGCGCGCTTCGCCGAAGTCAGCCGACGACCACCGGCCCGATGTCGCGAACGGGGCTCGCTGCTGCGGATCCTGGCACCGCGCGACTGGACGTCGCCCGGCTTCGAACAGACTCCGCAACAGCCGGTAGTCTGCGTGTCCTGGCAGGACGCGCAAGCCTATGCGCGCTGGCTGGGCGCGCGGGATGGTCGGCGCTACCGGCTGGCCAGCGCGGAAGAACTGCGTGCGGCCCCGGCCGCCGGCAGCGGCGCGATCGGCTCCTGGTCGGACGCCTGCGGCGAGACCTGCGCGCAGCGCCTGGCCATCGGCGACGGCGCGGGCGAGGAAGCCGAGCGCCGCCTGCAGCCCGACCGCGGCTACGACGATGTCGGTTTCCGTCTCGCACGGGATCTCTAGCGCCCGCTCATGGGCGGCTCGCCTCCCGCCTACAATCGCGGCATGACCACGCCCCCCGTCCCGCCGCACGCGATTCCGCCACGCACGCACAATCCGCAACGCCCCAGCCTGCAGAAGATCTTCCTGACCGGCGTGCTCACCCTGCTGCCGATCTGGCTGACCTGGGTGGTGGTGAAGTTCGTGTTCGTGCTGCTCTCGGATACCAGCCGGCCGCTGGTCGATCCGTTGCTGCGCAACCTCGCCGTGACCAACCCGCAGGCGTTCGCATGGCTGCAGCAAGCCTGGGTGCAGATGTCCATCGGACTGCTGGCCACCCTGGCGGTGATCCTGCTGTCCGGGGTGATGGCGCGGCGCGTATTCGGCCAGCGCCTGTTGCGCTGGTTCGAAGCGCTGGTTGCGCGCGTGCCGCTGGCGAACACGATCTACGGCAGCGCCCGCAAACTGCTCGACATCCTGCAGACCGCGCCCGACGGCACCCAGCGCGTGGTGCTGATCGACTTCCCGCACACCGAAATGAAATCGGTCGGCTTCGTGACCCGGGTGATCCGGGAGCACGGCAGCGGGCGCGAACTGGCAGCGGTGTACGTGCCCACCACGCCGAATCCGACTTCGGGCTACCTCGAGATCGTGCCGGTCGAAAAGATGACGCCCACCGACTGGACCGTGGACCAGGCGATGAGCTTCATCATCTCCGGCGGCGCGGTGTCGCCCGACTCGATTCCGTTCTCGGTGCCGGCGCCTCCGGTGCCGGACCGCTGACCGGTGCGGCACTGCGCGCATCCGGGGATGCGTACGCCCTGCCTCGTAGCGGGCATCGTCGACATCGATGAAGCATGGTCCGGCTACTTGCCGCATCGCGTCGACGCCGCGCGCGCAGCACGGCCGCATCATTTCTTCGATTGGTGACCTATAAGCCATGACCCAGCGACCCCTCGACGACCGCGCCACCCGTCTGTACATCGGCCTGGCTGCCTTCTTCTGCGTCAACGCCGTGCTGGCGGAGTTCATCGGGGTCAAGATCTTCGCGCTGGAGGAGACGCTGGGACTGGCGCCGTTCGAGTGGAACCTGTTCGGCCAGAGCGGTTCGCTCAACTTCACCGTGGGCACCCTGCTGTGGCCGTTCGTGTTCGTGTTCACCGACGTGATCAACGAATTCTTCGGCATGCGTGGCGTGCGCTTCGTGTCGTGGATCGCGGTGGCGCTGATCGCGTACGGTTTCGTGTTCGCCTTCGCCGGCATCGCGCTGGCGCCTGCAGGCTGGTGGGTCGGCGCGGCGCAGGAACAGGGCGTGCCTGATTACCAGGCGGCGTATGCGGCGGTGTTCGGCCAGGGCCAGTGGAGCATCGTCGGTTCGATCATCGCCTTCCTGCTGGGCCAGCTGATCGACGTCAGCGTGTTCCATCGCATCCGCAAGGCGACGGGCGAGCGCTGGGTGTGGCTGCGTGCGACCGGATCCACCGCGGTATCGCAGCTGGTGGACAGCTTCGTGGTGCTGTACATCGCCTTCGTGCTGGGGCCACAGCACTGGCCGATGCCACAGTTCCTCGCCATCGGCAGCGTCAACTACGTCTACAAGATGGGCGCGGCCGTGGCGATGATCCCGCTGCTGTACCTGATGCGGCGGGCCATCACCCGTTACCTCGGCGCCCAGCGCGCCACGGAACTGCGCCACCAGGCCGCGCTTTGAGCCGCAATCGGCAGCGTTGATGCGCCGCAAGTGACCTTTGGCCCATGGCCCGTCGCCTCGCAGCGGCGAGGCTTGGGGTTTGCCCTGCCCCCGGAGCCCCCATGCCCGTACGCGTCCTGCTCGCCGCCGCCCTCGCGATCGCCCTGGTCGGCTGCGCCACCACGGCTCTCGACGGCACCCGCACGGGCACGGCCGACGAGCTCGCCTTCCCGCGCTCGGACAAGGCCGCGCGGCTGGACAAGCTGTACGCGGACTACTGGGAAGCGCTGCTCAAGCTCAATCCGGTCCAGGCCACGTTCCAGGGCGACAACCGCTACAACGACCAGTTGCCCGACTTCGGCACCGCGCAGTTCCGCGCGCAGTCGCGCAAGTTCACCCAGGACTGGCTGCAGCGGGTGGAAGCCATGGGTGCGGACGGCCTGCAGGGCCAGGCGCTGCTGAGCTACCAGATCTTCGTGCGCGATGCGAGGAACTCGCTCGAAGCCGACCAGTACCCCACCTGGATGCAGCCGATCAACCAGATGGGCGGCATGCCCAGCTTCGCCGTGCAGCTGGGCTCGGGCACCGGTGCGCAGCCGTTCAAAACGGTCAAGGACTACGACAACTGGCTGGCACGCGGCAACCGGCTGCCGGCGCTGTTCGACACCTCGATCGCCAACATGCGCGAAGGCATGACAGCAGGGGTCGTCCAGCCCAGGCCGTTGATGGAGAAGGTGATCCCGCAGCTCGACGCGCTGATCAAGGACCGGCCCGAAGACACGCTGTTCTGGGGACCTGTCAGGAGCATGCCGGCCGATTTCAGCGATGCCGACAAGCAGCGCCTGACCGCCGCGTACCGCGACATGATCGGTCAGCGGGTGATGCCGGCGTACAAGAGGCTACGTGCCTTCATCGCCGATGAGTATCTGCCCGCCACCCGTACGACCGTGAGCCTGGACAAGCTGCCCAACGGCGCGGCCTGGTACGCGTTCAACGTGCGCAACAGCACCTCGACCGACATGACGCCGGCGCAGATCCATCAGCTGGGGCTGGACGAAGTCGCGCGCATCCACGGCGAAATCGGCAAGGTGATGCGCCAGGTCGGCATCAAGGGCGACCTGCAGGCCTTCTTCAAGTTCATGCGCACCCAGAAGCGATTCGAGTACAAGACCGAAGGCGCGCTGCTCGAGCACTATCGTTCCCTGGAAGACAAGATCAACGAGAAGATCCCCGGGCAGTTCTCGCTGGTCCCGAAGGCGCCGTTCGAGATCCGCCCGGTCGAGCCTTACCGCGCCAAGTCCGCTGCGGGCGGTTCGTACATGAGCCCCAGCGAGGACGGCAGCCGGCCGGGCATCTTCTACGTCAACACCTACGACCTGCCCACGCGCAAGACCTGGGACGCCGAGGATCTTTACCTGCACGAGGCGATCCCGGGCCACCACTTCCAGCTGGCGCTGCAGCAGGAACTGACCGACTTGCCCAAGTTCCGGCGCTTCGGCGGCGAGACCGCCTTCATCGAGGGCTGGGGCCTGTATGCCGAGTCGCTGGGCAAGGACCTGGGTGTGTACACCGATCCGTACAACTACTTCGGCTACCTGCAGAACGAACTATGGCGCGCGATCCGCCTGGTCACCGACACCGGCTTGCACAGCAAGGGCTGGACCCGCGAGCAGGTGATCAAGTACATGCTCGACAACTCCGCGGAAAGCGAAACCCAGGCCACCGCCGAAGCCGAACGCTACATCGCCTGGCCCGCGCAGGCCCTGGCCTACAAGATCGGCGAGCTGAAGATCAAGGAAGTCCGGGCGAAGGCTGAAAAGGAGCTTGGGCCGAAGTTCGACGTCCGCGAGTTCCACGCCGAAGTGCTCAAGGACGGCTCGGTCCCGCTCGACGTGCTGGAGCAGAAGATCGACCGCTGGGCGAGCGGACGCGCCAAGCAGATGCCTTGAATCCCATCTGCTGCGTCCGCGCAACGACGCCTTCCAATCCATAACCCATCGATACACACCGCAGTTCCATCGCTTCCACCAGGAGATCCCACGTGACGCTACGCCCGCTTCTGCTCTCCCTTGCCATCGCCGGCGCGCTTGCCGCCTGCGACCGCGCGCCGTCCACCGATGCCGCGACGACCACGCCAACCGCCAACGTCAGCACCGCGGACGCCGCCGCGAAGGCTTCCCAGCTCAAGCAGCTCTACGCGGACTACTGGGAAGCGTTGCTCAAGCTCAACCCGGTGATTGCAACGTTCACCGGCGACAACCGCTACAACGACCAGCTGCCGGATTCGGGCTCGGCGGCCTACCGCCAGCAGATGCAGCAGTTCACCGAAGAATGGCTGAAGAAGGCCGAAGCGATCGGCTCGGCCGGACTGAGCGGACAGGACCTGCTCAGCTACGAAATCTTCGTCGCCGATTCCAAGGACACGCTGGAAGGTTTTCAGTACCCCGACTGGCAGATGCCGGTCAACCAGATGCGCAGCACCGCGACGCTTGCGGTGCAGCTGGGCTCGGGTACCGGTGCGCAGCCGTTCAAGACGGTCAAGGACTACGACAACTGGCTGGCACGCGCCGGCCGCCTGCCGGTGCTGCTTGACACCGAGATCGCCAACATGCGCGAAGGGATGAAGACCGGCGTGGTCATGCCGCGCGCGCTGATGGAGGACGTGATCCCGCAACTCGACGCGCTGATCAAGGACAAGCCGGAGGAATCCCTGTTCTGGGGCCCGATCACGAGCATGCCGAAGGAATTCCCCGAGGCCGACCGCACCCGCCTGACCGAGGCGTTCCGCAAGCTGATCCTCGAGCAGATCAACCCTGCCTACCAGAAGCAGCGCGACTTCATCGCCAACGAATACCTGCCCAAGACCCGCGACAGCGTGGGCCTGGACAAGCTGCCCAACGGCGCCGCCTGGTACGCGTTCAACGCGCGCCAGAGCACCACCACGGACAAGTCGCCGGCCGAAATCCACCAGATCGGGCTGGACGAGGTCGCGCGCATCCATGGCGAGATCCGCAAGGTCATGGCCGAGGTCAAGTTCGAGGGATCGATGCAGGACTTCTTCAAGTTCATGCAGACCGATCCGCGCTTCAGCTTCAAGGACCAGAAGGCGCTGCTGGAGCACTACCGCGCGCTGGAAGACAGGATCAACCAGAAGATTCCCGAGCAGTTCTCGCTGGTCCCGAAGGCGCCGTTCGAGATCCGGCCGATCGAGCCGTTCCGCGAGAAGTCCGCCGCCGGCGGCGAATACATGATTCCGAGCGAGGACGGCAGCCGGCCGGGCATCTTCTACGTCAACACCTACGACCTGCCCACGCGCAAGACCTGGGACGCCGAGGACCTGTACCTGCACGAGGCGATTCCGGGCCACCACTTCCAGCTGGCGCTGCAGATCGAGCTGAAGGACATGCCGACGTTCCGGCGCTGGGGCGGCGAAACCGCGTTCGCCGAAGGCTGGGGCCTGTACGCCGAGTCGCTGGGCAAGGACCTGGGCGTCTATACCGATCCCTACAACTACTTCGGCTACCTGCAGAACGAGCTGTGGCGCGCGATCCGCCTGGTCACCGACACCGGCCTGCACAGCAAGGGCTGGACCCGCGAGCAGGTGATCAAGTACATGCTCGACAACTCCGCCGAAAGCGAAACCCAGGCCACCGCCGAAGCCGAGCGCTACGTCGCCTGGCCCGGACAGGCGCTGGCGTACAAGATCGGTGAGCTGAAGATCAAGGAAGTCCGGGCGAAGGCAGAAAAGGAGCTTGGGCCGAAGTTCGACGTCCGCGAGTTCCATGCCGAGGTACTCAAGGACGGCTCGGTGCCGCTGGACGTGCTGGAACAGAAGATCGACCGCTGGATTGCCGCGAAGAAGGCGGCCTGACCGGGCCTGTTTCGCGCCCGCGCGGTTCCCCAACGGAAGAAGGCCGGCAATGCCGGCCTTCTTCTTTTGCCCCAGGATGCGGGTGTGCGCTTATGCGCGCACGTCGCGCCGCGCATTGCCGCCACCGCGATGCTGCTTGGGACCTGCATGGGCCTGCGCGCCGCGCGACTGCGGCTTGCCATGCGCACGGTGCGCAGGCTTGCCCGGTGCGCCGCTGCGGCGCGGGGGCTGCTGGCCGGCGGGCTTGCCACGACCCGGCTGGGCCCGGGCCTGCTGGCCGCGACCACCGTTCGGCGGTCTGGCCACGTCCAGGCGGATCGGGCGGCTCGGCTCGAAGCCGCGCACCACCTGCATCTCGATCTCGGCCTTGAGTACCTTCTGGATGTCGCGCAGCAACGCGCCCTCTTCCGGCGAGACCAGCGAAAGCGCTTCGCCGGTGGCGCCGTTGCGGCCGGTGCGTCCGATCCGGTGGATGTAGTCTTCAGCCACCATCGGCAGATCGTGATTGATCACCAGCGGCAGATTGGGGATGTCCAGGCCGCGTGCGGCCACGTCGGTCGCCACCAGGATCCGGGCCTTGCCGGACTTGAACTGCGCCAGCGCCTTCTGCCGCTGCGCCTGGCTCTTGTTGCCGTGGATTGCGACCGACGGCAAGCCAGCCTGCTCCAGCTGCTCGGCGAGGCGGTTGCAGCCATGCTTGGTCTTGCCGAATACCAGCACCTGCTCGGTATGGCGCGCGGCCAGGATCTCGACCAGCAGGTCGCGCTTCTTCACCGCATCGACCGGATGGGCGCGGTGCACGATGGTCTCGGCGATGGTGTTCTGTGCCGCCACCTGCACCTGCTGCGGATTGCGCATGAATTCCATGGCCAACGCCTTGATCTGCGCTTCGAACGTCGCCGAGAACAGCATGGTCTGGCGGTCCTTGGGCACGCGGCCGAGGATCCGCTTCATCGCCGGCAGGAAGCCCATGTCCAGCATGCGGTCGGCTTCGTCCAGCACCAGCACTTCCACCGCGTCGAGCTTGGCGGTGCCGCGCTCGAGGTGGTCGAGCAGGCGGCCCGGGCAGGCCACCAGGATGTCGACGCCACGGCGCAGGTTGTCCATCTGCGGCTGCATGCCCACGCCGCCGTACAGCGTGGTCACGTTCAGGCGCAGATGCCTGCCGTAGGTCTTGAAGCTTTCCGCCACCTGCACCGCGAGTTCGCGGGTGGGCACCAGCACCAGCGCGCGTGGCTTGCGCCCGCCGCTGATGTGCGTGTTCTTGGGCGGGGTCTCCTTCGACAGGCGCTGCAGCAGCGGCAGGGCGAAGGCCGCGGTCTTGCCGGTGCCGGTCTGGGCGCCGCCAAGCAGGTCGTGGCCGCCCAGCGCGAGCGGGATCGCCTGCACCTGGATCGGGGTCGGGGAGGTGTAACCGTGTTCGGCAAGCGAACGCAGCAGCGCGGGCGAAAGCCCGAGGGTTTCAAACGTCATGTGGAACTCCATTGGAAGCTGCGCGCGATGGCGCGAAGCGTTACCCGGAGCTATCCAAAACCGCGCTGCGAGTAGGGTTTGACGATGCCGGATGCTCCGGATCGTGTCTGCGCGACGAAAGACGTGCGGGGAAGTGCCGGCGATGGCTCATCGAGCCTGGATCGGCGGCGGGCTGCCTGGAAAAACGGACCAGCCGTGCGCGGTACGGGGCGCACTCTACGCGAATGCGCCCCGCGCCGCCACCCGGGGCCTGAACCACACCTTTGCTCAAGCGCCGGAATCCGCCGCCACTGGCAGATGCGACCGCTGCGCAGGTGTGCGACCCTGTGCGCCCGATCCATCGGGAGCATCCACCGATGCAACGACATCCGGGAACCACGATGGCGCGGCTGCTCATGGCCAGCGTCTTCATCGTGATGGGCGCCTACCGGCTGTGGGGCGCGTACAAGGGCGTTCCGACGCCGGGATCGACCCTGACCTTCAGCGCCATCGAGCTGGTGCTGGGCCTGCTGCTCGCCTGGGGTTGGAAGCTGCGCGTAACCGCGGCGCTCGCCGCAATCCTGATGCTGGCCGATGCGGCGCTGTCGCACCGTTTCTGGGGCCTGGCCGGGCAGGCCCAGGGCGCCCAGCTGCTGCACTTCATGAAGAACATCGGCTTCGTCGGAGGCCTGCTGCTGCTCGCCATGACTGCGGGAAGCGACCACCGCCGCCACCGGCGCTAGCCGTCACGCACTCTCGCCCGCAGGCCCCGCGAAGCGCGAGCCCCGCGGCCGCCCCGCATGACCTTCGACATTCGCTGGCGGCGGCCCCGGCGCGTAGAGTCGCGCGACCTGCCCCAGCCGGGGCCGACCCCACTCGAGCGGAGCCCGTCCCACGTGAGCAAAACCCCGAAGTTCCTGCTGCTGTCCCTGTCGATCACCCTGGCGCTGGCCGCCTGCAACCGCGCAGCGGACCCGGCGGCGACCGCCTCGGCCGACGCCGCGAAACCGGCAGACGCACCAGCCTACACGCTCGACGAGAGCAAGCTGCCGCCGGTCAACCGCTTCGACGTGGCCGACCTCGACACCACCAAGAACGCGTGCGACGACCTTGCCGGCTATGTCAACGGCAAGTGGCTGGCCGCGAACAAGATTCCCGGCGACCGCACCAGCTGGGGCGCGTTCGAGATGCTCGACGAGCGGTCCAACGGCATCCAGCACCAGCTGGCCGAACAGGCTGCCGCCAGGAGCGATGCCACGGGCGTAGACAAGATCGTGGGCGACTTCTACGCCACCGGTATGGATCAGGCCAAGATCGACGCCCAGGGCATCAAGCCGCTGGAAAGCCGCCTGGCCGAGATCGATGCGCTCACCGACGGCGCCGCGGTCGCCAATTACCTGCGCGCCTCGTACGCCAAGGGCGAAGGCCAGCTGTTCGGCTTCGGCCCGGAAGCCGACTTCAAGGACTCGGCGATGAACATCGCCTACGCCAGCCAGGGCGGGCTGGGCCTGCCGGACAAGGGCTATTACTTCGACGCGGACAAGAAGGACAAGCTGGCTGCGTACGAGCAGCACGTGGCCAAGGTACTCGAGCTTTCCGGCGTCCCCGCCGCCGACGCCGCCAAGCAGGCCAAGGACGTGGTCGCCTTTGAAACGCGCCTGGCCAAGGCGTCGAAGTCGAGCGAAGAACTCTCGCGCGACGTGTCGCTGTACTACAACCCGGTCAGCGCGGCCGAGGCCGACAAGCTCACCCCGAACTTCTCCTGGACCGAATTCTTCAAGGCCCAGGGCATCGCTGCACCTGCGAAGTTCTCGCTCGCCATCCCGGCCTTCCACCAGGAAGTGAGCAAGGCCCTGGGCGACATGCCGGTGGACCAGTGGAAGAGCTATCTGCGCTTCCACATGGTCGACAGCGCTTCGCCCTTCCTGAGCGATGCGTTCGTGCAGGAGAACTACAACTTCTACAACAAGACCATGCGCGGCCAGGCGCAGATCAAGGAGCGCTGGAAGCGCGTGCTCGACACCATCGAGAACCAGGCCGGCGAAGCCTTCGGCCAGATCTACGTGAAGGTGGCCTTTCCCGCCGAGTCCAAGGCGCGGATGGAGAAGCTGGTGCAGAACCTGCGCGACGCGCTGAAGGTGCGGCTCGAGAACCTGGCGTGGATGAGCCCGGATACCAAGAAGAAGGCGATGGAGAAGTGGGCCAGCTTCACGCCCAAGATCGGCTATCCGGACAAGTGGCGCGACTGGAGCGGTCTGCAGACCAGCCGCGACAGCTACATCGGCAACGTCCTGGCGGCCAACGAATTCAACTACAAGTGGAACCTGTCCAAGATCGGCAAGCCGGTGGACAAGACCGAGTGGGGCATGACCCCGCAGACGGTCAACGCCTACTACAACCCGCTGCAGAACGAGATCGTGTTCCCGGCCGCGATCCTGCAGCCGCCGTTCTTCGACGCCAAGGCAGACGATGCCTACAACTACGGCGGGATCGGCGCGGTCATCGGCCACGAGATGATCCACGGCTACGACGACCAGGGATCGCGGTTCGGGCCGACCGGCAACTTCGAGAACTGGTGGACCGAGACCGACAGCACCGGCTTCAAGAACCTGACCAACAAGCTGGTGCAGCAGTTCGACGAGTACGAGGCGATGCCCGGCAAGCATGTCAACGGCAACCTCACCCTGGGCGAGAACATCGCCGACCTGGGCGGGCTGGCCGTGGCCTACGACGCCCTGCAGCGGGCGCAGCCGGACCAGAGCAGCAGCGAGGTCGGCATGACCCGCGACCAGCGCTTCTTCGCCAACTGGGCCACGGTATGGCGCCGCAGCTTCAAGCCGGAAGAACTCAACGTGCGCCTGACCACCGATCCGCACGCGCCTGCGAACTTCCGTGCCATCGGCGCGCCGTCCAACATGCCCGCGTTCGCCAAGGCGTTCCAGTGCAAGGCCGGCGACAAGATGGTGCGCGACGGCGACAAGAGCATCCAGATCTGGTGACGCATCGCAAGTGGTGAGCCTCCCCCACGGGAGTGCGGAAAGGCCCGGCTCGTCCGGGCCTTTCCTTTTGAGCGCGGCTGGGATGCGCGGCCGGTTGCGGAGAGCTGCGCAGAACCGGATCGCCCGCGCGTGATTCCGGTGTTCAGGTGGATATGCGGGGCCTTGTTAAACTTCGCCGACTTTTCTGCCTGGAATCTGGGTAAATGCCGAATCTGCGCCCGTCGACCCTCGCCTTCGCCCTGAGCCTGCTGGTCGCCGTGGGCGCCACCGACGCCCAGGCGCAGAAGAAGAAACGATCCACGGCCAAGAAGCCCGTGGTGGAAAAGATCGACGCCTGCAGCGATTTCTATACCTACACCCACAAGGCCTGGCTCGACGCGAACCTGCATGTCGCAGGTTCAGGCATGACCACGGCGATGAGCCAGTTGCGCGAGCGGGCGCTGCAGCAGCAGATCGACCTGCTCAACAGCGACATGCAGACGGCGCAGGGCGGCATCGGCAAGCTACTGGGCGACTTCTGGGCGAGCGGCCTGGACGAGGCCGCGGTGGAAACCGACGGCGCCAACCCGATCGCACCCCTGCTCGACCGGATCAACGGCATCCGCCGCGACAAGGACATCGCCCCGGCGATCGCGGCGCTGCATCAGGTCGGCATCCCCGCGCTGTTCAACTTCAGCGCCAACATCGATCTCAACGACCTCGAGCGCCACATCGGCTATTTCACCCAGGGCGGCCTGGGCTTGCCGGATCCGGCCTGGTACACGCGCAACGATCCCGACACCGCCGCGCTGTTCAGCCGTTACCAGGACTACGTCAAGCAGATCCTCACCCTGACCGGATCTTCTGCCGAGAAACTGGACGCCGACCTGGCGGCGGTCCTGGACCTGGAGAAGCGCATCGCCGGCATCTCCAAGCCGATCACGCTGATGCGCGATCCGCGCGCCAGTTATGCACTGGTGCCCACCGCGAACCTGGGCAAGCAGTACAAGAAACTGCAGCTGCTCGACTTTCTCAAGGCCCAGGGCGTGACCGACGAAAGCGTGTCGATGGCCGACCCGCAGCTGTTCGCGCAGCTGGACACGCTGGTGGATACGCTCAAAGCCGACCAATGGAAGGCCTACCTGCGCTACCAGGTGGGCGCGGCGATGGCACCGTACCTGTCGAAAGCCTGGCGCGATGCAGACTTCGAATTCCGCGGCCGCGTGCTGCGTGGCGAGGTCGCACCCGGTCCCCGCCAGAAGCAGGTGCTGGACGCGATCAACCTTGCGGCCGGTCCGATGTTGGGGCGCGACTACGTCACCCGCTACCTGCCCGCCGCCACCCGCGCGCGCGCGGACGAGGTGGCCAAGCAGGTGCGCGATGCGCTCGGCCGCGGCATCGACAGCAATACCTGGATGAGCGCTCCGACCAAGGAACAGGCCAAGGCCAAGCTGGCCAAGCTCAGGATCGAGATCGGCGCCCCCGCGCGCGACCTGGATTACAGCGTGCAGCCGATGGGCCGCGGCAGCTTCGGCGGCAATATGCTGATCGCGTCCACCTGGCGCCATCGCGAGGAGATGAAGCGGATCGGCCGCGGCAACGCCGACCGCCGCTGGGACGTGCTTCCGCAGGAACCTGCACTGGCCTACGACATCGCCCATAACCGGCTGATCGTCACTGCCGCGATGCTGCAGGCGCCGGTGCTGGACATGGCCCAGGATTCGGTGAGCCATTACGGCTCCTACGGCGCGCTGGTCGGCCACGAACTGAGTCATGGCTTCGACAACAAGGGCCGCCTGGTCGACGCCAGCGAAACCCTGCGCGACTGGTGGACGCCGGTCGACGCCGCGGCCTGGGACGCGCGCGCCAACCAGGTCGCCGCGCAGTTCAATGTCTTCCCCTATCCCAACGCGCCCGGCACCAATGTCAACGGCACGCTGACCCGCGACGAGAACGTGGCCGACCTCGGCGGCGTGGAACTGGCCTGGGACGCACTGCAGGCCGCGCAGCCGGGCGCCGACGCCAAGGCCTTCTACGGCGGATGGGCACGCCTCTGGCCCCAGCAGATGTCCGCCGACGTCGCCGCCCTGCAGGCCGCCACCGACGTCCATGCCCCGGGCCAGTGGCGCACCAACGGGCCGCTGATCAACCAGACCAGCTTCGCCACCGCGTTCGCATGCAAACCGCCGGCGAAGATGGTGCTGGCCAAGGATCAGCAACCGATCCAGGTCTGGGGCCTGGCGCCCGCGGTCGAGCCGCCTGAAGACCCGAAAGCGAAGTCGAAGAAGTAATCGCGCCGGCTAGCGTACGATCCGCGGCCGCCGCGGGCCCCCACGCCCGAACGGCGGCTGTCCGCGCCAGTGGCGGATCAGCAGGTAGCCGAACAGCATCCCGCCCAGGTGGGCGAAGTGCGCCACGCCCGGCTGCAGGCCGGTGAAGCCGAGCAGCAGTTCGATCGCGCCGTAGACGAAGACCAAGGTGCGCGCCTTCATCGGGATCGGCGGAATGAGCAGCATCACCCGCTGGTTCGGAAACAGCATGCCGTAGGCCAGCAGCAGGCCGAACACGCCGCCGGAAGCGCCGATGGTGGGATACGCGACGCCGCCCTGCATCACCGCCCACGAACCGACCACCAGCTGGCACAGGCCGGCGCCTGCAACGCAGGTCAGGTAATAGGTCAGGAAGCGGCGATTGCCCCAGACGTATTCCAGCGGCGCGCCGAACATCAGCAGCGCGAGCATATTGAAGATCAGGTGCGCGAATCCGTTCGGATCGTGCATGAAGCCGTAGCTGAGCAGCTGCCAGGGCATGAAATCCATGCCGCCCGCGCCATCGCCGCCCCACGGCCAAAGCATCAGCGGGGCGAGTGCCGGACCGGCGACCCATTGCAGCAGGAACACCAGGCCGTTGGCGATCAGCAGCGCCTTGGTGACAGGCGGAAGATTGGAGAACATGCGGGTCCGGTCGATGGCGTGGACCTATCATAACGGGATGCCCGAGCTAGCCCGTGCCGACTGCCGCGACCATCAGGCGCTGGCGTTTGCATTACGCGAGTCGGGGGCATGCCTGCTCCAGGGTTTCCCCACGCCTTCGGCATCCGCTGCGCTGCGGACGGATCTGTTGCGGCTCCGCGACGCCGGACACCTGCAGCCCGCGGCGATCGGGCGCGCCGGCGATCGCCGGATGCGCGAGGAGATCCGAGGCGACCGAACCCTGTGGCTCGACGATCCGCGCTGCTCCGCCGCCGCGATCAGCCATCTTAAGCACCTGGATGCGCTGCGGACTGAATTGAACCGCCGCCTGTTTCTGGGCATGCGATCGGTCGAAGCCCATTACGCAGCCTATCCGGCAGGCGCGCATTACGCGCGTCACAGCGACCGGTTCCGCGATGATGCGTCGTCAATGCGCGGCGCGGCGCGCGTGCTGTCGCTGGTGAGCTATCTCAACACCGACTGGACGCCGGCCGAAGGTGGCGCGCTGCGCCTGCACATGACCGATGGCGCGATCGACGTGCTGCCGCAGGAGCACACGACCGTATGCTTCCTGAGCGAAATCGAACACGAAGTGCTCCCGGCCGTCCGCGAGCGTCTCAGTATTGCTGCCTGGTTCCGTCGTGACGGCAATTAGCTGCATGAGACAGGTACGTCTCGCATCGCGCGCGGCCGTGCGGTATCGGTCGCACGGCGCACCACTATCGCGTCGTCAGCCCCAGACCTGCTCGTCGAGCGTCGCGGCCGCCCGCTGTCCGCGTACCCGTCCCTTCTCTACGATCACGCCTTCCGCACGCAACCTGCGCGCCTGCTCGCGCCATGCCCGGGAATTTTCCGGAAACGCGATCCGGCCATCGCTGCGCAGCACCCGATGCCACGGCAGTCCGGCATCCTGGTTTTCGCTCAGCACGCGCGCCACCAGTCGCGCGCGACCCGGCAAGCCTGCGCGACGCGCGACTTCGCCATAGCCGGCGACCTGCCCGCGCGGGATCGCGCGGATCGTGGCAAGGATTCGCTCCGCGGCAGACAGGTCGGTCATCGCGGTTTAGGATAGCCGCATCTTTCGCACCCTTCGCTGCCCCCGACATGCAGAACTTCGAGAAGATCCGCAGCCATCTGGCCTCCGGACGCTACAAGGTCACCATGCAGGACCCCTACGTGGTCTGCGTGGAGCTGTCGCTGGACAATGGCAAGCGCCACCAGGCGATCTTCCTGTCGGAACTGCAGGACGATGACGGTCGCAATTATCTGCGCGCGAGCACCGTGATCGCTCCCATCACCGGCGTCGACTGCCGGCGCGCGCTCGCGTTCAACTGGGAGAGCCGCGTGGGCTACCTGGCGATCGGCGATCTCGACGGGGTGCCTTACATCCAGCTATGCGAGAACCGTCCCTACGAGGGGCTGACGGCAGCCGAGGTCGACCGTCTGATCCTGGAAATCGGCGGCATGGGCGACCGCCTGGAACGCGCACTCTCCGCAGGCGGCGACCTGCTCTAGGGAGCGCTCAAGCCCGCCATCCCGGCCCGCGAGCCGGCGATCTCCCGCATGGCGGTCTCAAGCCCGTCATCCCAATAATCGGTTCGGCCGGTTCGGCCGGTTCGGCGGGCCTGGGCCCGCCCTACGTCCAGCCGATCACATCGAACAGCTCGAACAGTCCGTAAGCCACGCCGCCGGCAGCGGGGATCGTCAGGATCCAGGCCCAGATGATGCGTTCGATCACGCCCAGCTTGAGCGCGCGCGGGTTCTTGGCGAAGCCGACGCCCATGATCGCGGTGGAGATGCTGTGGGTGGTGGACACCGGCATGCCGAAATGCGCCGCGGTGACCAGGATCGTGGCCGAGGCGGTTTCCGCGGCGAAGCCATCGATGGGATGCAGCTTCACCATCTTGTGACCGAGGGTCTTGATGATCTTCCAGCCACCTGCCGCGGTACCGGCCGCCATTACCAGCGCGCAAGTCGCGATCACCCAGCTGTCGATGCCATCCTTGCCTCCATCCGGATGCAGGAACTGCAGCCATGGCGGCAACGCGTCAAGGGTGCCGGCCGACTGCGCGCCGAAGATCGCCAGGGCGATGATGCCCATGGTCTTCTGCGCGTCCTGGCGCCCGTGCGCGAACCCCATGTAGGCCGCGGACATCAACTGGGCCTTGCCGAAGAACGCATTGACCCAGCGCGGGCGCGCCATGCGCGCCAGCGGGCCGCCTGCCCGGGTCAGCCCCGCGATCAGGATGTACAGCAAGGTAATGATCAGCACGCCCAGGATGAACCCGGCAATCGGCGAGCTGACCATCGGCACCACCACCTTCCACAGCAGGCCCTTGTTCTCGGTCCACCCGCCACCGCTGGCCTTGGACCAGATCAGCGCGGCCCAATCGTTGTTGGCCGCCGCCAGTGCGGCGCCGCACAGACCGCCGATCAGCGCATGCGACGAGGAGGACGGCAGCCCGCGCCACCAGGTGATCAGGTTCCAGATGATCGCACCCGAGAGCGCGCAGATCAGCACCTGCGAGGTGACCACGACCACGTCGGTGTCGACCAGGCCCGAGGCGATGGTCTTGGCCACGGCGGTGCCCATGAACGCACCGATCAGGTTGGTGACGGCGGCCAGGATGATCGCCTGCCCCGGGGTGAGTACCTTGGTCGCCACCACGGTGGCGATGGAGTTGGCCGTGTCGTGAAAGCCGTTTATGAACTCGAACAGCAGCGCGGTGAGGATCACCACCAGCAGCAGGGTGAGCATGGCGGGCGCCTTACGAGTTCTTCAGCACGATCTGGTAGGCGACCACGCCCGCCTCGCGGCAGCGGTCGATCGCCTTCTCCAGGATCTCGAAGAATTCCTTGAGCAGGAACATCTGCTGGCTGTCGAGCTTGCCCGAGTAGATGTCCCGGTACAGTTCCAGCATCAGCCGGTCGGCTTCGTTCTCGATCGCGCGCAACTTCTCGTTGAGCTTGGTCATGCGGTCGATATCGAGCCTCGACAGGTCGTGGACCATTTCCTGGACCACGGCGGAGGCCTGTTCCAGCATCGCCGAGCGCGGAGCGAAATCGATGCCCTCCAGATGCTGCACCGCCAGCGAATAGCGGTCGGCGAACTTTTCGATCTGCTTGGGAATCTTGTACAGCGCCGAACCGAGCGCCTCGATATCCTCGCGCTCGATCGGGGTGATGAAGCTGTCGACCAGGGCCTTGCCGATCTTGTCGGAGGTGGCGCGCTCGCGCTGCCGGGCGAGCTTGAACGCGTCCAGCGCAGGCTCCCGGTCGGGTTCCCGCATCATCATGTGCAGGGCCTTTGCGGCGTCGTGAGCCGCGTCCGCGGCCTCGTCCAGGAGTGCGTAGAACTGTTTGCCGGAACCGAAGATCGTCTGTAGCGAGAACATACCGAGGCCCTGAAGGTTGCAATCGGGTGACAACCCTATGTCGGGATTATGACGGTTTCGTGACTTGGGCTGGGGAAAAGTGCCCCAACCTGCCCTGATATCATCCCCCGGCGCCTGCGGCGCACCCTATGGACGACGACTCCCGACCTCCGCCCGCCCGCCCTGCATCGCCGACGGCATCCCGGGCGGGCCTGTGCGGTTTCGAGCCGCTCCGGTGCTTCCCCCGGAGCGGCCATGATTGAGCTGTTCGTCGTCATCGCCCTGATCCTGCTCAACGGGTTTTTCGCGCTGTCGGAAATGTCGGTGATGACCTCGCGCAAGCTGCGGCTCAAGCAGATGGCCGAGGATCCATTGCGTCCCAGCCGGGGGGCCGGCAAGGCGCTGGCGCTGGCCGAACATCCTGACAACCTGCTGTCGACCGTGCAGATCGGCATCACCCTGATTGGCGTGCTGACCGGCGTGTTCGGCGGAGAGGCGATCGGCCTGCAGATCGCCGACTGGCTGGACAATGTGCTCCCGGCCGCGCGCGAATACGCAAGGCCCATCGGCATCGGTACCGCCGTGACCCTGATCACGGCCGGCTCGGTGATTTTCGGCGAGCTGATCCCCAAGCGCCTGGCGCTGACGAATCCGGAGGGAATCGCGGCCGTCGTTGCCATTCCGCTGCACATGCTGGCGCGGGCGGCCAAGCCGGCCGTGTTCGTCCTGGGCGCGATCAACCGCCTGGTGCTGCGGGTGCTCGGCATCCGCGACGATGCCCGCAACGCCATTACCGAGGAGGAAATCCGCCTGCTGGTGAGCGAAGGCCACGAGCAGGGCGTGATCGACGACGACGAACGCAACATGATGCACCGGGTGATGCGCCTGGGCGATCGCACGGCGGAAAGCCTGATGACGCCACGCACCCGGATCATCTGGCTGGACGCCGCGGCGAGCTTCGAGGAAAACCTCGCCGAAATGCGCGAAACGCCCTATTCGCGCTATCCGGTGTATCGCGGCAGCGACGCCGACGTGCTCGGCGTGCTCGAGGTGAAATCGCTGCTGGATCGCCTCGACCAGTTGGCGCCGGACCTGTTCAAGGAACTGCGCCCGGCGGTCTTCGTGTCCGAGTCCACCCACGCGCTCAAGCTGCTGGAAATCTTCCGCGAGGAGCAGCAGTCGCTGGCGCTGGTGGTCGACGAATACGGCGACGTCACCGGCATGGTCACCCTGAACGACCTGATGGGTGCGGTGCTGGGGCGGATCCAGTCGGGCGAAAGCGCCGACGCCGAGGCGCTGGTGATCGCCCGCGACGACGGCTCGCTGCTGGTCGACGGCAGCCTGCCGGTGGACGAATTTCGCGATCTGATCGGCGGCGGCAAGCTGCCCGACGAGGACGAGCACGACTACCACACCGCGGCGGGCATGATCATCGCCCGCTTCGGCCGCATCCCAAATCCGGGCGAACACTTCGACTGGGCCGGATGGCGGATCGAGGTGATCGACCTGGACGGGCCGCGGATCGACAAGCTGCTGCTGCAGCGGATGGCCGAGTCGCCAGCGGAACACGACGATGACGCCTGAGCCGCGCGAACCGGCCGAACCGGGCGATCCGGGATCAAGGCGCCGACGCTGGCGCAGCTGGCGGCGCGCGGCCGAGCGCGGCACCCGCGCCCTGCTCGACCAGCTGGCCGAAGGCGATCCGGACGATCAGCTCAAGCTCGGCGACCTGCTCACCGGCCTGGGCCGTCGCGCCTTCGGCGTGCTGCTGTTCCTGGCCATTCCCCCGTCCTTCATTCCCGGCGTGGCCGGTGTCATCAGCAGTCCGATCGTGGTGCTGGTGGGCGTGCAGCTGATGGGCGGCCTGCGCCGGCCGTGGCTGCCCAAGTGGTTGGCGGCGCGCGGCCCGCACCGGAGCGTGCTGATCAAGTTCGACCGCTGGTTTGCGCCGTGGCTGGCCAGGCTGGAAAGGGTGATCAAACCGCGCATGACCGCTTTGCTCGACCACCGCATGGCCAGCATCGTGAGCGGCGTGATCCTGGTGCTGCTGGGACTGCTGCTGGCGCTGCCGATTCCGCTGACCAACGGGATCTTCGGCGTACTGCTGCTTCTGTTCGCGCTTGCGCTACTGGAACGCGACGGCGCGCTCATGATCGTCGCCTGGGTCGCTGGAGCGGTATCGATCGCGGTGTTCGGCGTGCTCTCGGGCAATCTCGCGGCCATGGCGGCGCGGTGGATCGATTTGCTGGTGTGAGCGCGGCGGCGCGGCGCCAACCAGGAGTGAGAGCACGATGATGTCGTGCCCGCGAAGGTTGGGCGGTAAACCAAGGACGTTGCTTTTTTGCGCTCTCGTTTCCGATCAACACCACTCGTCCTTCGGGCTTAGAGCTTTCACCTGAAGGCGACCCAGCTTCTTTGCTGGTGCAGTGCGTCGAACACGCGTCAGGAAAGTAATCAAAGAACGAGCAAAGAGCTTTCGCCTTTCGGCGAGTTACTTTCTTTGCTGGTGCAAAGAAAGTAACCAAAGAAAGCACCTTTCTCGTGAGATCAAACCCGCTCAAGTGGTGTGCGGTGTCGTCGCCATTTTCGCAGCGGACATCCGTGTCCGCTCCGAAAACGGCCGGCATCCATGCCGGCCGCCCTCCGGGTGTCCGGATACAGGTCGCATACGCAACGCAGAAAACATCAAACGCCGAAGCTCGCGCTCGTTGCCACGGAGCTCATCAGGCGATCTGACCTAATCCGCTGTCTTTGACTTTCATGGTCCCGCAGTAGCTGTCAGCTCCCGGAAACCCCGAAGGGGCGGCGGCCATGGATGGCCGCCGTTTTCGGATCGAGCCATGGATGGCGAGTCCGAAAATTGCTTCGGCATCCACATCCCTTGAGCGATGTGGATCCATTGGGTGCTTTCTTTGGTTACTTTCTTTGCACCAGCAAAGAAAGTAACTCGCCGAAAGGCGAAAGCTCTGCTTCACCGCTGCCGCGAGTTCGGCATCCGAGCAATAAATGTCGCCTTACTTGCCACGCCCCGCACACGCGTGCCGACCTTCGTAGGCACAACCGCGAAGGCCTCAGGCCCCGCATCAAGCGATCAGCTTCGCAAACTCGCGCGCCGCCACCGGGCGGCCGAACCAGTAGCCCTGCCCCAGGTCGCAATTGCGCTGCTTGAGCAAGGCATATTGCTGCTCGTCCTCGATCCCCTCGGCCACAACGATGATTCCGAGCGAATGGGCCATGGCGATGATCGCCGTGGTCAGCGCCAGATCGTCCGGATCGCGGGTCACGTCGGACACGAAACTGCGGTCGATCTTGACGCCGTCGACAGGCACCCGGCGCAAGTGGCTGAGGCCCGAGAAGCCGGTGCCGAAATCGTCCAGCCATACCCGCACTCCCTCGCCGCGCAGCTTCGACAGCATCGCGCTCGCCTGTTTCTCGTCGCTGATGATCGTGGTCTCGGTCAGCTCCAGGTGCAGCGCATGCGGGGCCAGGCCGGACTCCTGCAGCGCCCGGGTCACGTGCCGCGGCAGATCGCCGCTGCGCAGCTGTCGCGGCGACACGTTCACCGATACGAACAGCGCCTCGCCATTGGCGGCACTCCATGACGCCGCATCGCGGCAGGCTGCGCGCAGCACTTCCGGCCCGATCCGTTCGATCAATCCGCTCTGTTCGGCGACATCGATGAAGGCCGACGGCGCGATCGCGCCCTGCTCCTCGTGCTGCCAGCGCAGCAGCGCCTCGGCGCCCACCAGCCGGCGGTCGGAGAGCCGGTACACCGGTTGGTAGGCCAGGGAGAGCTCGCCCCGTTCCCAGGCGCCGCGCAGGTCGGTCTCCATGCGGATGCGGCGCGCCACCGCCTGGTCCATCGCGCGGCTGAAGAAACGGAAGCAGTTCTTGCCCGCGACCTTGGCCTGGTACATCGCGATGTCGCCGTTCTTCATCAGCGTCGCTGCCTCGCGCGCGTCATCGGGGAACAACGTGATGCCGATCGACGTGCCCAGGAACACCTGCCGCTCCTGCACCCGGATCGGCCGGCTCAGCTCCGACACCAGGTTCTCGGCGACGCTGCTGGCGAGCGCACGCATGTCCGCGCCGTGGCGTTCGTCGGCCTGCAGCAGCACCACGAACTCGTCGCCGCCGAAGCGGGCCAGCATCGCATCGCTGCCCCCGTAGCGGCTCACGGCTTCACGGATCCTGTTGGCGAACTGCACCAGCACCTCGTCGCCGGCGTCGTGGCCAAGGCTGTCGTTCACGCGCTTGAAATCGTCGATGTCCGCGAACAGCAGCGCCATTTCCCGACCGGCGCCCTGCAGCTGGACCACGCGCCGGTCCAGGTTTTCGCGAAATGCCAGCCGGTTGGCCAGCCCGGTCAGTGGATCGGTATAGGCCATGCGCCGGATGTCGCGATCGTGCCGGCCGATGCTTTCGCTCATGCGTCCGAACGCGCGCAGCAGGTCGCCGACCTCGTCCTGGCGCCGGCTGTCCGGGATCTCGGCGGCGAAGTTGCCCGCCTCGATCTCGCGCGCCGCGCCGGCCAGCTGCCGGATCGGCCGCACCAACGCGCGCTGCAGGGCGTAACTCACCAGCACCGCCAACCCGACCAGCGACAACAGCAGCACCACGATCCATTGCAGATGGCGCTTGCCGATTTCGTTGAGGCGCTGGGACATGCGCGCGGAAGCCTGCTCCTCGTCGGCCCGCGCCGAGGTCAGGGAAAACCCGATCCTCACCCCGCCCAGGCGCTGCTCGCCCACGCTGATCGGAGCCGACACGTCGAGCACGCCAGCGGTCAATTGGGTGTGCTCGCCGCGCGCCGAAACCACCTCGTAGGCGAGCGGATCGTTCATCGCCTGGCCGTAGGTGGGGATGTCGCCCGATCCGTCGTGGATGATGTCACCATTGGTGTCGTAGACCAGGACATAGGCCACATCCGGCTGCCGCATCACGTCCCGGGCGATGCCGCCAATCGAATCCAGGTCGAAGTAGTACAGCGGGTTGACCAGCGAGTCGGCGACCTGGCCGATGGTCGCCTCGCCCCGCTTGCGCAGCCGCGACATGATCAGCGTGCGCATCGCGTCGCCGCCGACCCTGACCACCTCCGCCTGCATCGCATGCTGCCGCTGCAGCATCAGCAGCACGACTCCCAGCAGCACCACCAGCGCGATCGCGATCAGCGCGCCGAACTTGGCCGATAGCCCCATCCGCCAGGTCATCATTCGACTTCCGCCCGGACCCGGCCGACGCCGGCGCCGACCTTCTGCAGCGCCTGCATCGATGGCGGGTCGATCGGCAGGAATCGTGTGGTCTTGAAGAAGCGCAGTAGGGCCTCGCGCGCATCGGGATCGTCCGCGGCCTGGCTCAGGACCTGATACAGGCGTGCCTGCACCTTCGGATCCAGATCGCCACGCACCATTTCAAGCGCGCGCGGATACGGGTCCGTTTCATGGAAGATCACCAGATCGCGCCGGTAGCTCGGCGGCACCCTGGCGGGGTTGTCCCAGTCGAGGTTGCTCATTGCGCCTGCGTCGGCCAGGCGCTTGTGCACCCAAGTCGACACGTTGAGCTCTGAGCGGGCGAACACATAACCCACCGCATCGGGATCGGGCCGGTCGTGCGGGGACAGCAGCAGGGTCAGTGGCAAGCCGCGCTCGAGCAGCGCAGCCGCGGGCACGAAATAGGAACTGGTCGATTCGGCGGCCTGGAACGCGATGCTCCGGCCCCGCAGCGCCTCGATGCTGCGGATACCGCTGTCGCGGCGCGCCACGAACAGGGTCCGGTATCGGCTGACCCCGTCGCGCTCGGTCAGCAGCAGCGGCTTGGCACCCGCGCGCTGCGCCAGCTGCATGCCGGTGCCGCTGGTCTCGGTGACCCAGTCGACCCGGCCGCGGCGCAGATAGCTGGCCATCTGCTGCGGATCGCGCGCCATCAGGATCCGGCCTTCGCGGATGCCCACATCGGCCATGCGCGGTACCACGTAGTCCAGCAGCGGCTTGAGCTGCTCGTAGTGCGCCTTGGGATCGTCGCTGATCCGGCCCAGCACCAGCACCTGTCCGTCCCCGTCCGCCGCCTGCGGTGCGCGCGGCAGCAGCAGGGCCGAGAGCAAGGCAACGGCCATCCACAGCGAGCGCAGGCGCGAAGTCACGTGGTTCGAAGGCCGGTGATTGAAGGCCCGGCGAGCCTAGCCCAAACCCCCCGGCGGCGACAGGGGGGGCGTTGGCCCCGCTTCGCCGGCCAGCCGCGCCATGCGCTGCGCGTCGGCCAGCACACCGCGCAGCAACCGGACCTCGCGCTCGTCCAGGCTCGCGCGCAGGAACAACCTGCGCAGCTTGCGCATCGCCGACTCTGGTGCGCGGCCCTTGTGGAAATCGATGTCATCCAGGGTCTGGGCCAGCTGTGCGAACAGCCCTTCCAGCTGCGCATGGCTGGCGGGCGGATCGTGCGGTGCGGGCAGCCGCGCTGCCGCACCCTGCAGCAGCGCCAGGCGCAGCTCGTAGGCCAGCACTTGCACTGCCATCGCCAGGTTCAGCGAGCTGTAGTCGGCGTTGGCCGGGATGTGGATCGCAGCATGGCAAAGCTGCAGCTCTTCGTTCTCCAGCCCGGTGCGCTCGCGCCCAAACAGCAGCGCGATCTCGCCGCCGTCGCGCGCAGCGGCGACGACCTGCGCCGCCGCCTCGCGCGGCGTCCACTGGGGTAGTGCGATGCGCCGATCGCGCGCGGTGCAGCCGAGTACCAGCCGGCAGTCGGATACCGCATCGGCCAGGGAATCGGCCACGTGCGCACGCGCGAGCACGTCATCGGCGCCGGCCGCCAGCGCGTCCGCCTCGCTGTGGGGAAAGCGTTCGGGCTGCACCAGCACCAGGCGCGACAGGCCCATAGTCTTGAGGGCGCGCGCGGCTGAACCGATGTTGCCCGGATGCTGGGTACCCACCAGGACGATGCGGATGCGCACGGCGGCCTGGGTGTCGAAGTCTCCGGTGTTCATCGGGTCGGATGTTAAACTGCGCCGCCGGCCCTGCGCCGGGATGTTCTTTTCCGCCGCCCCTTCGATCCGCCCGGCCACGCGCGCAGCCGCCGCACGCCCGGCAGACGCCTCGACCCGCCATGGAGCCCGCCGATGCTACAGCCCGCCGTCAACATCATGGTCAAGGCGGCCCGCGCGGGTGGCAACGTCCTCCTGCGGCACATGCACCGGCTCGACGCGCTCAACGTGGTCGAGAAGCAGCGCATGGACTATGCCAGCGAAGTCGACGGCCTGGCCGAGGCGGAGATCGTCAAGGAGCTGCGACGCTTCCATCCCGCCTACGCGTTTCTGGGCGAAGAAGGCGGAGCCCAGGGCAAGCACCGCTACACCTGGGTGATCGACCCGCTCGACGGCACCAGCAATTACCTGCACGGCATGCCGCATTGGTGCGTCTCCATCGCGCTGGTGGAGAACGGCGAACCGCTGCACGGGGTGATCTTCGACCCGCTGCGCAACGAGCTGTTCATCGCCACGCGCGGCAAGGGTGCTGTGCTCAACGACAAGAAGATCCGCGTGGCCGAACGTCGAGACATCGCCGGCGCCATGCTGATCACCGGCTTCCCGCCGCGCGAGCGCAGCCGCCTGGGGCCGCATCTGGAGTGCGTGAAAGCGCTGATGGCCGAAGCCGAGGACCTGCGTCGCACCGGCTCGGCGGCATTGGATCTGGCCTGGGTCGCCGCCGGCCGCGCCGACGCGTACTTCGAGGCCGGTGTGCAGCCCTGGGACATCGCCGCCGGCGCCCTGCTCGTGCGCGAGGCGGGCGGCCGTCTGTGCGACTACCGCGGCCGTGCGCCGGGGCGGATGGATGTGGCGATGGCCAGCGGCACCCAGATCATCGCCGGCAACGTGAAGCTGGTCGAACCGTTGCAGCAGTTGGTGGTCAGTTCTGGCTATGCGAAGGCGTTCGATTAGGGGTGTTGGCTGACGGCGACGGCAAATCGCGCGCGCGAATCGGTTCCTGCGAGTCGAGCTTGAACCCCGGGGCTGTGATCCAAGAGCGCGCTGTTTCGATCCCCCAGATCAACGACATCTGCAGGTCAAACAAGAGCTCCGTCCGTCGAAAGCCTGCCGATACCTGGTAGTTCGACACTTGCTCGTACGCGCACAATAGAAGCAGAGCTTTCGCCTGAAGGCGAGTTACTTTCTTTGCTGGTGCAAAGAAAGTAACCAAAGAAAGCACCTCAGTGGATCCACACCGCTCAAGGGATGTGGATGGCGAAGCAATTTTCGGACTCGCCATCCATGGCTCGATCCGAAAACGGCGGCCATCCATGGCCGCCGCCCCTTTCGGGGTTTTCGGGTGCTGACAGCTACTGGGAGACCAGGAAAGTCAAAGGCATGGGCCATCAGCGCCAGCCACAGCCCGCGCCCGCACCTGGCTGCCTGGCTCTCTAGCCTTTGATCTTCTCGAGGCTTCGCATGCAACCCGCATCCGGACACCCGGAGGGCGGCCGGCATGGATGCCGGCCTTTTCGCAGCGGACATGGATGTCCGCTGCGAAAATGGCGACGACACCGCACGTCCCCTGAGCGGGTTTGATCTCACGAGAAAGGTGCTTTCTTTTGGTTACTTTTCTTTACTCGCCACTACGTGGCTCGCCCTTCGCGCCGGCTCCGCCGTTCGCGCCTTCGGCGCAGTGCACCAGCAAAGGAAAGTAACTCGCCGGCAGGCGAAAGCTCTGCTCCTAACGGCTGTAATTCCGGACCCACGGATCGTTGGCTCTCCGCCTTCGCGGAGATGACAAAACGAACACTGCGGCCCCAAATTCCGCGCGCCCCAAAAAACCAAGGGCCGCATAAGCGGCCCCTGGCTGGAACTTGGCAGGAAAAGTCAGGGCCTGCGCGCCAACGCCGCCTCGTCGCGCGCCTTCGGCATCAGGTCCTGCTTGCTCACACCCAGCCACAGCAGGATCGGGCAGGCCACGAAGATCGAGGACAGGGTGCCGATGATGATGCCGATCATCTGCGACTCGGCCATGCCCTTGAGCGAGCCGCCGCCATACAGATACAGCGCCAGCACGGTCAGGAACGCCACGAACGAGGTGATCACCGTACGCGACAGGGTCTGGTTGATCGACTTGTTCAGCACCGCGCGCGGTTCCACGCGCATCGACTTGAAGTTCTCGCGCACGCGGTCGAACACGACGATGGTGTCGTTGATCGAGTACCCCATCACCGACAGCACGCCGGCGAGCACGGTCAGGTCGAATTCGTGGCCGGTCAGTGCGAACCAGCCGGCGACGACGACCACGTCGTGCAGGGTGGTGATGATCGCGGCGACCGCGAACTTCCATTCGAACCGGAACGAGATGTAGACCAGGAACCCGATCACCACGAACAGCAGCGCGTACAGGCCGTTGAGCGCCAGTTCCTTGCCCACCTGCGGACCGACATAGCCGCTGCTCAGGCGCTGGGCCGGGTTGTCGGGCGTCGAGGCCGCCTGCACCACCAGGTCGGCGGTCTGGCTGGTGTCGTCGCGTCCGGCGCCCTCGCGCGGCTGCAGCCGCACCAGCAGGTCGCTGCCGGTTCCGTAAGCCTGGACCTGGGCATGGTCGAACCCGGCCGAAGCCAGGCGCGCGCGCAGGTCGTCGACGTCCGCCGGCTTGGCGAAGCGCAGCTCCACCGCGGTGCCGCCGGTGAAGTCCAGCGCGAAGTTGAAGCCCTTGGTGAACATGGCGCCGATGCCGACGAACATGATCAGCGCCGCGATCACCAGCGACACCCAACGCAGGCGCATGAAGTTGAAGTTGCTGTCGTGCGGAAACACATTGAACTGCTTGATCATGGTCGTGCTCCGTCAGATCGCGACCGACTTCAGCTTGCGCCGACGTCCGTAAATCAGGGTGGCGATACCGCGCGAGACCGACACCGCGGTATACATCGAGGTGGCGATACCGACGATCAGCGACACCGCGAAGCCCTTCACCGGGCCGGTACCGAAGGCGAACAGCGCGATACCCGCGAGCATGGCCGTGATGTTGGCGTCCGCGATCGTGCCCGAGGCCTTGTCGTAACCGCTGGCGATGGCGGTCTGCGGCGGCACCCCGGCGCGCAGTTCCTCACGTATGCGTTCGTTGATCAGCACGTTCGCGTCCACCGACATGCCCACGGTCAGGGCAATGCCCGCCAAGCCAGGCAGGGTCAGGGTGGCCTCCAGGAACGACATCACCGCGACCACCATCAGCAGATTGATCAGCAGCGCCACGCAGGTGATCACGCCGAACATGCGGTAATAGATCAGGAAGAACGCCAGCGCGAAGGCGAACGAGTACAGCACCGCGCGCAGGCCGCGCTCCACGTTCTCCTTGCCCAGGCTAGGACCGACCACGCGCTGCTCGACGAAGTCCATCGGCGCGGCCAGCGAGCCCGCACGCAGCAGCAGGGCCAAGTCCGCCGCTTCCTTCGGGCTTTCCAGGCCCGAAGTCTGGAACGTCTTGCCCAGCGGCTCGCGGATGTTGGCGACCGAGATGACGCGCTCGTTGATCCGCGAGCTGCGCACTTCCTTGCCGTCGACCATCCGCACTTCGGGAATCCGGTCGATGAACACCACCGCAAGCCCCTTGTTCACGTTCTCGCTCGAGTAGTCGAACATGCGCTGGCCGCCGATCCCGTTGAGGTTGATCGTGACCGCGGGCGAGCCGTCGTCCGGAGCGCGGCCGGAAGTCGCGCCGACCAGCTGCTCGCCCGACACGATGACCCGCTTCTTCAGCAGGATCGGAATCGGCTTGCCATCCGGTCCGAGTTCCTGGCGGTAATACAGCTTCGCATCGGGCGGCACGTTGCCGGTGGTCACCGCATCGAGGATGTCGCCGCCCTCGTACACGCCGTGGAATTCCAGCGTCGCCGTGGCACCGAGGATGCGCTTGGCCTGCGCGGTGTCCTGCACGCCGGGCAGCTGCACGACCACCCGCTCTGCGCCCTGGCGCTGGATCACCGGCTCGGCCACGCCCAGCTCGTTGATGCGGTTGCGCAACGTGCCGACGTTCTGCTCGATCGCGCCAGCGGTGATCTGCTGCAGGTCCTGCTCGGCCGGCCTGATCACCAGCTGGTTGGTTCCGGCCGGCTCGACTTCGACCATCGGCACGCCGCTGGCGAGCACGCCCGAGCCGGAGGCGCCACTGCTGACCGTGGCCAGGTCGGTCTGGATCGCGGTGCGTGCGGCATCGCGGTCGCCGGGTTTGGCCAGGGTGACCAGGAACGTGTTGTCCGGGCGGCGTTCGACCGACTGATAGGTCAGGCGCTTGTCGCGCAGCAGCACACGCAGGTCTTCGGCGTAGGCGTCCATGCGCTTGTCCAGCGCCGCCTTGCGGTCGACTTCCATCAGGAAGTGCACGCCGCCCTGCAGATCCAGGCCCATGAGCATGCGCCGGGCACCGATCGCGTCGAGCCACGCGGGCGCGGTCGAGGCCAGGTTCAGCGCGGAGACGTAGCTGCCGCCCAGCGTGTCCTGCAGCAGATCGGAGGTCCGGCCCTGCTGCTCGGCGCTGGCCAGGCGCACCACCAGGTTGTCGCCCTCGATCGCCACCGCCTTGGGTGCGATGCCGGCCTTCTTCAGATCCGCTTCGACCCGCTGCGTCAGCGCAGCGTCGATCTTGGCACCGCGGTTGGCGGTGATCTGCACGGCCGGATCCGGCGGGAACAGATTGGGGACCGCGTACAGCGCGCTGAGCGCCAGCACGAACGCGATGATGAAGTACTTGACGCGTGAATATTCGAGCATGGACAGGTCCAGGACGCGGCCCCGGGGCCGCGCCGGTCATGGAACGACGACGGATCAGGCGGCCTTGAGGGTGCCCTTGGGCAGGACGTTGGCTACCGCGCCCTTCTGCACGCGAAGTTCCACGCCACTGGCGACCTCGACATGGATGAAACTTTCGCCGATCGTGCGCACGGTGCCCGCGATGCCGCCGTTGGTGATCACCTCGTCGCCCACCGACAGCTTTTCGAGCATGGCGCGGTGTTCCTTGGCACGCTTCATCTGCGGACGGATCATGAGGAAGTACATGATCGCGATCAGCACGATCGGGAACAGGAGCGAGCCCATCATGCCGCCGGCACCAGTGGAAGGGGCGGCCTGTGCGTAGGCAGGGGCGATCAGCAAGTCGAGCAGGTTCATCGGGCGGATTTCCACGGAAAAATAGCGGGCGATTATGCCATGCGGCATGGCCACCGATGCCCGTGCGGACGCGTCCGACCCGGCGCCGGCGGCGTCCCCAGGCCATCGAAGCGCCCGAGCGGGCGGGTTTCAGCCCGTGGCTGCGGGCTGCTGGGCGGCAAGAAAGGACTGACGGAACGCGGCGAAGGTTCCCGCTGCGATGGCCGCGCGCATGTCCGCCATCAGCTTCTGGTAGTGCCACAGGTTGTGCAGGGTGCCCAGGATCGGCGCCAGCATCTCGTTGCAGCGGTCCAGGTGCCGCAGATAGGCGCGGGTATAGCCGCCGGTGCAGGTCGGACAACCACAGCCTTCCTCGATCGGGCGCAGGTCGCGCTCGTACTTTGCATTGCGGATCCGCACCACCCCGCCGTGCACGAAGTAGTGCCCGTTGCGCGCGTTGCGGGTGGGCATGACGCAGTCGAACATATCCACGCCTCGGGCCACCGCCTCGACCAGATCCAGCGGGCGCCCCACTCCCATCAGATAGCGTGGCCTGTCGGCCGGAAGCTGCGGGCAGCAGTGTTCGAGCATCGCATTGCGCTCCGCCTCCGGCTCGCCCACCGCCAGTCCGCCGATGGCGTAGCCGTCGAATCCGATCCGCTGCAGCGCCTCGGCCGAGCGCGTGCGCAGTGCAGGATGCACCCCGCCCTGGACGATGCCGAACAGCGCCGCGTCGTTGCCTTCGTGCGCGCGCTTCGAGCGTTCTGCCCAGCGCAGGGAAAGCTCCATCGACTTGCGTGCCACCTCCTCGGTGGCCGGATAGGGCGTGCATTCGTCGAAGATCATGACGATGTCCGAATCGAGTACGCGCTGGATGCGCATGCTCTCCTCGGGGCCGAGGAACACCTGACTGCCGTCGGTGGGCGCGGCGAAGGTGACGCCGGCCTCGCTGATCTTGCGCCGGTGCGCCAGCGAGAACACCTGGAAGCCGCCCGAATCGGTCAGGATCGGCCCGTCCCAGCGGGTGAAACCGTGCAGGCCGCCGTGGGCCTCGATTACCTCCAGGCCCGGCCGCAGGTACAGGTGGAAGGTGTTGCCGAGGATGATTTCCGCGCCCAGGGCGCGCAGCTGTTCGGGCAGCATGCCCTTGACCGAACCATAGGTCCCAACCGGCATGAACGCCGGCGTTTCCACCGTGCCGCGCGGAAACGTGAGCCGACCGCGCCGTGCGGCGCCGTCGCTGGCCAGCAACTGGAACGACATGCGGCTCATGGGGCTCCGATGGCAGGCGATCTGCGAGGAGCCCGCAGGTGCGTTTTTGTGGCGCGTTGCGACGCCTTCATTGGCTCGGGTCCTGCAAGCCATCGCGGCGCGGAAACAGCAGCATCGCATCCCCGTACGAAAAGAACCGGTAGCGCTCGCGCACCGCATGTTCGTATGCGGCGAAGACACGCGCCTTGCCCGCGAATGCCGACACCAGCATCAGCAGCGTGCTTTCCGGCAGATGGAAGTTGGTCAGCAGCGCATCGACCGAATCGATGCGGTAGCCGGGAAAGATGAAGATGCTGGTCTCGCCCGCGAAGGGCTGCAGTTCGCCGTCGCGCAGCGCCGACTCCAGTGCACGCACCACGGTGGTGCCGACCGCGATCACGCGCGCACCGCGGGCGCGCGCCGCGCGCACCTGCGAAACCAGTTCGGCGCCGACGTTGATCCATTCGCTATGCATGCGGTGCTCGCGCACGTCATCCACGCGCATCGGCTGGAACGTCCCCGCGCCAACGTGCAGGGTCACGTGGCCGAACTCGATGCCTTTCTCGCGCAGCGCATCGAGCAGGGCGTCGTCGAAGTGCAGGCCCGCGGTCGGCGCCGCGACCGCGCCCACTTCGCGCGCGAACACCGTCTGGTAGCGCTCGGCGTCGTCCGCTCCGGGCTCGCGCCGGATATAGGGCGGCAGCGGTAGCCGACCTGCCCGCAGCAACCAGGACTCCAGCGCATCGTCCACCTCGAAGCGCAGGCGATAGAACTCGCCGTCGCGACCGAGCACTTCGGCGGCGCCGCCAGGATCCAGGGCGATCCGGCTTCCGGCCCTGGGCGATTTGCTGGCGCCGATCTGGGCGCGCGCCTCGTTGCCCGGCAGCAGGCGCTCGATCAGGATTTCGACCCGGCCGCCGCTGGCCTTGTGTCCGAACAATCGTGCCGGGATCACCCGGGTGTCGTTGAACACCAGCAGGTCGCCCGCCCGCAGCAGGTCCGGCAGGTCGCGCACGTGCAGATCGTCGAAGCCGCCCTCGTCCGGCGGCACCACCAGCAGCCGGCTGGCCGAGCGCTCCGGCAGCGGCGCCTGCGCAATCAGCGCCTCGGGCAACTCGTAGTGGAAATCGGATTTCTTCAAGACGGAAAAGAGGTGGATGCAGACGCGCGCGGGCCGACAATTGTAGGCGGGCGCACCGTGGGAGCGGCCTTGGCCGCTCCCACGGTCATGCGCTACCGCGCGAACTTGGTCGACAGCACGATCGAGGACGTGGTGCGTTCGACACCGTCGATCGCCCCGATCCGGTCGGTCAGCTCGTCCATTTCGCCCACGTTGCGCACCACGCCGACCGCGATCAGGTCCCAGCCGCCGCTGACCGATTGCAGGGTGCGGATCTCGGGCATCGCGCGCAGCTCGCGCACCACCTCGGCCATGCGCTTGGGCAGCACCATGATCATGATGTGGGCACGGATCAGGCCCTGCTCGAGATCGTCGGCGACGCGTACGGTATAGCCCTGGATCACGCCCTCGCGTTCCAGCCGGTCGATCCGGCTCTGCACCGTGGTCCGCGAGAGCCCCAGACGGCGTGCGATCTCGGCAGTCGGGGCGCGCGCATCCTCGCGCAGCAGCGAGAGCAGTGCCTCATCGGCGGGTGTGGGCTTCATTTGGACGAGAATAATCGTCGAATCGACGAAATTCCAGGCAAATCCGCACAAATCGGACCTACCAAACGCCGACAGATTCCCGATAATGGCTGGATGACCAATTGATCGCCGCGTGCCAGCACGCGCCGGGGAGCCACGATGACCGTTACCGAGAAACTCGCACCGCTACGCGCCCACGCGGGCCAGCGCCGCACCCAGGGCCTGGCCGACGCCGTCGTCGAGCGTTTCGCCGCCAGCCACCCCGACCTGGTCGACGCCATCGACGCGGCCGTGGCCGAGTACGCGCGCATCCGAGGCGAGTTCGCCGATCTGCTGGACCTGGATGAGGACGCGCAGGTGCGCGCGGTGCAGGCCGGCTACATCAATTTCTACCCCGAGGACGCGGTGAATCCGTACGTGTCCCTGGCCGCGCGCGGCCCCTGGCTGGTCACGCTCAAGGGCGCCGTGCAGTACGACACCGGCGGCTACGGCATGCTCGGTTTCGGCCACACGCCCGCGGCGGTGCTGGAGGCGATGGCGCGGCCGCAGGCCATGGCCAACATCATGACCCCCAACTTGTCGCAGCTGCGCTTCGAGCGCGCACTGCGCAGGGAAATCGGCCATGCACGCGCTACCGGCTGCCCCTACGTGAAGTTCATGTGCCTCAACTCCGGCTCCGAGTCGGTGTCGCTGGCCGCGCGCATCGCCGACGTCAACACCAAGCTGATGACCGACCCGGGCGGTCGCCACGCCGGACGCACGGTGAAGCGGCTGGTGGTCAAGGGCGCCTTCCACGGGCGCACCGAACGGCCCGCGCTGTATTCGGATTCCTCGCGCAAGACCTATCTGCAGCACCTGGCCAGCTATCGCGGCGAGGACAGCCTGCTCACCGTGGCGCCGTACGACATCGAGGCGCTGCGCCAGGTCTTCGCCGATGCCGACCGCAACGGCTGGTTCATCGAGGCGATGTTCCTTGAGCCGGTGATGGGCGAAGGCGATCCGGGCCGCAGCGTGCCGGTGCAGTTCTACGCCGCGGCGCGCGAACTCACCAGGGAGCACGGCGCGCTGTTCCTGGTGGATTCGATCCAGGCCGGCCTGCGCGCGAACGGCGTGCTGTCGATCGTCGACTATCCGGGTTTCGAGGGCCAGGAAGCGCCGGACATGGAGACCTATTCCAAGGCGCTCAATGCCGCCCAGTTCCCGCTGTCGGTGCTGGCCGTGGGCGAACTGGCCGCGGGCCTGTACCGCAAGGGCACCTACGGCAACACCATGACCAGCAATCCGCGCGCACTCGACGTGGCCTGCGCCACGCTGGCGCTGCTCACGCCGGAACTGCGCACCAATATCCGCGAACGCGGCAAGGAAGCCATCGCCAAGCTCGAGGCGCTGCAGGCCGAGACCGGCCTGATCACCAAGGTCCAGGGCACCGGCCTGCTGTTCTCGTGCGAACTGACCCGCGATTTCAAGGGCTATGGCGCCGGATCGACCGAGGAATGGCTGCGCGAACGCGGCTTGGGCGTCATCCACGGCGGCGAGAATTCGCTGCGCTTCACCCCGCACTTCGCCGTGACCAGCGCGGAGCTGGACCTGGTCTTCGACCTGGTCAAGCGCGCACTCCTCGAGGGCCCGCGCCAGCGGCAGGCCGCCGCCGCGTAGTGGGACCCGCGCGCGGCGCGCGCCTCGCCTCATTCGCGCGTAGTGGAAATCGCCGCGTGTCCGCACGGGGCGGTAAAGTCGCGGCATGAAAGTCGTCGAGTGCCGTCACCCGCTGCTGCAGCACAAGCTCGGCCTGATGCGCCGCGCCGACAGCAGCACCAAGACCTTCCGTGAGTTGGCGGCGGAAGTGGCGATGCTGCTCACCTTCGAGGCGACCGCAGATCTCGCGCTGGAAGACGGCGAGGAAGCCGGCTGGGCCGGTCCGGTGCCGGTACGCCGCATCCACGGACGCAAGCTGACCCTGGTGCCGATCCTGCGCGCGGGCCTGGGCCTGCTGCCCGGTGTCCTGCAGATGATCCCCGCGGCCAAGGTGAGCGTGGTCGGCATGCGCCGCAACGAGCGCACGCTGACGCCGGAGCCCTATTACGACAACTTCGTCGGCAGCCTCGCCGACCGCACCGCACTGGTCCTGGACCCGATGCTGGCCACCGGCGGCACCCTGATCGCGACGCTCGACCTGCTCAAGTCCTCCGGCTGCACCCGCATCAAGGCCCTGTGCCTTGTGGCCGCGCCCGAAGGCCTGCGCGCGCTGGAAGCCGCGCATCCCGAGGTCGAGGTCTATACCGCCGCTGTCGATGAGCGGCTGGACGAACGTGGCTACATCCTGCCCGGGCTGGGCGACGCGGGCGACCGCATCTTCGGCACCCGGCCCGGCTAGGGCCCAGGGCCCGGCCATCGCCTCAGTGCCGGCGCCTGGTCCCGCGCCGCCGCCGGATCAGGGCGAGCAGCGCGAACACGAGCAGTGCACCGGCCCCGACCGGGAGCAGATAGCGGTGCGCGGTTTCCCGCCCCGCCAACGCCGGATCCCGAGCGGGCGCGGCACCGGCATCCGCGACGGCGGCACCGGGTTTCAGCACCCAGACCGCATTGCGCAGCGCAACCCGGCCCGCCAGGGGCGGCAGCGTCATTTCATGCCAGGTAATGCGCAGGTCCCCGATCTGCGGATCCAGCGGGTTTTCGGCGCTACCCAAGCCATCGCCCTCGGGCTGGAACGTGGCCGAAAGGTTTCCGGGCAGGGCCGAGAATCCCGGCCTGAAGCCGCGCCACTGCCCCAGCGCCTTGAGCACGTCCTCGTCCACCGGCCTGCCATCCACCGTGACACGCGGGGCGATCCAGTAGCGGGTTTCGATCGGGAACCCGCCCGGGTTCGCATGCCGGGCATCGAATCCCGATGAATCGACCGGCTCAGATGTCCAGACCCTGGCGTAGCCGGCGCCCTGCCTGCGCCACTGCAACATCTCGACCCGGCGCTGCAGGCCGAACTGGCGGGTGGAAACGCCGAATTCCGCGTCGCGCAGCCGCTCCGCCGCGACCGGTTCGCCCTGCGGTACCGGTTCCTGGGCCGCGGCGATGCCTGCGAAGGCAAGCAACCCGGCCGCGAGGCCCGCCCTCATGCGGCCAGCGGCCTGGCGTGCAGCGCGGGCACCTCGTGCGCGGTGCCGAAGCGGCCCTTCGCATCGCGCGTGACCTGCGCCAGCGCGCAGCCCGGGTCGTGGGTGAAGAACAGATGCACGTTGCGCGCCTGCTTGTCTTCCAGGAACTCGCGCTTCTCGTCGATCAACAGCTCTGCGTTGCGGTCGTAGCCCATCGTGATAGGCACGTGCACCCACGGTCGTCCGGGGATCAGGTCGGCGCAGAACACCACTCCGCCATGCGATTCGCCGTTCACGCGCTCGGGCCCCACGATCTCCGACAGCATCAGCCCTGGGGTGTGCCCGTCGCTGAAATGGAAGCGCACCGCCTCGCCGAGCGCCTCCGAGTGGGTGCTGTCGACGATTTCCAGCCGCCCGCTCGCCTTGAGCAGCGCCGGCAGTTCCGGAATGAAGCTGGCGCGGTCGCGCGGATGCGGCGCGCACGCGCGATCCCAGGCGGCGGCGCTCACCACGAACGTGGCATTGGGAAACAGCAGCTGCGGCGCCGCACCCTCGCGCCATGGCGCGAGCAATCCGCCGGCATGGTCGAAATGCAGATGCGATAGCACCACCACGTCGATGTCCTCGTGCGAGAAGCCCGCTTGGGCCAGCGAGTCCAGCAGGACGTGGCGATCCTCGACCACCCCGTAGCGCTGGCGCAGGTCCGGCGGGAAGAACGCACCGATCCCGGTTTCGAACAGCACCGTCTTGCCGTTCAGCGGACTCGCCAGCAGCGCGCGGCAGGCCAGGTCGATGCGATTGGCATCGTCCGCGGGAGACCATTTCGACCACATCGCCCTGGGTGCGTTGCCGTACATGGCGCCACCGTCGAGCTTCTGCGAGTTGCCGAGAATGGACCAGAGCTTCATGCGCCGATTCTACGCCCGACGACCGCTGCGGGGCCGCTCCGGGACCACGCGGAGACGCACGTTCTTCCATCGGGGCCCTGTTGCGCTCCGACGACCGGATTCACCAGGACCAGACGGCCACCGCAACTGCCAGAAGGAGGGACATCGCGCAACGGGTGATGTCCCCACGGCGCAGTTTGCGTGTCGGGCCCTCGCAGAGCCGGGTGGATGCGGATTCCCGGCGTCCCACGTTGTAGACGTACCGGACATTCGCCGAATGCAGCAACTCGCCGCCTTCGTCGTCGCTGCCGTCGTCGCCCACGAATGCGCACGATCCGGCCTCTGGCAACCCACTCGCGCGAGGCAGGCCGAGACGGATGCTCCGCAACTGCAACAGCGCAAGTCCGGTGAGGATCAGCGTCACAACGAAGCAAACGATCGCGGTCCTGGTCATGCCGACGACCAGACCCCGATTACGGATTACTGTTGATCCGCCGAAACATAAAACACGAATGCACCGCCCGAAATCTCGGGCGCCGCGACCCGGATCGCCACTTCCGCGCCATCGGTCGGCAGGACGCCCTCACCTACCGCGTCCGGCTGGCCTTGCAAGCGCAAACGGCTCAGTCGCCAGCCCTTGATGGCCAGCCGCGCCGGCCTGTCCGGCGGTAGTCGCAGCCGCGCGTCGAGATCTTTCGGTCGGACGACGTTGCGGCCGCCGGCGTCGTCCAGATCGTCCTGCTCGAAGGCCAGCAGCGGCTGGCCGTCGGCCTCCACCGTGAAGCGCCAGTCGGTGGTGCCGGGCGAGCCGTCGTCCTGGACCGCGATCCGGTCCAGCACGACGCGCAGGCGCACCGGCCCGCTGGGAGTCGCCGATGGCGCCGGCGCGCTGGCGGTGCCTGCCGTTTCGGGACCGGCCGATGCGGAGGACGCCGGCGTCGGCGCGACCGTCGGCAGCACATCGCGGCCTTTTTCGCGCAGCTCCAGCAGATTGCCCAGCAGCGTGGTCAGGGCCACCAGGAACACGACTCCACCGGCCAGTTTGGCCGGAAGCTGCTGGAACCAGGGCTTGTGCTCTTCGCGCTGCGCTGGACGCTGGTGCAGGCGATCGGCGCGATCGCGCGCGGCGCTGCGCCAGGCCTCGGCGGAGCGATCGGCTGGTGGCTCGCCTTCGCCAGGTGGTTTGGAAGGGGGATCGGGGTTCATCGTCGTTCCTGCGGTCGGGCGCGGACACGTTCGGCCCGCCTGTCGCCGCGCCCGGATGTTGCCAGAAGCCGCGTTTACCCGGCGACGCGATGGTCTATCGGGGCGGCGCCAGCACCGCCGCCTTGCCCACGCTGTTGCGCGGGTCGCTGCCGCCCTGCAGGGTGTTGTTCGTCCGGTCCCATTCCACCGTCTGCAGATTGCCCCAGACGTGACTGGAGCCGCGGCCGCCTTCGGCCTCCTGCGGTGGGAGCTTGAGCGCATGCCCCATGGCCTGCAGCGCCTGCGCCACCTCGGCGGTGAACGTGCCCGATTCCGCCTCGATCACGTCCGGCAGCCACTGGTGGTGGTAGCGCGGCAATGCGGCCACCTCCTGCGCGCTGAGCCCCGCGTCGTAGCCGAGGATGCCGAGCAGGACCATGGTGATGATGCGGCTGCCGCCGGGTGTGCCAAGCACCGCGACCTTGTCCTTCGATTCCATGAAGGTCGGGGTCATCGAGCTGAGCATCCGCTTGCCCGGCTTCGGCGCATTGGCCTCGAAGCCCATCACGCCGAAGGCGTTGGGCGTACCCGGTTTGAGCGCGAAGTCGTCCATCTCGTCGTTGAGCAGGACACCGGTGCCGGGCGGGATCAGACCCGAACCGAACAGCAGGTTCACCGTCTGCGTGCCCGCGACGCGATTGCCCTCGGCGTCGATGATCGAGAAGTGCGTGGTCTCCTCGTCCTCCAGCGGCGTCGGCGTGCCGGCGAGCAGATCGCTTGGCGTCGCCTTCTCCGGATGGATGGTGGCGCGCAGCCCGGCCGCATAGTCCGCGCTGGTCAGCAGCCGCTGCGGCACCTCGACGAAGTCGGGATCGCCCAGGTAGAAGGTGCGGTCGTGGAAGGCGCGGCGCATCGCTTCGACCACCAGATGGGTGCGGTGTGCGGCATCGAGCTTGTGCAGGTCCCATGGCTCCAGGACCTGCAACATCTGCGAAAGCGCGATCCCGCCCGACGAGGACGGCGGTGCCGTGGTGACGTTCCAGCCGCGGTACTCGAAACGGACCGGTTCGCGCTCGCGCACCTGGTACCCGGCCAGTTCGCCCGGGGTCCATTCGCCGCCCTGCGCGTTGACGCCGGCCACCAGCTTCTCCGCGACATCGCCCTTGTAGAAGCCATCGAAGCCGCGCTCCGCGAGCAGTTCCAGCGTGCGCGCCAGGTCGGGCTGCCTGAATACATCGCCTTCCGTTGGCGCCGCACCGTTGGCCAGAAATACCGCGCGCGTGCCGGGATAACGCTCCATCACCTTGCGCTTGGCCGCATAGCCGCGTGCGAATCGCGCGTACACCGGGAAGCCGTCGCGGGCGATGCGGATCGCCGGCGCCAGCGTCTGCTCGAGCCTCAGCCGGCCATACCTGGTTTGCAAATGAACCAGCCCGGCCGGCAGCCCCGGGATGCCGGCCGACCACGGGCCGTTCTGGGCGCGGTCCTCGTCCAGTTCGCCATCCGCGGTCAGGTACTTTTCCGGCGTTGCCGCCTTGGGCGCGATTTCGCGGGCGTCGACGAAGACATCTTTCCCGGACTTCGCGTCGTGCAGCAGGAAAAACCCGCCGCCTCCCAGGCCGGAGCTGATCGGTTCCACCACGGACAGCACCGACGACACCGTGACCGCGGCGTCGAAGGCGTTGCCGCCGGCGCGCAGGGTCTCGAGACCGGCGTCGGTGGCGAGCGCGTGCGCGGAGGCGATTGCGGCACCGGGCGGCCTGGCCGATGGAGGAGATGCAGAAGCCTGCGCCGGACGCGTATCGCGAGCGCTCGCTAGCGTCGGCAACAGCAGCGCCACGAGCAGGATGGCGAGGACCCGGGCGCATCCGGCCGTGCGCGTTGACTGGCTCATGCAGCGTTCTCCTGCAGCCGCTGCAGCTTGGCCAGCAGCGCTTCCTGCGATTCGGGATGCTCGGGATCCGGATCGATGCATTCCACCGGACACACCGCCACGCACTGCGGTTCGTCGTAATGGCCGACGCATTCGGTGCACAGCGCCGGATCGATCACGTAGATGGTTTCGCCCTGCGTGATCGCCTTGTTCGGGCAGACCGGCTCGCAGACGTCACAGTTGACGCAGAGTTCGTTGATCCGGAGCGACATGCGCCCATTGTAGAGCCTGCCCCGGATTCGATCCGATTGCCTGGGGCGCGACCGTTGTGGGGCGGTCGCGCCCGGATCCCGCCGCTGGCGGAAGAAACGATACGCGTACCCGCGTCTTACTTGGCCTCGACGAACACGTAGTCCACGCCAGCCGGCGTGACCGCGGCCTTGACCCGCTCGTTGTCGGCGGCACTGCCGATGAACAGCACTTTGACGCCCTTCATGCTGTTGGGCTCGACGGTCTTGAACGATTCCACCACCAGGTCCGCGACTTTCGTCGAGGAATGTCCGCCATAGGCCAGCAGGTTGCCGGAGATGATGCCGCGGGCCACATCCATCCTGGCCTTCTCGAGCAGGCGCTCGTACTGGTCGGCGAAGTCCGGCAGCGATTCGGACGGCACCATGTACACGAAGGGCTGGTTCTGGATCCCGTCCATGTTGCGCCCGACCACGTCCTGGAGGTAGTTGAGCCAGGCCTGGCGATCGTCGGTCGTGGGTGCGCTCATCGGCGCCTTCACGGTCTCCTTGGGCGCCTCCTCCTTCTTGCACGCCGCGAACGGCAGTGCCAGACAGGCGATCAGCATGAAGCGGTTGAGGATGTTCATTGCGGGCTCCCGGTGGGTGCGAAAAGGTGACGACTGGGCTGGCTATGCCTTGCGATTGTCGGCGCGCTGCCATTCGGCTTGCAATGCCCGCGCCACTGCCGGCGGCACGAAGGCGGAGACGTCCCCGCCCAGGCGCGAGATTTCGCGGACCAGCGAAGATGAAATGAAGCCGTATTTCTCCGCCGGCGTCATGAACAGGGTCTCGACGTCCGGAATGAGATGCCGGTTCATGCTGGCCAGTTGGAATTCGTATTCGAAATCCGACACCGCGCGCAGTCCACGCAGCAGCACGCCGCCGCCGACCTCGGCGACGAAATGCGCGAGCAGCGAGTTGAAGCCACGGACCTCGACGTTCGGGAATCTCGCGAGCGCCTCGCGCGCGAGCCCAACCCGCAGCTCGAGCGGTAGCGCCGGGCCCTTGGCCGGGCTTTCGGCCACGCCGATGATCATGCGCTCGAACAGCGGCGCGGCGCGGTCGACCAGGTCGACGTGACCGTTGGTGATCGGATCGAAGGTGCCGGGATAAACGGCGATACGGGTGCGGGCAGCGCTCATGCGTCGGGGATTGGCGCCGTCGGCGTGGGGTCGGGCGCGAGTGTAACGGCCTCGCTGGCGGGCCGCACGCGTCGATACAGTCCGTAGCGCACCTCACGGGTGCGCCCTTCGCGGTGGGGCTGCCAGGCAGGCCCAGGCGCCGTCGCCCCCTGCGCCGGCGTCTCCAGGTAGAGCCAGGCGTCATCGGCCAGCCATGGAGGCAGCCGCTCCAGCACGCGCGGCCACAGTTCCGCATCGAACGGCGGATCCACGAACACCAGGTCGAAGCGTCCATGCAGCGGTGCCTGCAGCCAGGCCAGCGCGTCGGCCTGGACGATGTGGATGCGCTCGCCTGCTTTCAGCCGGTCTGCGGTACCGCGCAGTGTCCGGACGATGCCGGGCTCCCGTTCGACCAGCAACACCTCGCGCGCGCCGCGCGACGCCGCTTCGAACCCGAGCGCACCGCTGCCCGCGAACAGGTCCAGCACGCGCGCGCCGGCGATCTTCGGCTGCAGCCAGTTGAACAGGGTTTCGCGCACACGGTCCGAGGTGGGCCGCAGACCATCGAGGTCGGCCACGGGCAGGCGCGTCCCGCGCCATTCCCCGCCGATGATGCGCACCGCGCCCGCGCTGCCGGAACGGCGTGGCTTCATTCTGGGCGCTCGTACCACGGTGATACCATGCGGTCCATTCTCCATCATCGTCCGGCGCATGGTCAGCTGGTTCCGACGCAAGAAGCCCGACGCCGCCGCGCCCGCCCCTTCCGCAGAACGTCCCGCAAGCGATGCCCCCAGCGGTATCGATGCGCAGGACACCGGATCCGATGCGACCGCGCTGGCGTCCGATGCTCCACCTGCCGCGGCTGCGGCAGCGCCCGGACGTCAGGGCTGGCGCGAACGCCTGCGCGGCAGCCTGTTCGCGCGCAGTTTCGGCGGCGTGTTCTCCGGCAATCCGCGTCTCGACGACGCCCTGCTCGACGAGATCGAAACCGCGCTGCTCACCGCCGATGTGGGCGTGACCGCGTCGACCGCGATCGTCGAGGACCTGCGCAAGCGGATGAAGGCGCGCGAGTTCAGCGACGCCGCCGCATTGCTGGGCGCGCTGCGCGCCGATCTGATCGACATGCTGCGACCGGTCGCCGTGCCGCTGCGCTTTCCGGCGGACGTGAAGCCGTTCGTGCTGCTCACCGTTGGCGTGAACGGCGTGGGCAAGACCACCACGATCGGCAAGCTGGCGCGTCGCTACCGCGACGAAGGCCGCAGCCTGATGCTGGCAGCTGGCGACACGTTCCGCGCCGCGGCGGTGGCACAGCTGCAGGCCTGGGGCGCGCGCCATCAGGTGCCGGTGATCGCGCAGGGCCAGAACGCCGACGCGGCATCGGTCGCCTACGACGCGCTGCAGGCCGCCCAGGCCCGCGGCGTGGAGGTGCTCATCGCCGACACCGCCGGGCGTCTGCATACCCAACAGGGACTGATGGCCGAACTCGGCAAGATCCGCCGGGTGCTCGCCAAGCTCGATCCCGCCGCGCCTCACGAAGTGCTGCTCGTGGTCGATGGCACCACCGGCCAGAACGCGGTTTCGCAGCTGCGCCAGTTCCATGCGGCGGTCGGCGTCACCGGACTGGTGGTCACCAAGCTCGACGGCACCGCCAAGGGCGGCGTGGTGTTCGCGCTGGCGCGCGAATTCGGCATTCCGATCCGCTATGCCGGCATCGGCGAGCAGCCCGAAGATCTGCGCGAATTCGATCCGGTCGCCTTCGTCGATGCGCTGCTGCCGCCCCGCGAGAGCTTCGGCAACGGGAATGCGTAGCGCGACACATCGCGCCCGCAGATGTCTTCCCGCATTCGCGATCCCGACGCCATGAACGTGCCTGCCGCCGCGGCGCGAAGGAAGCACAGGCTGACCCTCGGGCTGGGCGCGCTGGCCATACTGGCCTTGCTGCTCGCGCTCTCGCTGCGGGTGATGCTGCGGCCCGAGAACGTCACCCGCCTGATCCTGCGACAGGTCGGCAACGCGCTGGGCTTGGAGATCACCGCAACCGGCATCGGCGAATACCGGCTGCGTGGCACGCCGCAGCTGATCGTGCGCGATGTCGTTGCGCGCTCGCCTGGCGCGAAGACCGCATTGCTCCGCGCCGAGCGCATCGCCATCGCGGTGCCGTGGGCGACGCTCCGCTCGCGCGGCGCACTGCTGGAGGTCTCGCGTGTCGAACTCGATGCACCGGTGCTCGAACTGCGCGCACTGCAGGACTGGATGGCGACACGTCCGCCCGGCAAGACCAGGATTCCCACCCTGACCGATGGCCTGGCCGTCACCCGCGGCCGGGTCGACGGCGATGGCTGGCGTATCGACGGAGTCGAAGTCGACCTGCCGCGGCTGCACCCGGAGCAGCCGGTCAATGCCCGCGTGGCCGGCCGCTATCTGGATCCGCCGACGTCGATCGCCTTCGATCTCGACGTGGCGCTGACCCGACCGACCAACCACGTCGGCGCGGCGGCAATCGGCGCGATTACGTTCGCGCGCGACGACTGGCGACTTCCCGCACGCGTCAGGCTGTCCGGCCCCATGCACCTGGGCGGCGAACTCGCTGGCGGCAGAAAACAGGTGCTGCGCATCACCCCGGTCCGCCTGGCCATGTCGGCGGTCTACGAATCCGGTACATCCGCCGCATCCGACCGGCTGCCATTTGTGCTCGGCGTACACGGGCCCCTGCGCTTCGATGGAGCCACCTGGACGCTGGCACCGGTCGGTGTCGCGCTGCGTGGCGAGGGTGTATTGCCGACGCTGGATGCGCGTGGTGCGATCGCATCCGGTCGCCGGCTGGTCATCCGGCTCGCCGGGCAGCTGCCCGGATGGAAGGACGCCTGGCCGGCGCTGCCGCCGCCGATCGGACAGTCCGCTTCGCCGCTGCCGTTCCGGCTCGGCTACTCCGGCAAGGCCGATGCCAGCGATATCACGACCCTGCGCCTGCTCCGCGACGACACCCGATTCGACGGACGGTTCCGCCTGCCCCAAGTGTTGGCCTGGATGAAGGCTGCACGCGCCGGCTCGCCGATCCCGCCGCTCGACGGCACCATCACGGCGCCACGCCTGGAGATCTCCGGCGCGCAGCTGCACGGCGTGGAAGTGGAGATCGACGATCCGGACGTCGAGGGATCGCCGTGACCCTTTGGCCGCAGTATTCGGATACGCCTCGCGATCGCCCGCGCCTTCGTCCGCAGCATCGCCGCCGACGTCGCCTCCGATGAGCAAACCACGCAAAACCGGCGCAAAGCCTTCGACTTCCGTTCGGGATGCGTCGACCGGGGCACCCGACGAAACATCAAGCGGTTTCGCCGCGAAGCTCCTCGCCTGGTTCGACATCCACGGCCGCCACGACCTGCCCTGGCAACATCCGCGCACGCCATATCGGGTGTGGCTGTCGGAAATCATGCTGCAGCAGACCCAGGTGCGGGTGGTGATCCCCTACTTCGAACGCTTCGTCGCCACCCTGGCCGACGTGCGCGCGCTCGCCACCGCGCCGCTCGACGAGGTGCTCGCGCTGTGGTCGGGCCTGGGCTACTACGCGCGCGCCCGAAACCTGCATGCGGCTGCGAAATTGTGCGTGGAACGCCATGGTGGCGAGCTGCCGCGCGATCTCGATGCGCTGATGCGCCTGCCCGGCATCGGCCGCAGCACCGCAGGCGCGATCCTGTCGCAAGCCTGGGGCGACTCCTTCCCGATTCTCGACGGCAATGTCAAACGCGTGCTGAGCCGCGTGTTCGGCGTGGACGGCTGGCCGGGAACCCCGACGATCGAGAAGCGCTTGTGGACGATCGCCGGATCGCTGCTGCCCGATGCGCGCCTGGCCGACTACGCCCAGGCGCAGATGGATTTCGGCGCGACCCTGTGCACGCGCCATGAACCGGATTGCGTCCTGTGCCCACTGCAGGACGACTGCGTGGCGTTGCGCGAGGGTCGCGTGGCCGAACTGCCCACGCCCAGGCCCGGAAAGCCACTGCCGCAACGTCATGCGATCGTGCTGCTGCTGCGCGACGCACACGGACGGATGCTGCTGCAACGCCGCCCACCCACCGGCATCTGGGCCGCGTTGTGGTCGCTGCCGGAGGCGGAAGATGCCGCGAGCGCCCGCGCCTGGTTCGAAGCCCGCGTCGACGCCGACTACGACTCGATCGCCGCACTCGAACCGATCGCGCACGGCTTCACCCACTATCGCCTGCAACTGCAGCCGCTGGCGCTCGCCGGCGTCGGGCTGCGCGCGCGAATCGCCGACGACGACAGCCTGCGCTGGTTCGCCCCTGCGGATCTGTCCTCACTGGGCATTCCCGCCCCGATTCGCAAGCTGCTGCAGGCCACGCTGTAGGAGCGCCGCGTCGGCACGACGGGCACGATCGGGGCGCAACCCTCGTGCGACCCATACCCGGCGCATCCCGCATGCAGAATCCGCCACCCGAAGCGGCGCTCCTACAATAGGCGTTTCCGGATCCGAGGCACGCACATGTCCCGCCAGGTGTTCTGCGAGTACGAACAACGCGATACCGAAGGATTGGACTTCGTCCCCTGGCCCGGCGAGCTGGGCAAGCGCGTGTTCGCACACATCGGCAAGGCCGCGTGGGCGGCCTGGCTGACCCATCAGACCATGCTGATCAACGAAAACCGGCTGTCGCCGCTCGATCCAAAGCACCGCGCCTTCCTCGAAGGCGAGATGGAGAAGTTCCTGTTCGCCGGCGGCGCCGACAAGCCTGCCGGCTACGTGCCCGAAGCCTGAACCGCGCTGCGGGCGGTGCGTTCGGCCTGCTTGATCGCCTTGATGTCGAGCGGGCGGATCCGGGCGATATGGCAGGGCACGTTGACCGCGCTGCGGCTGTACACGATCACCTTGTCGAACGGCACGCTGACCTGGCCGAAGGTGTTGGTGATAGTGATCGCCGGGGTGAACTCGATTTCGGGACAGGGACCGGTCAGATCCAGCAGATAGGCCTCGTTCGGACGCGTCCAGACGGCGATCGCCTCGGCGCCGAGCGGCGTCCAGCCGTTGATGCTCCCGAAGTAACGGAACTTGTTGACCGGAGCCCCCGCATGGGCGTTGTACAAGGCCAGCTTGTCGGCATCGCGCTGGGCCCGGTCGGTGGCGCAGGCGGACAGACTGGCCAGGGCCGCGGCTGCGAACAGCACAATGGAGTGACGCATGGCATCCTCCTAATGGAGCCGTGTAACGTGATGATGCGCCTGCCTGGCGCCGACTCCACATGGCTCCGTCCCAGCATTCAGCGGCCATGCGGGTTGCCGCGAAGGGCCCGCGTCCGTATCATCGCGCCCTCGGTTTGACCGGCCCGTGGCCGGGTAGCTCAGTTGGTAGAGCAGGGGATTGAAAATCCCCGTGTCGGGGGTTCGATTCCCTCCCCGGCCACCATTTCGTTCGGACAAATCGTCATCATCGCAAGAGGCCGCGCGCGAGCGCGGCCTTTCTGTTTGCCGGACGCCGTGCGCCGTCGCGATTCAGGCCAAGTAGTATTCTCCGACTTCCGCGGACACTTGGGGCCGGCATGGGTTGGAAGCGCGCGATCGGATCGGGAATGGCCATGTGCCTGCTGCTTGCCTCCTGCGCCGGCGGGCCCCCGCGCCGCGTCTCGGAGCCGGCTGCGGGCATCCAGCAACTCAGCGTGCGTGCCAACGGCAGCTGGTCGGTGGACCTGCGGATCGAAAACTTCAGCAGCATTCCGATGCGGTTCGATGCGATCAGCCTGCCGCTGACGCTCGCCGGCCAACCCGCAGGCACGCTGCAGGGCAACGCCGGGATCAGCATCGGCCCCGAATCCGCGGACGTCGTCACCCTGGCCCATATCCCCGGATCCGATGCCAAGATCGCATTGGCCGACGCCCTCGCCGACAACCGTGGTGTCTCCTACAGCTTCGAAGGCACGATCCAGGCCACGCCCGAGGACGGCAAACCCCGCAGCTTCGAGCTCAAGCGCAACAGCTCGTTGAACCCGGTGCCGGGGCTGCCGGGCGTGCTGCGCTGACGTCCGCCGGCCGACCCGCGCTGCGCGAACTCGCGATCGCGCCATATTCGAGTAAATATCCTCGCCCGCCGGCCCATGCTTGCGGCATCGTTTCTGGTGAGAGCTAGGCATGAACACCTACAAGGCCCCGCTGGCCGATATCCGCTTCGCGCTGTACGACGTCCTGCAGGCAGAAGCGCTGTTCGAGCGCCTCGGGTTCACCGACGCCACGCGCGACATCGTGGATGCCGTGCTGGAGGAAGGCGCGCGTTTCAACGAAACCGTGCTGGCCCCGCTCAACCGCATCGGCGACGAAGTCGGCTGCAGCTACGACAAGGCTACCGGTGCGGTGACCACGCCGCCCGGTTTCAGCCAGGCCTACCGGCAATACGTGGAGGGCGGCTGGCCCGGCCTGGTTTCGCCCGCGGAGTTCGGCGGCCAGGGCCTGCCGCACAGCGTCGGCGTGCCGATCAAGGAAATGATCGACGCCGCCAACCTGTCCTGGGGCAACTTCCCTCTGCTCTCGCATGGCGCCACCGAGGCGCTGCTGCACTTCGGCGACGCCTGGCAGAAGGAGGTTTTCCTCAAGCGCCTGGTATCGGGCGAATGGACCGGCACCATGTGCCTGACCGAGCCCCACTGCGGCACCGACCTGGGCCTGCTCAAGACCCGCGCCGTGCCGAACGACGACGGCAGCTACGCGATCAGCGGCACCAAGATCTTCATCACCGCCGGTGAGCACGACTTCACCGACAACATCGTGCACCTGGTGCTGGCGCGCTTGCCGGACGCGCCGTCCGGCAGCAAGGGCATCAGCATGTTCATCGTGCCCAAGCTGCGGGTCGTTCGACAGGACGATGGGCAGATCGAACTGGGCGAACGCAACGGCGTGCGTTGCGGCGCGATCGAACACAAGATGGGCATCCACGGCTCGGCCACCTGCGTGCTGAACCTGGACGATGCGCAAGGATGGCTGATCGGCGCGCCGCACAAGGGCCTGGTGGCGATGTTCGTGATGATGAACACCGCACGCCTGGCGGTGGGCCTGCAGGGCCTGGGGCTGTCCGACCGCGCCTACCAGAACGCACTCGCCTACGCGCGCGAACGCCTTCAGATGCGCTCGCTCTCCGGCGCGAAGTTCCCCGACAAGCCGGCCGATCCGATCATCGTGCATCCGGACGTGCGCCGCATGCTGCTGACCCAGAAGGCGCTGGTGGAAGGCGGACGCCTGCTCGGCTACCACGCCGCATCGCTGGTCGATGTCGTCGGGCATTCGAACGATGAGCAGGAAAAGGCGCAGGCCGACGCGCTGCTTGGTTTCCTCACCCCCATCGTCAAGGCCTGCCTCACCGAATGGGGCGTGGAATGCACCTATCACGCCCTGCAGTGCTTCGGCGGCCACGGCTACATCGCCGAGCACGGCATGGAACAGCTTGCCCGCGATGCGCGTATCACCACGTTGTACGAAGGCACAACCGGCATCCAGGCACTGGACCTGATGGGGCGCAAGACCATCCAGGGGCAGGCGGCGGGATTGCGCGTGTTCCTCGGCATGATCGAGGAGTTCTGCAAGGCCAACGAGGGCGATGCGGCGCTCGCGGAGTTCATCGCGCCGCTGCGCGAAAAGGCCGGCGAGTGGCAACAGCTCACGCTCGAGATCGGCAAGCGTGCGATGGCCAACGCGGACGAGATCGGCGCGGCGGCCTGGGACTACCTGTTCTATTCGGGCTATGTCGCGCTGGCCTACTGGTGGGCGCGCAGCGTCGCGGCGACCGATGCTTCCGCGCAATCGCAGGCGTTCCGGGACACCAAGCGCGAAACCGCCCGCTTCTACTTCGCGCGCATCCTGCCGCGCACGCTGGCCCATGCGGCGAGCATCCGTTCCGGCGCGGCGCCGTTGATGACAGCCGAGGCAGACGCCCTGTAGCGACCCCGGGCCCTCACCTCGCCCCGGGGTGCGGGCGGCGTCGCCAACCCGGCGTCGAGCAGCAGCCGGAAGCACCCCGCCACTGGTCCGCGCCCGCAGAGGAACGCGGGGACAACCGAGGCCCTTTGCCGACCTACACAAAAAGTAAACAAAGGCGTATAAGCTGTTGCTCCCATGGAGACCGACAGAGCGAAGCTTCGCCTGATCCGTTCCGGGGCCACCGCCGGGATCATCGACAATTCCGGCGACCTCGTATCCCCCCTCGTCCTTCCGGCCCGTCTCGACGCGGTGCGCCTGCTCTCGCTCGACGCCCACGGCCGCGTGCTCGACTGGATGAGCTGGCAGGATGCCGCTTGCCTGTATGCGCGCGAGGCGGTCGCCTGGACGCTGGGCGATCCGTGCCTGACCGTGCATGGCGGCACTTGCCGCCAGACCGGCGAGCGCAGCTTCATGCAACTGCATCCGATCATCGCCGCGCGCGGCCATGTGCGCCCGCAGTCGTTCGATCCGACACCGGCGCTGACCAACGCCGCCCTGTTTGCACGCGACCAGTCGCTATGTCTGTACTGCGGGCGCGAATTCCACCGCCAGCAGCTCACCCGCGACCATGTCATGCCGCTCTCCAAGGGCGGGCGCGACACCTGGGAGAACGTGGTCGCCGCCTGCTTCCACTGCAATTCGCGCAAGGGTGGGCGCACGCCGCAACAGGCGTCGATGCCGCTGCTTGCGGTGCCCTACCGGCCGAGTTGGGTGGAACACCTGATCCTGTCGAACCGCAACATCCTGGCCGACCAGATGGCGTTCCTGAAGAACCATCTGCCCAAGCGCAAACCCCGCTTCAACTGACTCGACCGCAGGTCGGCCGGATGCCCGGCCAGTCCAAGCACGGGCGTTCGGTGCGGGACGGGCGTCCCGCGCACCAGAGGTAACGAATCTGGGATGTGCTGGCGGGCCCGGAACGCACATTGTTTCGCAGTCCGTCGATCCGCAAGCCGCTAGACTGCCGCCTTTGGTCCGCAGGGGAGGACAGGATGGTTCGCAAGCTCGGCATCACCGGCATGGATTCGACCACCGAGGCCGATCTGCGCGCTGCCTTCCAGCAGGCGCGGTCAGCCCTGGGTGATCGCTGGGAGCTGACGGGCGAAGCCGAAGCGGACGCCGTCATCGTCGACATGGACAGCATGTACGGTCCGATGAGTTGGATCCGCCTGCATGCCGCCGGAAAGCAGGTGGTCGGACTGACGAGCTCGCCGAGAACCCAGGCCGATCATCGGCTCGAGCGGCCGTTCAACGGCCGCACGCTGGGCAGGCTACTGGCGGAAATCGATGCGCATGCGCCGGCGGACGTCACGCCTGCGGCGCCAGGGATCCCCGAGCCGCATGCCGAGGCCCCACCCTCCTCCTCCACGCCGGCCCCCGCTCCGGCGGACCTGCTGCCGGAAGAACAACCCATCGCGACGGACGAAGAGGCCATGGCACCGGCGGAACCGGCCGCGGCGCTCGAGCCCGTCGCTGCCGCGTCGGTCGCAGAACCCGAACCTGCCCCGGCGCCACCGCGCGATCCGACGCTTGCCGACTGGTTCGCGCCCGGGGCCCTGGCCGGCCGCTGGCGCTATGAGCGTGACGGCATCGGCATCGTGTTCGACGCCGATGCACGGCTCTATCACGGCCCGGGCGGGCTCAAGCCGCTCGCCGGGCTGTTCGACGCCGTCGTCCGCCAGGCCGATCTTCAGCAGCTCGACCAGGCCGCCTGGACTTCCGCCACCGCCGGGATGGGCGCGGCACAGGCACTCGCACGCTTGCAGTGGTATGCCGGGCTGCTCGCCGGGCACGGCGCGCTGCTCCCCGGCAACGATCCGGACGGCAGGTACCGGCTGGCGAAATGGCCGCAGACCGAGCGCGAGTTCCCGAAGCATTTCCGCATCGCCACAGCGATGATGAAGGGCCCTGCGACCGTGGCCGAGATCGCCGCGGGCAGCGGAGTTCCTGCCGAGGAAGTGGCGGACTTCATCAACGCGAACCTGCGCACCGGCTATGCCGAGCTGGTGGCCCCCACCCCGCCCGAGTCAGGCGAATCCCCCAAGGCCGCCGGACTGTTCGGGCGTCTGCGCGGCCGCTGAGTCCGCCACGGGCACGGCCTGCAGCGGGGCCTCCGGCGGAACAGCTCCCACCGGCGCGGGCCTGAACGCACAGGCCGCCGTGCCGACCGTCCCCCGCGCGCGGATTTACAATGCACGGATGATCGACTCCACCCGCTATCCCCGGCTGTCGCGTATCGACAGCCCCGCCGACCTGCGCACCTTCGACGAGGCCGAATTGCCGGCGGTCGCCGAAGAACTGCGTGCGTATCTGATCGAGTCGGTCGGAAAGTCGGGTGGTCATTTCGGTGCCGGGCTGGGTGTGATCGAACTCACCACTGCCCTGCACTACCTGTACCGCACGCCGGAGGATCGCATCGTCTGGGATGTCGGCCATCAATGCTATCCGCACAAGATCCTGACCGGTCGCCGCGACAGCATCCACACGGTCAAGCAGAAGGACGGGGTAGCGCCGTTCCCGAAGCGCGAGGAAAGCGATTACGACACCTTCGGCGTGGGCCACTCATCGACCTCGATTTCGGCGGCATTGGGCATGGCCATCGCCAACGCGCGCGCAGGCAACGACCGCCGCGTGGTCGCGGTGATCGGTGATGGTGCGATGACCGCCGGCATGGCCTATGAGGCGCTCAACCACGCCGGCGGCATGGATCCCGAGCCCAGCCTGCTGGTGATCCTCAACGACAACCGCATGTCGATCAGCGAGAACGTCGGCGGCATGACCCGGATGCTCGGGCGCGTGACCGGCAGCCGCACCCTTAACGCGCTGCGCGAGGGCGGCAAGAAGATCCTCGGAGACAAGCGCAGCAGCGGCACTGCGCGCTTCGTGCGCCGCTGGGAGGAGCACTGGAAGGGCATGTTCGTGCCCTCCACCCTGTTCGAGGAGATGGGCTTCCACTACACCGGGCCGATCGACGGGCACGACGTCCACGCGCTGGTGGCCACGCTCAAGACCCTGCAGAAGCTCAAGGGTCCGCAGCTGCTGCACGTGATCACCACCAAGGGCAAGGGATACGAGCTCGCCGAAGACGACCAGATCGGCTATCACGCCGTGTCCCCGTTCGATCCGTCGCAGGGCGTCGTGGCGAAGGCGGGCGCGAAGAAACCGACCTATACCGACGTGTTCGGGGACTGGCTCTGCGACATGGCCGCAGCCGACGACAGACTGCTCGGCATCACCCCGGCGATGCGCGAAGGCTCCGGGCTGGTGCGCTTCAGCAGGGAATATCCGGATCGCTATTTCGACGTCGCCATCGCCGAACAACATGCGGTCACGCTCGCCGCCGGCATGGCCTGCGAAGGCGCCAAGCCGGTGGTCGCGATCTATTCGACGTTCCTGCAACGTGGCTACGACCAGCTGGTCCACGACGTTGCGATCCAGAAACTGGACGTGCTGTTCGCGATCGACCGTGGTGGCGTCGTCGGCCCGGATGGCGCCACCCACGCCGGCAACCTCGACCTGTCCTATCTGCGCTGCGTGCCGAACATGGTCGTGATGGCGCCCGCGGACGAGAACGAATGCCGGCAGATGCTCAGCACCGGCTTCGCGCATGCCGGTCCGGCCGCGGTGCGCTATCCACGCGGCACCGGCCCGGGTGTTGCCGTGCGGGCCGATCTGGACACGCTGCCCATCGGCCAGGCGGAGCTTCGCCGCCACGGTTCGCGCATCGCGCTGCTCGCGTTCGGCGCGATCGTGCCGGCCGCCGAACAGGTGGGCGAGGAATTTGGCCTGACCGTCGTCAACATGCGCTTCGTCAAGCCGTTGGACCGCGCGCTGATCCTGGAACTGGCGCAGAGCCACGAAGGCTTCGTCACCCTTGAAGACAATGTCGTGATGGGCGGCGCCGGTTCCGCGGTGGCGGAACTGTTGGCTGCGGAGAACATCTCCATGCCGATCCTGCACCTGGGGCTGCCAGACGAATTTCAGCACCATGCGAGCCGCGAGGACCTGCTCAGCGAAGCCGGACTCGACACCGACGGCATCCGCGCCGCGGTACAGGCTCGCTGGCCGGACCTGCTGGCGCCGCGGACGCCCCTTTCAGCCGCTGCGGGATAACCGGCCGCGTCGCAGGGACCATGTTCCAGCGCATCGCCAACGGACGGACCGATCTGGTCTTCGACCACGTCGCACACGGTGGCCTCGCCACCGCCGCGGATGCGGATGGGGTATCGCTGATCCGCTGGTGCGCCTACTACGGCGACGTGTCCGCGATCCGGCACCTGCTCGAACATGGCGAGTCGCTGGCCTCGCTCGGGGACAACCACGACCTCAACGGCGCGGCGTTCCACGGCCACTGGCAGCTATGCCAGTTCCTTCTGGAGCACGGTGCCGACCCCAACCGGCCCTTGCCCGATACCGGCGAGACGCCGTTGCATGCGGTGTTGGCGAACGACGACCGCGTCCGCTACGACCTGGCGATGGAGGTGCTGCTGGCCCATGGCGCCGATCCCAATCGGGCGACCCGGCCACATGCCGAAACCGGTGCTTTCATGCGTGATTGCCGCACCCGTGGCGAAACGCCGTTGCATCGCGCTGCTGCGTTCGGTGGCGAGCGCACCATCCGCCTGCTGCTCGACGCAGGCGCGGCGCTGGACGCGAAGGATGCATACGGAGACTCGCCGCTGGCGTGGGCCAGCTGGCATCGCCGCCCACGCGCGATCCTGCGGCTGCTTTGCTACGGCACCTTCCGCATTCCCGGCCACGACGCCGACCTGCGCGCGCACCTGCTGGGCAAGCCTCACGACTGAGGTCTCCAGCCTGGCGACGCCGGGGTCTCGGCACGAGCCACCGGACTCGTCAGACCCGGGGTGCGGGCGGTGCTGATATCGCAAGATCGCCTTCGCTATAGTGCGTGCGACCGCAAACGAGCAGGGAACGTCAGGTGGGCGAGTGGTTCGTCTCGCGCAACGCATGGCAGGTCATGACGGCAGGAACCGCCTACTTCGCCGTGCTGTATTTCGCGACGGCACTGGCGGCCCTGTGGCTGACGCGCGTGGCGCTGCCGCGCATCGGCTTCGGGCGGACACTCGATCCGCGTGAGCTGCCCGCGGACCAGTACCGCCGCGAGATTGCACAGGCATGCGTTTCGATCCTGATCTTCGGTGCCGGGGTGGTGTTCCCCTGGGCCATCCTGAAGCTGGGCTGGGCGAGTCTGACGCCGGATCCGTCGGCGGTGCGGGTCGCTGCCGAGGTCGCGGCACTGTTCCTCTGGAACGAGCTGCACTTCTATGCCTGCCACCGCCTGCTCCACACACGGGTACTGCGACGGTTCCATGCCGATCACCACCGCTCGCACGTTCCCACGCCGTTCTCGACCTACGCCTTCCATCCGGTCGAGGCGCTGCTGCTCGGCAGCGTGCCGCTGGTGCCGATGCTGCTGCACGATTTCAGCTTCGAGGCGCTGCTGTGCCTGCCGGTGCTGAGCATCCTGCTCAACGTCCTGGGTCACGCCAACTACGAGCTCAGCCGCAGCGCGCCCGCGCGCGGGCTGCTCGGCGCCAGCCGCCGCCATGCCCTGCACCACGCGCGCTACCACGGCAACTACGGGTTCCTGCTGCCGGTGTTCGACCGGCTTTCGGGCACTCAAATCGACGGCGACGCGGCGACGCATCGCTGACGCCGGCTCGACCCCTTCCCCCTCGCAGGACGCTGCATGCCACTCCGCTTCGAACGCACCTGGATCCAGGGCACCGGCCGATTCCTGCCCGGCCCGCCCGTCGACAACGACGGCATGGATGCCTACATCGCCCCGTTGACGCGTCTTTCCGGTCGCATCAAGCGCCGGATCCTGGCGGAAAACGGGATCCGCGCACGCCATTACGCGATCGATCCCGAAGGCCGCACCGTGCATGCCTGCTCCGCCATGGCCGCCAACGCCATCGCCGACTGCCTGGCCGATGCCCGCCTTCGCATCGACGAGATCGGCCTGCTCGCCTGCGGCACTTCGGGCGGCGATGCGCTGATGCCCGGCTTCGCCAGCATGGTGCTCGGGCAGATGTCGGCGCCGCCGATGCAGACCTTCTCCAGCCACGGGATCTGCGCCTCCGGCGTCGGCGCCTGGGAAGCGGCCGCGGCGTCGGTCGAACTGGGTTCGCATGCGCATGCGCTGGTGGCCGCGGCGGAGATGCCTTCGCGCCTGTTCAAGCGCTCGCGCTACGCGGCACGCGGCTACGACGCCGATTTCGATGCGCACTTCCTGCGCTGGATGCTGTCCGACGGCGCCGGTTCGCTGCTGCTGACGTCCTCGCCGCAGTCGCGCGCCGGGGTGCGGCTGCGCCTGCGTTTCATGCACCAGCGCTCGTTCTCCGGCGACTACCCCGTGTGCATGCAGCTGGGGCTGACGCCGGACCGTTCGCGCTCGCATCTGGACTACGCATCGTGGCAGGAAGCGGAGGCCGACGGCGCGCTGTTCCTGCGCCAGGACATCCGTCTGCTGCCGCACCTGTTCGATGTCGGGATCCATGAGTACGCGCAGCTGGCGAAGGATGGATGGCTGGAGCCGGAGCGGGTCGATCATTTCCTCTGCCACTACTCGTCCGAAAAGTTCGCACCGGTGGTCGACGAGCTGATGCACAAAGCCGGGCTGTCGATCCCCCGCGAGCGCTGGTACAGCAACCTCACCACGCGCGGCAACACGGGTGCGGCTTCGATCTTCATCATGCTCGACGAGTTCCTGCGCACTCGCCAGGTGGCACCCGGCCAGCAGATCCTGTGCTTCATCCCGGAATCGGGACGGTTCACCGTGGCGTTTGCACTGATCGAAGTGGAAGCAGCGGATGTCCCCGGCGAATCCTTCTCCTTCCGTCCTGCCGGGATTCCGATGCCGGCTGCTGACGACGATGTCATCGCTCCGCCGCACGACCCCGCCGATGCTCCCGAAGCGCTCCGTCATCTGCTCGCGGAGCTGGCCGCGGTATGGCATTCCTACCGGTCCCGCGCCTGGCGTACGCCGCTGATCCGCAAGCTGCGCGAGCGGCGCTTCGATCAGGCGGACTATGTACGATGGATGGAGCACTGGATCCCGCAGGTGCGCGAGGGCAGCAAGTGGATGCGCGAAGGCGCGGCGTCTGTCCTTCCGCCCTACGACGCCCTGCGCGCGCTGATCGAAACCCATGCCGGCGACGAGCAGGACGATTACATGATCCTGTTCGAGGATTACCGGAAAGCCGGCGGATGCGTCGCGGACATCGACCTGCTGCGCCGCAATCCCGGCGGCGAAGCGCTGAACAGCTACCTGCACGCGCTGGCGGCCACCCCGAACCCGCTCGGCCTGCTCGGCGCCATCTACATCATCGAGGGGACCGGCCAGCGCATCATCCCTGCCCTGCTGCCGCTGATGAAGGTCAGCCTGACCGGCGCTGCAGATGGCCTGCCCGCGGATGCGTTCCGCTTTCTCGAGTACCACGGCGCCAACGACGAGCACCACCTGCTGCGCTGGCTGCGGGCGGTCGAGATCGTGCTGGACCACGATGCCGACGGCGCAGGCGCGCGTGCGATCATCGACACCGCCCGGCGCACCGCGGAGCTCTACCTGATGCAGTTCGAACACATCACCCCATGACGCCCGGCCGCCTTGCAAGGCGCCGCACATCGGAACGTGCCTGCGCCAGGCCGAGCCGGGTGCCCCGATGCCGTCGCGACCTCACGGTCGAATCCTGACAGCCCGCCATGAAACATACGCCCGACTTCCTCGAACAGGCCTACGACCCGCGCGATCCCAGCCCCTGGCTTGCGCTCTACCTCGACCGGAGCACGCCGCTGGACGAGGAGGTGAAGCGTGCCTGGCTGGCGGATTCCAGCTCGCGCTCGCGCCAGTTCGTGCTGCCGTTCGTGCGCCCGTTCGCGCGCACGCTGATCGTGCTGTTCCAGGTGGTCAAGACGTTCACGCCGCGCCGCTGGGCGTTCTCGCGCCAGCTGCACCGACTGCTGGCCTGGGGCATGGAGAACTTCATCCGGCCCGAAGCGAACTGGCTGATCCTGCGCCACTTCCATCTGGGCTCGCAGGTGCTCGCATTCATCGCCCGCAACTCCGGCACCGACACCGCGACCAATCCGCTCAAGCCGCTCAGGATCGAAGACGTGCGCGAGGACATGTTCCTGGTCCACGACCTCAACCTCTACAACTTCGTTATCCGCCTCAACCAGAACCTGCGCGAATCCGGGCGCAGCCTGGAGCACGTGCCCGCGCCGGACCTGTCGATGATCGTGCGCCCATCACTGGAACTCGCCGACATGCCGCGGCGCCGGCGCAATTTCCTCGATCTGCAAAGCTCGATCGAGCTGTTCACCCCGATCTACCAGCTGCTGCTGACCGACAGCGATTTCTGGCGGGCGACCAATTCGCTGCAGCTGGACGAAACCATCGGCCTGTACTCGGCCACCATCCTCGACGCGCGCGAGCATCTGATCCTGCTCAACAACCGGCATCCGCTCGTGCCCATGTCCACCCTGCGCGCCGGTTTTCGCCTGACCCTGCATGGCCTGTCGACCGAGATGCTGCATGCCTTCCTGATGGGCAAGAAAGCGGCAATGCAGGTCTCCGCGTCGTAGGAGCGACGCTGGTCAGGGCGCTTCGACCGTATAACCCTTGGCCTCGAGCCGGGCGAGATAGCCATCGCTCTTCAGCAGCTCGGCGATCGGCAGCGTGGCGAAGGTCGTGTGATTGCGCATCAGCGCGGACTCCGCCGCCGCGAGCCATTTGTTCTGCATCTGCCCGGCCATGTCGGCCACGCCATGCTTGCGTGCGAGCGCGGCGCTGCTGAAGGCCGCCGAACAGGTCGTGAACTGGTTGCCGTAAGGCAGTTCGCGCAGGGTCTGGATGTCGCCGATGGCCCAGGCGTTGGCGCGCGCGACCATGGTGCCCAGGTCCGTTTCGATCCGGTCCATGGTCTTGCCGAAACAGTCCAGGTCTTCGAGCGACGTGTTCGCGAATTCCTTCAGCGCCTGCCTGGGCTGACTGATGGTGATCATGAGTTTGGGGTTGCTGACCTTCACACCGTGGCGCTTCGCGAGCTTCGTGACCGTCGGCCCGATCAGTCCGCGCGCACTCATGCCCGACTTGCGAATCGCCTTGTCGTACAACTCCAACGCCGCGAACACCGGCCGCCATTGCTCGATGCCGCGATCGCCGCCGATGTACCTGGCCTTGAGCACCTGCCAGCGGGCGTACTGCTCCGGGGTGACCACGTCCTGCAGGCGCTTGCCGTCCGGATTGCGCCGCGCCTTGAGCGCACTCGGGAGCAGAACGAGGTTGCCGAAGAAACCGCGATCGGTCTTGATCTCGACCGAAGGCGAGAACAGCACTTCCTGCGATTGCGAAATCGCCTTCTCGATCGCGCCAGAGTCCCACTGCATTCCGCGCGGCAGCGGCGAGAGCGTGCCGAGCACCCACATCACATGGCCGCCCTTGCTGACCCGCCACAGCCCGGGACCGGGCTGCACGCCGGTGACAACGATGGCCTCCAGGTCACGGATCGGAATTTCGGGCGCGCCTGCGGTCGGGGTCGCTATCGGCGGTGCGGCGGGCGCGGGTGCCGGGTCCTGCGCGGAGGCGGTCGCGGCGATCCCGAGCGCAAGGACGAGCAGCAGCAGCAAGGGACGGCGTAGGGCCATGGCATTCAACACGGAAGATTGCGGACCGCGGGCATCCTGCCATCGGCGCTCCCAAACAAAACGCCCGGCGAGCCGGGCGTTGCGGAGCGCTTCATGAAAACAGGTTTCATGGATCGCTTGAATTGGTCGGGGTAGCCGGATTTGAACCGACGACCACTTGTCCCCCAGACAAGTGCGCTACCAGGCTGCGCTATACCCCGGTGGGCAGGATTATAGCGTCTGTGGGAGCGGCCTTGGCCGCGATTCCTGTTCCCCGGCCGGATTTTGCGTAGAACGGCAATCGCGGCAATGGCCCCGCGCACCCAGGGGCGGTTCAGCGCCGCAGCAGCTGCAGGATCTCTTCCAGTTCCTGCCGCACCTGCTTCACGATCTGCGAGCTGAGCGCGGATTCCTCCTTCGCTCCGTCGCCTTCCAGGCGCAGGCGCGCGCCGCCGATGGTGTAGCCCTGCTCGTACAGCAGGCCGCGGATCTGGCGCACCATCAGCACGTCGTGGCGCTGGTAGTAGCGGCGGTTGCCGCGCCGCTTGACCGGCTTGAGGCTGGGGAATTCGGTCTCCCAGTAGCGCAGCACGTGCGGTTTCACATCGCACAGCTCGCTGACTTCGCCGATGGTGAAGTAGCGCTTGGCCGGGATCGGCGGCAGTTCGCGATTGCTGCCCGGATCAAGCATGCGGCACCCCGCTGGAGTACGCCTCGACCCGGTCCTTGAGCTTCTGCCCAGGACGGAAGGTGACCACGGTGCGCGCGGAAATCGGGATTTCTTCGCCGGTCTTGGGATTGCGGCCGGGTCGCTGGTTCTTGCGGCGCAGGTCGAAATTGCCGAAGCCCGAAAGCTTGACCTGGCGCCCACGCTCGAGCGATTCGCGCAGCGCGTCGAAGAAGGCGTCGACGAATTCCTTCGCCTCGCGCTTGTTCAGCCCGACTTCGTCGAACAGCCGCTCCGCCATTTCCGCCTTGGTCAACGCCATCTTCGCCTTCCCCGTCAGCCGCGGATCGCCGCGGCATGGTCGCGCTGCAGGGCAGCCATAACCGCGGCCACCACCCCGTCTACATCGCGGTCGGTCAGGGTGCGGGAATCTTCCTGCAGAATCAAGCCTATAGCGAGACTCTTGAAACCGGGTTCGACCCCCTTGCCGAGATAGCGGTCGAACAGCCGCAGCTCCCGCAAAACCGGGCCCGCGGCCGCTTTCACCGTTTCCGAGACCGACGCCCATGGCACGGCGTCCGGAACGACGAACGCGAGGTCGCGGCGGACGGACGGATAACGCGACAGCGCGGCCGCACGGGCAATCCGGCGCCGCAGCAACGGCTCGAGGTCCAGCTCGAAGGCGACCGCCTCTGTGTCGATATCCAGCGCACGCTGCAGCCGCGGATGCAGCTGGCCGATCCAGCCGATCGCATGCCCATCGCGGAACACGTCGGCGGACCGGCCCGGGTGGCCATGCGGTGCCTGCGATGGCCGGTACTCCAGCGTGGCGCCAGCCAGGGCCGCCAGGCTCTCCAGATCGCCGCTCAGGTCGTGGAAATCCACGCCGCGCGCCGCTACGCCCCACTGTTCGCGCCGCGCATCGCCGCAGGCGACCGCGGCGATCCGCAAGGTTTCGCGCGGCGGATTGCCCGGATCGTCGGCGAAGACCTTGCCGATCTCGAACAACCGGACCTGCGGCTGCTGGCGCGCGACATTGCGTGCCAGCGCGTCCACCAGCCCGGGCAGCAGCTGCGTGCGCATCACCGCCAGCTCCGCGCTCAGCGGATTGGCCAGCGGCACTACACCGGCATCGGCGCGCCATTTGCCGAGCAGCGCACTGTCGACGAAGGCGTAGTTCACCGCTTCCAGATAGTCGCGCGCGGCCAGCTGGCGACGCACCGCCGCTTCATCGATCCGGGTTTCGGTGCCTGCGGCAGTCTGCACCGACCCGCCTGGAAGCGTCGCGGGGATCGCGTCGTAACCGTGGATGCGTGCGATTTCCTCGACCAGGTCTTCCTCGATGGCCAGGTCGAAACGGCGGGTCGGCGCCGTGACGTCCCAGCCATCGGCATTCGCGGCGACCTCCAGGCCGAGCGCGCGCAGGATCCGCTCGACCTCGGCGTCGCCGATTGCGGTGCCGAGCAGACGCGCCAGGCGCGCGCGACGCAGTCCGATGCGGCGCGGCTGCGGCAGCACATCGGCACGCACCGCTTCAGTGACCGGGCCGGGCGCACCGCCTGCGATCTCCACGATCAGGCGCGTCGCCACCTCGATCGCCTGGCGCGGCAGTTCCGGGTCGACCCCGCGTTCGAAGCGATGACCGGCATCGGTATGCAGGCCGAGCTTGCGGCCGCGGCCGATGATCGCCGACGGAATCCAGTGCGCGGCTTCCAGGAACACGTTCCGGGTGGCGTCGGCGACACGGGTGTCGTAGCCGCCCATGATGCCGCCCAACGCGACAGCGCGTGCCCCATGGCCGCCCTGGCTGTCGGCGACGACCAGGAAATCTTCGTCCACTGCCACCGTGCGGCCGTCGAGCAACCTGACCTGCTCGCCCGCGCGGGCCGCGCGCACCACGATCGGCTGCGCCAGCGTATCGAGGTCGAAGGCATGCATGGGCTGGCCGAGTTCAAGCATCACATACTGGGTCACGTCGACCAGGAAGCTGATCGGCCGCACGCCACTACGGCGCAGGCGTTCGCCCATCCACACCGGCGTCCGTGCGTTGGCATTCACGCCCTCGATCGCGCGGCCGACGAACCGCGGCACCCTGGGCCCGGCGTCCAGTTCGACCACCAGCGTCCTGTCGTTCAAGGCCGGCATCGGCGTGGCGTCGAATACAACCACTTCGCTGCCGCTCGCCGCGGCCACGTCATAGGCGATACCGCGAACGCTGAAGCAGTCGGCGCGGTTCGGCGTGAGCTTGAGCTCGAAGCTGGCGTCGGGCAGGCCGAGATATTCGGCCAGCGGGCTGCCGACCGGCGCGTCGTCGGGAAGTTCGAGCAGGCCGGAGGCATCGGTGTCGAGGCCCAGCTCTTTCGCTGAGCAGAGCATGCCGTTCGACTCCACGCCGCGCAGCGTGGCCGCCTTGATCGTGAGCTCGCCCACTTGCGCACCGATCGTGGCGAGCGGCGCCTTCAGGCCCACGCGCGCGTTCGGTGCGCCGCATACGATCTGCAAGGGAGCGCCCTGCCCCGCGTCGACGCTGCACACCTGCAGCCTGTCGGCCTCCGGATGGGGCTCGGCGCCGAGAATCTGCGCCACGACCACGCCATCAAGACCTTCGCCCAGCGGCGTGAGCTCTTCGACTTCCAGACCGATCGCGGTCAGCGTCGCGGCCAGTTCGTCGCGGCTCGCGTCGGTCTGTACGTGCTGGCGCAGCCAGTTTTCTGAAAATTTCATTCTGAAATTTGGGGATTCGGGATTCTGGATTCTGGATTGGAGATCAGGAGCCGGGGTCGCCGCCTTGACGAACCCCCAATCCCCAATCCCCGCCTTCAGGCGAACTGCCGCAGGAACCGCACGTCGTTGTCGAAGAAGCTGCGCAGGTCGTCCACGCCATAGCGCAGCATGGCCAGGCGCTCGATGCCCATGCCGAAGGCGAAGCCGGTATGCCGCTCCGGATCGATCCCGACATTGCGCAGCACGTTCGGATGGACCATGCCGCAGCCGAGCACTTCAAGCCAGCGGGTGGAGCCATCGGCCTGCTGCCAGGCGATGTCCACTTCGGCTGATGGCTCGGTGAAGGGGAAGTAGCTCGGCCGGAAGCGCATCTCGAAGTCGCGCTCGAAGAACGCACGCACGAACTCCACCAGCGTGCCCTTGAGATCGGCGAAGCTAGCGTGCTCGTCGACCAGCAGGCCTTCGCACTGATGGAACATCGGCGTATGGGTCTGGTCGGAGTCGGACCGGTAGACCTTGCCGATCGCGATCATCCGCAGCGGCGGCTTGTGCGCGTCCATGTAACGCACCTGCACGCCCGAGGTGTGGGTGCGCAGCAGGCGGCCGTCGCCGAAATAAAACGTGTCGTGCATCGCCCGCGCCGGATGGTGCGGCGGGAAGTTCAATGCTTCGAAGTTGTGCCAGTCGTCCTCGATCTCGGGGCCGTCGGCGAGTTCGTAGCCCAGACGCGCGAAAATGTTCTCCATGCGCTCGATGGTGCGACTGATCGGGTGCAGCCCGCCGCGCCCGGCATCGCGTCCGGGCAGGGTCACGTCGATCGTTTCGGTGGCCAGGCGCGCGTCCAGCGCCGCATCGTCCAGGGCCAGCTTGCGCGCGGCCAGAGCCGCGCCGATCGCATCGCGCGCACGGTTGATCTCTTCGCCCGCGGCTTTGCGCTGCTCGGCAGGCAGCGTTCCCAGCGACTTCAGCAGCGCGGTGACGCTGCCGTGCTTGCCGAGCAACGAAACCCGCAGTCCTTCCAGCGCGTCTGGCGATTGCGCCGCCGCGATGTCGGCCACCGCCTGCTTCGACAACGATTCGATTTCGCTCATTCGCCGATCAGCCTCGAAATCCCGAATCGCCACCCGGAAGGCTGCCCTGTGAGACAGGGTGGACCCATGGACCTGTTGTCGCAGGCGCCGAACGACGCCTCAGGACACTGGACCCCTGCCCTCTCGGGGGCAGGCTGCACCGGGATGACGACGATGAAAACAAAATGGGGAAGGACCTGCGCCCTTCCCCACTGGTGACGACTCGCGGGGAGACCGCGCCTTACGCTGCGGCCTGGCCGTCCTGCGCCTTGTCGCCCTTGGCGGCAGTCTTCCTGGCCGGCGCCTTCTTCTTCGAAGCAGCGCCCGACGTGGCCTCGGCCTTGGCCGGGACCTCGCGCACGAAGCGCGGCAGGCTGACCGGCTTCTTGACTTCGAGGTTCAGCGCCTTGCCGGCCGCTTCGGCCAGCGTGCCGAAACCGGCGAGGTCATGCACCGCGATGTCGGCCAGGACCTTGCGGTCCAGGGTGATGCCGGCCTTCTGCAGGCCGTTCATGAAGCGGCTGTAGCTCAGGCCGTACATGCGCGAAGCGGCATTGATGCGCGCGATCCACAGACTGCGGAACTGGCGCTTCTTCAGCTTGCGACCGATGTAGGCGTACTGCAGTGCCTTGGTGACCGCCTGCTTGGCGACGCGGAAAACCTTGCGGCGGGCGTTGTAATAACCCTTGGCCTGGCGAATGACTTTCTTGTGACGGCGGCGCGCCGTGACACCACGCTTGACTCGTGCCATGTCTTATCTCCTCACAAATACGGCAGCATGCGGTCCAGACGGCCGGCGTCTTCCGGGCGGACGTGGTTCGTCTGCCGCAGGTTGCGCTTCCGCTTGGTCGCTTTCTTGGTGAGGATGTGGCTTCTGTTGGCGTGGCCGCATTTGTACTTGCCGGAAGCGGTCTTCCGGAAGCGCTTGGCCGCCGCCCGATTGGTCTTGATCTTGGGCATGAGAGATGTCCTTGCGAAATCGATGACTGGCCTGGGCGCCAGCTCCCGGTGCGTTGCGACTGGGTCGCGGCCCTGCAAAGGCCTTGCTCCGAAAGCCGGGCTTTCCGTCCTGCCCGTGCCGGTTGGTAAGTCGTTGATCCCAAAGGCCGAGGCGTTCGGAAGACGACGGGTCCACACGCATGCCGGAGCATACCGGCACAGCGAGCCGCGCATTATGCAGGGTAGCGGTTTTCCTTGCAAATCAGGCCTGTAGGGCGGGCCCTGGCCCGCCATCCGGATAAAAATCCGGACCGCGCACGGCGGAGCGTCTTCGAAGCGGCGACGCCGCTAAGCCGGGGATCCCTGGATCCATAGCACACTGCACCAGGACCCACCTTACGTTGCTGGATCTCGGGGAAGGCGGGCCAGGGCCCGCCCTGCGGCTGCACGCTCTCGTCAGGGGGAGTGCAGCGGCCGGCATCGCCACCCGCAGGTGGCGGGATTCATTTCTTCTTCGGCGCGATCATCATCACCATCTGCCGCCCTTCCAGGCGCGGGCGCGATTCGATCACGATGTCATCGCCCAGGTCGGCCTCGATCCGCGCCGCCATCTCGCGGCCGAGCTCCTGGTGGCTCATCTCGCGGCCACGGAAGCGGATGTTGACCTTGATCTTGTCGCCCTCTTCCAGGAAGCGGCGCATGTTGCGCAGCTTGATCTGGTAGTCGCCCTCGTCGGTGACGGGGCGGAACTTCATTTCCTTGATCTCGACCTGCTTGGTCTTTTTCTTGGCCTCGTTGGCCTTCTTCTGCAGCTCGAACTTGAACTTGCCGAAGTCCATGATCTTGCAGACCGGCGGGTCCGCGTTGGGCTGGATCTCCACGAGATCCAACGCCTCTTCCTCGGCCATGGCCAGCGCCTCGTCGCGCGACAACACGCCGATCATCTCGCCGTCGCTGCCGATCACGCGCACGCGTGGGACGCGGATCTCCTGGTTACGGCGGTTCTGCTTTTCCGGTGTACTGATGTTGCAATCTCCAAAATGGAACGTTCCGACCGCACGATCGTTGCGGACGGGCTCGGCTTGCGCCGCAGATGCTACAGCGCTTCGGTACGCAAGCGTTGTGCGAAGTCGGCCACGGACATGGTTCCCAGGTCTTCCCCGCCGCGCGTGCGCACGGCCACCGCCCCGCTTTCCTTCTCGCGGTCCCCCACCACGAGCAGGTACGGCACGCGCTGCAGCGTGTGCTCGCGGATCTTATAGCCGATCTTCTCGTTGCGCAAATCAGCTTCGACCCTGAACCCTTGATTTGCAAGGGTTTTTCTCACGTCCTCGACCCAGTCCGCCTGGGCATCGGTGATATTGGCCACCACCGCCTGGACCGGGGCCAGCCAGGCCGGGAAGCTGCCGGCGTGGTGCTCGATCAGGATGCCGATGAAGCGCTCCATCGACCCGACGATGGCCCGGTGCAGCATCACCGGGGTCTGGCGCTGGCTGTGCTCGTCCACGTATTCAGCGCCCAGGCGACCCGGCATCATGAAATCGACCTGCATCGTGCCCAGCTGCCAGGTCCGGCCGATGGCGTCCTTGAGGTGGTATTCGATCTTCGGGCCGTAGAAGGCGCCCTCCCCCGGCAGCTCCTGCCAGTCCACCCCGGCGGCCCGCAGGGCGTTGCGCAGCGCCGCCTCGGCACGGTCCCAGGTCGCATCGTCGCCCAGCCGCGGCTCGGGGCGCAGGGCGATCTTGAGCTGGACGTCGGTGAAGCCGAAGTCCGCGTAGACCTGCATCGCCTGGCGGTGGAAGGCGGTCACCTCGGACTCGATCTGGGCCTCGGTGCAGAACACATGGCCGTCGTCCTGGGTGAAGCCGCGCACGCGCAGGATGCCGTGCAGGGCGCCCGAGGGCTCGTTGCGGTGGCAGGCGCCGAACTCGCCGTAGCGGATCGGCAGGTCGCGGTAGCTGTGCAGGCCCTGGTTGAAGACCTGCACATGGCCGGGGCAGTTCATGGGCTTCACCGCATAGGTCCGCTTCTCAGACTCGGTGAAGAACATGTTGTCCTTGTAATTGTCCCAGTGGCCGGACTTCTGCCACAGCGACACGTCCAGGATCTGCGGGCAGCGCACCTCGCCATAGCCGGTCTCGCGGTAGACGCGGCGCATGTACTGCTCGACCACCTGCCAGATGCTCCAGCCCTTGGGGTGCCAGAACACCAGGCCGGGCGCTTCTTCCTGCAGGTGGAACAGGTCCTGCTGCTTGCCGATCCGGCGGTGGTCGCGCTTCTCGGCTTCCTCCAGCTGGGTCAGGTAGGCCTTGAGGTCCTTGTCGTTGAGCCAGGCGGTGCCGTAGATGCGGCTGAGCATCGCGTTGTTGTGGTCGCCGCGCCAGTAGGCGCCGGCCACCTTCATCAGCTTGAAGCTGCGCAGCTTGTCGGTGGACGGCACGTGCGGGCCGCGGCACAGGTCGGTGAATTCGCCCTGCGCGTACAGCGAGAGCTCCTCGTCGGCGGGGATCGCCTCGATGATCTGCGCCTTGTACTCCTCGCCCATGTCGCGGAAGAACTTGGTGGCCTCGTTTCGCGACATCACACGACGCGAGACGGGCTGCGCTTCCTTCACGATCTTCTGCATCTCGGCTTCGATCGCCGGCAGATCCTCGGGCGTGAACGGACGCTCGTAGGCGAAGTCGTAGTAGAAGCCGTTCTCGATGACCGGGCCGATGGTGACCTGCGCGCCCGGGTGCAGGCGCTGTACCGCCTGCGCCAGCAGGTGCGCGGTGGAGTGGCGCAGCACGTCGAGCGCATCGGGATGCTTGTCGGTGACGATCTCGAGCGCCGCGTCGTGTTCGATGCGATGGCTGGTGTCGACCAGCCTGCCGTCGACCTTGCCGGCAAGCGCGGCCTTGGCCAGGCCGGGGCCGATGGATGCGGCGACGTCCGCGACCGAGACCGGGGTGTCGAACTCACGGCGGCTGCCGTCGGGAAGGGTGATCGTGACCATGATGATCTTTGTAGGAGCGACGTCAGTCGCGATTCTGGGACTTGCGGGAGCTCGCGACTGACGTCGCTCCCGCAAGCAGGCCGGAAAGCTCCGGAAACAAAAAAAGCGCCCGGGGGCGCCTTCCGCTGGAACTGGGCCTCGGGTGCGTTAGCGCTGGAGCACGGTAGTCCTCATGTCGCACCTCGTTGCATTGCCGGAATTACCGGGAACCACGCATCGCGTGGTGGGCGGTACAGGGTTCGAACCTGTGACCCCTACCATGTCAAGGTAGTGCTCTACCGCTGAGCTAACCGCCCGTTTTTTGAACAATAACCCGGTCGGGCGATGCCCGCCGATCACTTCCCCTCTCCCGCCCGCGGGAGAGGGCAAAGGGTGAGGGCAAAACCCCGCAAGGGGCGCGAATTCTAGCCCGGCGGGGGTTGTGCGGACAACCGGCAAGCACCGTGGGAGCGAGCTTGCTCGCGATTGCCTGTGTCACCCGGGACCGGGCCAAGAGCATTCGCGGCCGAGGCCGCTCCCACAGAAAGCCGGGCGTGGGAGCGAGCTTGCTCGCGATTGCCTTTGGCACTCGGGGCCGGGCCAGGAGCATTCGCGGCCGAGGCCGCTCCCACGGAGGCTGGCGGGGATCGGAGGGTCGCCCCGCCCTATCCCAGGCTGGCGTCCTTCAGCCGGCGCAGCTGGTCGCGCACGCGGGCGGCGTCCTCGAATTCCAGGTCGCGGGCATGCTGGTACATCTTCTGCTCGAGCGCCTTGATCCGGCTGGCGATCTGCGATGGCGAAAGCGTCGCGTAGTCCTCCGCCTCTTCGGCCACCTTGCGGCCCCGGCCGCGGCCGCGCTGGACTTCGCCCGGCTCGGCACGCGCACCCTCCATCACGTCCATGATCGCGCGCACCACGCTCGCGGGGGTGATGCCGTGCGCGGCGTTGTACTCCACCTGCTTCTGCCGGCGCCGGTCGGTTTCGTCGATCGCCGCACGCATCGATTTGGTCACCGAATCCGCATACAGGATCGCCTTGCCGCGCAGGTTGCGCGCGGCGCGGCCGATGGTCTGGATCAGCGAGCCGCTCGAACGCAGGAAGCCTTCCTTGTCGGCGTCCAGGATCGCCACCAGCGACACCTCGGGCATGTCCAGGCCTTCGCGCAGCAGGTTGATGCCCACCAGCACATCGAACTTGCCCAGGCGCAGGTCGCGGATGATCTCCACCCGCTCCACCGTTTCCACGTCCGAATGCAGGTAGCGCACGCGCACGTTGTGCTCGGACAAGTACTCGGTCAGGTTCTCGGCCATGCGCTTGGTGAGCGTGGTGACCAGCACGCGGTCGCCCATCGCCACGCGCTCGTTGATTTCCGACAGCAGGTCGTCGACCTGGGTCGCGACCGGCCGGATCTCGACCTGCGGGTCGACCAGCCCGGTGGGGCGCACCACCAGTTCGGTGATCTCGCCTTCGGTTTCGCGCAGCTCGTACGGACCCGGCGTGGCCGAGACGTAGATGCTGCGCGGCGAGCGCAGCTCCCATTCCTCGAACTTCAGCGGGCGGTTGTCCAGCGCCGACGGCAGCCGGAATCCGAACTCCACCAGCGTCTCCTTGCGCGAACGGTCGCCCTTGTACATGGCGCCGATCTGCGGAATGGTCACGTGCGATTCGTCTACCACCAGCAGCGCGTCCGGCGGCAGGTAGTCGAACAGGCACGGCGGCGGCTCGCCGGGCGCGTGCCCGGTGAGGTGCCGCGAGTAGTTCTCGATCCCGTTGCAGTAACCGACCTCGGCCATCATCTCCAGATCGAACTGGGTGCGCTGGGCCAGGCGCTGCGCCTCGACCAGCTTGTTCTGCGCGTACAGCTGTTCCAGCCGCTCCTTCAACTCGGCCTTGATCGTCTCCACCGCGTTGAGCGTGCGGTCGCGGGTCGTGGCGTAGTGGGTCTTAGGATAGACCGTGTAGCGCGGCACCACCCGAATCGCCGCGCCGGTCAGCGGGTCGAACAGCGACAGCTTCTCCACCTCGCCATCGAACAGCTCGATGCGCAGCGCCTCGGCGTCCTCCTCGGCCGGATGCACGTCGATGGTTTCGCCGCGCACGCGATAGGTGCCGCGGGTGAGTTCGGTTTCGTTGCGAGTGTACTGCAGCATGGTCAGATGGCGGATCAGCTCGCGCTGATCGATGCGCTCGCCGCGCGACAGGATCAGCCGCAGCGAGAGGTAGTCCTCCGGCGCGCCCAGGCCATAGATCGCCGAAACCGTTGCCACCACGATCGTGTCGCGGCGCGACAGCAGCGCCTTGGTCGCGGACAGCCGCATCTGTTCGACATGCTCGTTGATCGAGCTGTCCTTCTCTATGTAGGTGTCCGAGGAGGGCACGTAGGCCTCGGGCTGGTAGTAGTCGTAGTAGCTGACGAAGTACTCCACCGCGTTGTGCGGGAAGAACGCCTTGAACTCGCCGTACAGCTGCGCGGCCAGAGTCTTGTTCGGCGCCATGACCAGGGTCGGCTTCTGGATCGCCTGGACCACGTTGGCGATGGTGTAGGTCTTGCCCGACCCGGTCACGCCGAGCAGGGTCTGCTTGGCCAGCCCGGACTCGAAGCCGGCGATCAGCTTCTCGATCGCCTGCGGCTGGTCGCCGGCCGGGCCGAACGGGGACACCAGCTGAAAGCCGGAAGAAGCGTCGATGGGGGCGATTCGGGCGTTCATCGGGGGCATATGGGGGCGGTCGTCCAGTTTATCGCCTCGCCCGGGGGCGGCCGGAGCCGATCACGAGCGGTGACGCCGAGCCCTGCAGGATATGGACCGTGGCGTGCGGCAGGTCGACGGGGACATCCGGAACCTCGACGGGGCGCTCGGAAACCTCGACGGGGGCATTCGAAACGGCTTTTGCTGGCTCGCCGGGTGGCGGGAGCCCTGCAGACGCCCGGGGCGCACCTGACCCCGATGCGGCAAATTCCTAGGCCCCGCTGCGCCTTGCGCTGATGGGCTGGCCAAGGCGTCTTCGCGATCCTGCGCGCTCCCCACATGGAGCGTGGACATGCGGCGCAATCGCGGATTTACCCTGCTCGAAGCCCTGATCGTGCTGGCGGTGGCCAGCATCCTCGCGTGCATCGCCGTCCCGGCGCTGCGCAACGCCAACGCGGAGGTGCACACCGCCACGGCGAAGGCAGCCTTCCTCGACACCTGGCTCGCGGCGGTCAACCATGCCGCCCTCACCGGTGCCGAAGTCGTGGCCTGCCCCGGGACGGCGGCCGGGTGCACGGGGGGCACCGACTGGAGCCAGGGCTGGATCGCCTACGCCGACCTGGACGGCGATCGCGTACGAGACCCCACCGACACGCTGCTGCGGACCGTGCAAGCCTTGGGCGGCGGGGTCCGCATGCGCAGCACCGCCGGCCGCACCCGCCTGGTGTTCCAGCCCCATGGCGGCAACGCCGGTTCCAACGTCACCTTCACCCTCTGCGACGGACGCGGCCCGTCCAGAGCCACGACCCTGGTGATGTCGAACGGCGGTCGGCTGCGCCAGGGCACGCCGACCGCGGATGCGGCGAGCAACTGCGTTTATGCGCCCTGATCTCTGACACGGCCCAATGCTGGGGGCTCCTCCCACGCACGCGAGCGGACCCGGAAAGCAGAAGGCCAGCCTGTGCGGCTGGCCTTCTGGAGGTGTCTGGCGCCCGAAGTTGGACTCGAACCAACGACCCCCTGATTAACAGTCAAGTGCTCTAACCGGCTGAGCTATTCGGGCGGGGCCGCATATTTTGCGGCCGCCTGTCGATGACGTCAACGTTCACGACCTGCATCCGCTGAGCGGATTGCCCGCGACAATTGGGCACCAAGGCTTGTTCCAAAGCACGTTCTGGATCTTGTTGTGGCCGCCGTTGGTGGTGCAGCTCGAGATCGTGGCGCTGGTCGGGCTGCCGGTCTCTTCGGCGAGCGTGAGTTGCACCACGTTGTTGGCCGCGATCGCGCCGAAAGCGATGTCCGTGTACTCGGCCATGGTGTTGTCATCGACCGGGGGCGAGATCGTGCCGTTGGTGGCGCCAATTGTTGCCGTCGTGACCGCGTAGTTACGGAATGTCGGCACTGCGATCGTATCGGTTGCATTGGTGCCGTCGCACACGGCCGTGGTCACGCTTTGCGATGTCGTTGCCTCGGTCCAGTAGTGCGAAACGCGGACCGTTCCGGCCTGCGGCAGCACGGTGCCGTTCGCGGTCACGCAACGGTGGTCGCCGCTCGCGGGCTTGGTGCACTCGACATTGAGATCCGTCCCCAGCGTGAAGAACACGAACGGGTTGGTGCCACCGCCCGTCACCCGCACGTTGAATGTCGGACCTGCGTTGACGGTGCCGCCGACCTCGAACTCCTGCGCATCGGAGGATTCGCCGCTGGCGTCCAGCGGGTCGACCCCGCCCTCCACCACTTCGCTGAAGGCGACCCCTGAGTTCGAATTGCGCGCCGAACCGGTATTGTTGGCCGTGCCCACGGATGTGCCGACGGTGCGGCCGCCCGACGGCTGAGCCGGATCGGTCGCCAGCAGGTTGCCGCTATTGACCGTCAGGACGTTCTCGTCGCTGGCCAGCCACGTCGCGATCTCGGTCATGTTGATCGTGGTGAAGGGAAGATACGGCAGGATGCATTCGGACACGTCGGAAACCGCGTTCGGCCCTCCCGTCGGACAGGCCCCGGTATCGCCGGTATCGGCAAGAATGTCGACGATCCGCTGCCGTGCATCCTCTTCGAGATAGTCGATGTAGAGTCCGCGTGCATGGACATAGCGATAGTCGCTATTGCTCGGCGCGGCGATCGGCACGGTCGTCGCATTCAGGCCGCGACCGGTTTCGTCGAACAGCGCCTGCGCACCGGCGGGGGCATTGCCACTGCTCGCGGTCGTCGTCTGGTAGCCGCGCACGTAGTCCTTGATGAACTGGGTGTAGGCGGTTGTCGCAGCCGTCGTCGGCAGGCCGGACTTGGCCCTCACCGAACTGACGGGCTGGGTTTCGAGCAAACCGAACTGGCGCGAATACATGTCCGCCGCGGTACGCCAGAAGCCATCCACCCGGATCAGCCTGCAGGAATTGATGTAAGTCCCGTTGGTGGTGTTCGCCAGGACAAGCGTGCCGCTGCCATTGGGGTTGTACTTCTCGCGTCCGTTGCTCTCCCCACTGGTGCTGACCCGCTCCGGATCGAACTTCGCCACCCCGGTCGCAGAGGTGTCGTGGTGGTCGCGACAGCATTCCTGGCAAAGCTCACTCTGTTCGACACCACTCGCGGGCCCGGCGGGCGCCGCCAGCGTCTGGCCCGGAGCATCCGCCGACGAGTCCGGGTCGTAGACGTCGTAGCGTTCGCCCGTCCATATCGCGGGCCATTGCGGCGTGCGATAGATCTCCGGCAGGTTGTTGCCGCCTGCCCCGTACTGGCAGGTGCACTTGATGATGTCGTTTTCGAACCGCTTCTGGATCCTGGCGGCGTCGCCTGTTTCCGGCGTGTAGGTCAGCACGTTGAAGCGGGTGCCGACGATGGTCTGATTGTTGTTTCTGCCGACCAGTTCAGGTTTCGGGTTCGAGGACGCGCTGGAGTCTCCGTTGCCCAACGCGACTGGAATCACGCCAGCCGTAGCCGGGCTGTCCTGACGCACGATCGGGTTGCTGCCGCCGGACTCCGAGTCATCGGGTTGCTGCACCAGCGATGTCACCAGGCTCAGGGCGCTGACATCGGTGCGGGTTGTGAGGGTATGTCCGCTGTTGGCCGCATCGGTCCAGTTCGCTGTCAGGGTAATGCGCCTGAACTGGGCCATGTCGGGATCGGTCGTGGTCGTGGCGGTGAACGTGCCGCTGCCGGACCACGTCGTCACGTTCTGGTTGACCGTCAGCGATCCGAGGTTTGCTTCCGCGCGCGTGCAGTCGAGCCAATCGGTCGTGTCGCCATCACCGCATGGATCCGTGGTGCTCGTCTCCTCCGGTGCATCGCCTTCAGTCAATCCCCCACTTTGCAACCGCAGATCTTCCATGCGCGCGGTCAGCATCGCGGCCACTCGACCACGCGCCTTGGCGTCGGCGGAAGCACGCGAGAGGCTCCCCTGCAGCGCGGCCAGGGCCAGCAACCCGGTCGCAAGAATGACGACCGCGACCATCACCTCGATCAGGCTGAAGCCCCGCATCGGACGAAGGACAGTGCCGCTGTTGGTTGTACTCATGTCTCGCGCTCCGGTCCGTCAGTACGAACGCTGGTCGTTCCAGGCACCCGGCAGGGTTGCCGGCGTAGTGCCTTCGTTCTCGGCGATGGTGCGAAGCACCGTGGCGTCGTGGATGACCGCCGATGTACCGTTGACGTTCATCTGTCCCTGCAGCACCAGCGCTCCGTAAATCGCCGCACCAGCGTTCATCTGTAGTGAGCAGTTACTGGGACAGGCGCCGGTCCCACTGCTGCCTGTAGCAGGGTTCATCGTCGTACCCGTCTCACGGATGAAGATCATGCCGAATACGACGCCCTGGATGCGCACCGATCCGGTCCCCGGGCGGTCCAGCACCAGGATCACCGGTGCTTCCGGTGTCCCAACCTGGACGTTGGAGCCGATATCGCAGTTCGCCTGGCACCAGATCAGGCCCGCTGTCGCGGATGAGGAAAGCAGCGCCGCGGTTCCAAGCTGGCTGGCGCGGATCAACGGGCTGGGATTCGACGGATCGGCCGGGATGATCTTGTCGGCATTGGCATACAGGTGCGCTTCGTCCGGACCAACGCTGCCGGTCGCACCGCTGTCCGGATTCTGGTAGACGACGTTGGCGAGTTTGGTTTCGCCGAAACAGTCGTTGTTGGTGTCATTCCAGGCCCTGACGCCGAAGACGAAGCGGAACAGATCCGGCGGGAACTCGCAGGTCGGGTACGAGTACTGGTCGCTCCTGACGTTGTAGTTGGTCCCCGTACCACGATCTCTGGAGTCGCCTTCCACGTCCAGGATGTCGATGCCCTCTGCCTGCAGATTGCCGCTGTTGTCGTAACTAAGCGTGGCCGGCGCGCCGTTGGCATCGCATCGGCAATCGTCGCAGCGTATCGTCCCCTGGTAGGGCACCGGATTGGCGCTGCCCTGGGTGTAGCGGAAGAACTCGTCTGCGTAGCAGGTGTTGGTGGTACCGGTTTTGGTGATATTCAGGCGGTTCCAGACCGACACCGGCACGCCCGGACCGCCCGCGTTGGGATTGGTCACGATCTGCAGCGTACCGGTGACACCGGCGCTGCCCGAAGCGGTGATGGGCGGCTTGCCCATCGGGTCGTTGAGCGTCGGATACTCGCCCAGCGTCTGCACCAGGGTGGCGCTCGCCGATTCTCCCGGGATCTTGGCCACGCTCACGAAGGTCACCGCCTTCAGGTCTGTCACGCCGCTGGCGCCCGGCGCGCCGCACTGGATCGGCAGGTTGGCCACTGACGTCGCGGGGCGCGCCATGAAGCAGACCACCGGTGCCACGCCGTAGGAAACGCTTGCTCCGTTTGCCGCGGTGTCGATCTTCGACGTCTCCTCAAGCTCGAGCATGTAGTTGGCAAGCGCATTGTCCAGGCCGGGGATGGTGTGGCTGGTCGCGTGCAGGCGATACATCGTTGCCCTGCGCGCCGTATCGGCCGTTCCGTCCCCATCGGTGTCGATCGGCGCAGCTGAAATCGCACCGCACGGAAACGAAATATCCGTCGCAGTGCACTTCTGCCATAGGCTAGCGTCCTCCAGCATTTCGGAGTGTTGGCGCATCAGGTACTCGAAGCCTTGCGCGAGGCCGGCTTCGGCGACTTCATTGACCGCCTTGGCCCGCAGATCGTTGCCGGTGCTGCGCTGTTCGAACAAGCCGACGTTCATTGCGAACACGGTCATCACGCCCGCAAGCAGCAGCAACAGCACCGCCACCAGCAGGACGGCGCCGGACTGGCGCCCCGGATGATCGAAATTAGGATTGACGCGCATGGTCGTTTCCTGGTCGTTAGGTGCCGTCGCCGATGGAACGGATGAAGACCGTCTGGCGCATGGTCCGGGTAATCCCGGAAAGTTCGGTATCCGGGTCGTTGAGGCGGCCGGTGATCGTGATGTCGTACCTGCGCGCGGTGGCGCTCGACACGGCGGGCTGGATATCGAAAGCGGTGATGAGGACCTGGTCGGACCCGAGTTCAGTCCCGGTTGTCGCGCACGTCGCGTTGCCCTGTGCGGACCCGGCCGAGAGCACGAGGCGCTGGTTCGTCGTGTCACGCCGGATGCTGCGCCAGTCGCCGCCAGGCCCACCGGAGTATGCATAACGAACACAACCTGCGGTCGAGGAGTCGACCACCTCATACGGGTTGCCGCCTGCTGCGGTTGCGATGGTGAACGGGTCTTCGACGCTGCGCGCACGCTTGATATCGTTGGCGATGACGGCAAGCGTCGCCCGCAGTTCCTGGTTAAGCCGGGTCGCTTGCAGGGTCTGCCGGTTGGAACGCATCATCGACAGAACGAGCGCCGTTACTGCCCCAATCACGATCAGGCCGATCACGCTGCCGACCATCAGCTCGACCAGCGAGAAGCCAGCCATCGCGGCGCGGCTAGGACGAGACTTGATCATGAGCATACCGGGATCCCCGCCATCGTCGGCTCTCCGCTGGGGGTGCAAAGACGCGCCTGCCCAAGAGCGTTTACCGCAACGTTCACGTCGTAGCGGCCACTCTGCGATGTAAGGGTGACGCCATAGTCGTCATCCAGCGGCACCACCGTGCCGAGCTTGCTGTCGAAGCCAAACGAGCTCATGGACGTCGTGAGAGTCACTCCGCTGAAGGCACTGCCATCAACGACTTGCCTCTGGCCGGACACCATGCATTGGGCCGTATTCGTGCAGTCGCACTCGCCAGCCGTGCCTGCCGGCTGGCCTCCGCTGGGCGGGCTCGCGGCATTCGCCCCGGCACACCACGTGCTGCCGCTGCCGGTGAAGTTGATATTGACGTCCAGATCGGTCTTGACCGCTTCCGCTCGAGCATTGCTGATCAGGCTGACGACCGCCTCGCCTGCCCCGCGCAGACGGTAGCGGTCGAAGAAGTCGCGCAACGACGGCTGCGCCGCCATCGCCAGAATCACCAGCACAACCATCGTGACGACCAGCTCTATGAGCGTGAAACCGCCGGCCTTGCGGGCGTGGCCGAGTTGCATGCAGATACCCCAGGATGTCCCCAGCGCAATCTAGGACGACGCGGCCCGCCGGGCAAGGCACCGGGGGATGGGCGGTCGAACAGGGTGGATGGACGCGCCAACGGGCGCCGCAACACCGCAGGTGCGATGCTAGTATCGTTGGCGAATCCGGGGGGACACTGGGGATAAGGTTATGAACAGCCGGCGCGCACGGGGCTTCACGCTGATCGAACTGATGGTGGTGGTGATGGTGGTCGCAATTCTGGCTGCGATTGCCATCCCGAGCTACCTGGAACAGTCGCGCAAGGGGCGGCGATCGGAAGCAATGAGCGCGGTCGGTGAGCTGCAGCTCCGCCAGGAACGTTGGCGTGCGGAGAATCCCAGCTACGCGGACTCGACCGAGCTGGCGACGATGGGTGCCATTCCTACGCTGCCGTACTACACCATTACCGCGAGCGGCGAATCGGAAACGGCATATACGATTACAGCCACGCCAACGGGCAAGCAGACAGGCGATCGTTGCGGCAATCTTGTGCTGAGCTGGACAGCGGGCAGCGGCAAACCCCTCTGGTCCGGCGACGCCGACTGCAACAACTGACCGAGCCATCGCGTCGGCTGCGTCAAATCAACGGGAATACATCGGAGATCCCGGTCGCGCCGAAGCGGCGCTCCTACAACACCCGTATCAGGCCACGATCTCGTAGCACGGCCGGTACTCACCGGCGATCTTCATCCGGCGTTGCTTCACGAACGCGCGCAGCAGCGCGTCAAGCGCCTGCATCATGGCGGGGTTGCCGTGGATGCGATACGGGCCGAACTGCTCGACCCTGCGCAGCCCCTCTTCCTTGACGTTGCCGGCGACGATCCCCGAGAAAGCGCGTCGCAGGTCCGCGGCCAGGGCGTGCGCCTTGCGGCCCTGGTGCAGATCCAGCGTGGCCATGGCCTCGTGGGTCGGCACGAACGGCTGCTGGAAATCGAACGGAATGTCGAGCGCCCAGTTGAAATAGAACGAATCCTTGTGCGCGATGCGGTAGTCGCGCACCTTCTTGATCCCGGCGACCATCTGCCTGGCGACCTGGTCCGGATCGTCGATGATGATCTCGTAGCGCGAGGCCGCCGCCTCGCCCAGGGTCAGGCGGATGAACTGGTCGATCTGTTCGAAGTACGGCGCCGACGCGGTCGGGCCGGTGAACACCAGCGGGAACGGCAGCTGCGCGTTCTCCTCGCGCAGCAGCAGGCCGAGCAGGTATAGGATCTCCTCCGCGGTGCCCACGCCACCGGGGAACACGATGATGCCGTGACCCATACGCACGAAGGCCTCGAGCCGCTTCTCGATGTCCGGCATGATCACCAGGTGATTCACGATCGGGTTCGGTGACTCTGCGGCGATGATGCCTGGTTCGGTGATCCCGATGTAGCGAGTGTGGCGCCGCCGCTGCTTGGCGTGGGCGATGTTGGCGCCCTTCATCGGTCCCTTCATCGCGCCCGGGCCGCAGCCGGTGCAGATATCCAGCCCGCGCAGGCCGAGCTGGTAGCCGACGTGCTTGGTGTACTCGTATTCGTCGCGGTTGATCGAATGCCCGCCCCAGCACACCACCAGGTTGGGTTCGGCCGGCTGCAGCAAGCGCGCATTGCGCAGCAGGCGGAACACCGCGTCTGTGACGCCGGCCGAGGTCTCCAGGTCGGCCGCGAATTCCGGCGCCAGTTCGATCGCCGTATAGGCCAGGTCCCGCACCACCGCGAACAGCAGTTCGGCGACGCCGCGGATGATCACCCCATCGACGAATGCCATCGCCGGTGCGTTGGCCAGTTCGATCCGGATGCCGCGGTCCTGCTGCAGCACGTGGATGTCGAAATGCGGATACAGCTCCTGGGCCGCGCGCGGATCGTCGCTGTGGCTGCCGCTGGTCAGCACCGCTAGCGCGCAGCGGCGCAGCAGGTCACTCATCCCGGTGGAGGCGTCGCGCAGGCGCGCCACTTCTTCGCGCGACAGGATGTCCAGCCCACCGCGCGGATAGATGTGCGCATCGACGGTGGGAAGGCCGATGTAGATATGGCCCTTGGGAGAGGTTACGGATGCGTTGGTCTTGTTCATCGGACAGGGACTCTAACCCACGCGGGACCGGAAACGGAAACGGCCGGGAATACCCGGCCGTTCCTTTTGAGCCACGGGAAAGATCGGATCAGAACTCGTACCGCAGGGTCAGCATCGCCGACCAGCGCGAGACGACGCGCGGGACCCGCCCCTCGTACTCACGCAGGTCCTGCCACGAAGGATTGTCGGGGCTGCCAAGGTCGTACACGTAGGTGCCATCGGCATTGATGCCACCCAGACGGGCCAGGTAGCGGGTATCGAATCCGCCGATTTCCTCGGTCACGCCCCAGTCGTTGTTGAGCATGTTAAGGAAGTTGTAGATGTCCAGACGAACGACCGACTTGTGTTCCTTCATGAAGCCGGGAAGCTCCTGCTGGATGCCTACGTCGAGCTGATTGACCCAGGGAAGCTGGTCGGCATTCCGGCTCGCGATCTTGCCGCGGTTCTTCGACAGATACGAGTCGCTGTTGATGAACTCGTTGAACGCGGCGATCTGGTCGGCGGTCGCCGATCCGTAGCTGACGTTCGGATCGTTGAGCATCGGAATGTAAGCCGGATCCTGGAAGATGCCATCGCCGTTGGCATCGCCATTGATCAGCCAGGTGTACGGCAGCCCGCTGCGACCGTTGTAGAAGGCGGAGAAGCTCGTCTTGTAGTCGCCGAAGAAGGCATGCTCCCAACCGATCGAAGCCTTCACGGAGTGCTCGATCTCGCGGCTGGCGGTGCGTGCGACTTCCTCGTTCGGGTTGAGACGCGACACGTACTGATAACTGGACCATGCCTGCGAGCTTGCGTCCGAACCCACTTCCGTCGCGTGGGTGGCGGTGTAGCTGAGGTTGGCGTACCAGCCATCGGCCATGGGCTTGTCGAGGGCAAAGGTCACCGACGTCGACCCGCCCTTGTCCGTGTTGCGCATGACGGTGGAAATGGCGCTGAAATCGGGGTTACGACCGCAGTTCTTGTTGGAGCTCGACAGGCTGCCGAGCTCGCAGTAGTAGTAGTTGCGGCCGTCCGCCAGCGTACCCTGCACTTCGCCGATGTTGAGGGCCTGATAGAGGACCGCGTCCTTCGCCTTGATCGCCTGCAGTTCGACGGTGCCAATCAGGCCGTACCACGGCAATTCGGCGTCGACGCCCAGGCTGGCCTTCCATACGGTAGGCAACTTGAAGTCCGGGTCGATGGTGTCGATCTGGTTCGACGGGCTACCGACCGTCGGGACGTTCTGGTTGTACGGATCGGGACTGAACGGCGCATCGGCCGGATCGAAGCTGCGGTAGGACAGCGCCGTGACACCACCATTGTTCTGGTACGGATTGGCCAGCCACACGAACGGAGGCACGCTCTGGAACGCGCCGAATCCACCGCGCACCTGGGCGAACAGGTCGCTGTCGAACTGGTAGTTGAACGAGATGCGCGGCAGGACGACCTTGTTGTCTGAGCCCAGCTTGAAGTCGTTCGGGTAACCGAACGCTTCCTCGAAGCCCGGTGCGCGCTCCGGAGCCTTGTTGACCTTCGGGACGTTGACGCGCACGCCGTAGGTCAGCGACAGGTTGTCGGTAACCTGCCAGGTGTCTTGCAGATACGGACTGACCTGGCTGTAAACGAGCGCGGCGGCCGTGTCCTCGATTCCGAAACCGGGCGCCGGCGTGCGCAGGTTGTACACGTCGTAATTGCCTGCTTCGAAGTCCTCGAGGCTTTCGAAGACGTAAGAGCCGTGCAGATCGCGTCCGTACAGGTTGAACACATCGTGGCGCAGATAATCCAGGCCGCCCTTGATGGTGTGGTCGCCGGCATAGAGGGTGCCCGACACCGATGCGGACAGGCGCTCGGTGTTGATTTGGTTCTCATGGCGGTTGTTGTCCTCGCCGATGAAGATCGAACCGCCGTTTGCGGTCTCGACTTCCACTTCCGGCTGGTCGACGGGGTTGCCATTGACCTGGTCGAACTTTTGCTGGCTCAGCTTGACCTCGGTCGAGAAGTTGTCGCTCCAATCGCTGAACAGCTGCAGCGAGGTGTTCTTGGTGACGTTGTCGATGTTGTACCAGTGGCTGCTCAGGACGACCGTGTCGGAAAACGCATCGTAGGGCGTCGGACGGAACTCCTCGGTCTGCTGGTAGGTCAGGCTGGCGCGGTGGTAGTCGTTGATGTTCCAGTCGAGCTTGGCCAGGTAGCGCTTGATGTCCAGGTTGGCGCCGGTTGAGCCGTAGGTGCCCGGCTGCAGGCCCAGGCTGGTGGCAATGGCGATCGCGCGGTCCACGTCTTCCTGGGTCACGTCGCCATTGGCGACGCCATCGGAAGTGGAAGATCCGCCGAAGTTCTTGATGGTCTGCTCTTCGTACGATGCGAAGAAGAACAGCTTGTCCTTGACGATCGGGCCGCCCAACGTGACGCCCCAGGTGCGGTCGGTATCGAAACCGGCGTAGTCGTCGCCGTCGAGCTTGCCCATCCAGTCGGCGTCGCGCATCACGCCGTAGAGCGATCCGTGGAACTCGTTGGTGCCGGACTTGGTGACGGCGTTGACCGTGGCACCGACCGTATCGGAAGCGACGTCGTAGTCGGAGATCTTCAGATCGTACGCCTCGATGGTGTCCACCGAGATCGGCGAGCCGATGTAGGGCATGCCGTTGGCGTTCAGCCCGAACGGGTCGCCCTGCGACATGCCATCGACCGAGATCGTGTTGTAGCGGTTGTTCACGCCAGCGACCGAGATCGAGCCGTCGCCGGCGTCGGTGACCTGGATGCGCGGGTCGAGGCGCGCGATGTCGTCCACCGAACGGTTGCCCTGCGGTGTCAGCTCGAGTTTGCGCCCGCTAACGTTGGTGCCAACGCCCTTGTTGTCCGCGTTGAAGGTACCCAGAAGGCGAGACGCCGTCACGCTGACCGCACCGAGGGTGGTGGCGTCGCCCGAGGCAAGCTGCGCATCGACGTTGCTGACCTGGTTGAGCGCCAGATACACGCCGTCTTCGGTATCGGTTCCTGCGCCTTCCTTGACGACCGTGATCGTGTAGGGACCGCCCACGCGCAGGCCGCGTGCGTTGTAGCGCCCGCTGGCGTCGGTGATGGCTCGGCTGACCGTGCCGGATTCGACGTGGGTGATGGTGACTTCGGCACCGGCCACCGGCTGACCGTCGGCCCCGGTGACCAAGCCACCGACACCGGCGGACGTGCTTTGCGCAAAGACCGGCGCGGTGGCGAGGACGGCGATGAGACCCAGCGACAGTTTGGACAGCCGGAGACGGTTGTGACGGATCATGCTTCTTAGCCTCGAGACAGGAATGGCGGCAGCAGGCGCGCGCATCTGCGCGCCACGCTTCGGTAACCGTTTGGGGAACCCCTACCCCGGCGTATGGATCGTCACCGGAGTTAACAACAGGTTAACACGGTAGCCGGCGTTTATGACAGCCCGGTGACCGTACGTTGGACCTGTAAGTATCTGGCCGGGTTGACTTTTAAGCCCTACGCGAGGTCTTGAGGCCAAGTACCTGATCGTTGGTCAGGGCGACAGGGCGAGCTGCAGATAGGTGGCGATCCCATCCAGCAGCATCTGCACCGAGATGGCCACCAACAGCATGCCCATCAGCCGCTCGACCGCGATCAGGGCGCGGCTGCCCAGGCGTTTGTAGAGCAGGGTCGCCGAGAACAGGATGGCGGCGGTGGCGGCCCAGGCCAGCAGCAGGGCCAGGCTCCACGCACCCATCCGATCCGGCTCCTGGCTACCCATCAGCATCACCGCCGCCATGCCCGACGGACCGGCGACCATCGGGATCGCCATGGGCACGATGAACGGTTCGCCGTCCGGGATCTCCCCCATCAGCCCTTCGGGCGGCGGGAAGATCATGCGGATACCGATCAGGAACAGCACGATGCCGCCGGCGATCGACACCGACTCCTGGCGCAGATGCATGAGCTCCAGCGCGTACTTGCCGCACCACAGGAACAGCATCAGCACGGCGAGGGCGATCAGCAGTTCGCGCGCCAGCACCAGTCGCTGCCGCTGTGGCGGCATCCCGCGCAGCAGGCTCAGGAACACGGGAATATTGCCCAGCGGGTCGAGGATCAGGAACAGCAGCAGCGCGGCTGAAACAATCGTCACGGCGCTGTTGGCACCCAGACATTGCCGCGATGGACGGCGCCGGCGGCCGACAGCAGGGCGACACAATGCGCGGCGTAGTTCGCCGGATCGCGCGCGTGCCGGTCTTCGTCCGCGGCGTAGGCGCGCGCGCGCAGCGGCGTGCGCATCGGGCCGGGTTGCAGGCCGCTGACGCGAACGGGGGAATGCGCCAGCTCCGCCTGCAGCATATGGACCAGGCCGATCAGACCGTGCTGGGCGATGCCGTATCCACCCCAGTAGGCCCCGCCCACCCGTGAGATGTCGTCGATCGCGAAGACCACCGCCGCATCATCGCGCTGTTCCAGCAGCGGCAGGCAAGCCTGGGTCAGCCACCAGCGGGCGGTGAGGTTGACGTGCACGGCACGGGCGAAATCCGCCGGGTCTGTGTGGAGCAGCGGCGTCAGGCCGCGGAACTCGGCGGCGCAATGGAGTACGCCGTCCAGCTGGCCGTATGCCGCGCCAATGCGCTCGACCATCTGTGCGTAGTCGTCTGGCGCGGCGCCTTCCAGGTCCAGCGGATACGCGCTCGCCTCGGCGCCGGCCTTTTCGATGGCATCAAGGAGCCGGTTCAACTTGGGCACGCGCCGCCCGAGCAGCACCAGTCGCGCGCCCGCTTGCGCGCAGGCGAGCGATGCCGCCTGGCCCAGCCCGCCGTTCGCGCCGGCGACCAGAATCACCCTGCCGGCAAGTGCCGGCGGGGCGGCGTCGACCGGCACCTCGCTCACGCCTTGTGCGTTTCCGCGACGATGCGCGCGAGCTCGCCGGATTCGAACAGCTCCAGCGTGATGTCGCAGCCGCCGATCAGCTCGCCGTGGATGAACAGTTGCGGGAATGTCGGCCAGTTCGAGTAGGCCGGCAGATTGGCGCGGATTTCCGGTTCCTCGAGCACGTTGACGGTATGCAGCTGCTCGGCGCCTGCGGCCTTGAGCGCCTGCACCGTGCGACTGGAAAAGCCGCACATCGGGAAGCGTGGCGTGCCCTTCATGAAGAGCACGATCGGGTGGCCTTCGACTTCGGCCTGGATCCGTTCCATTACGGACATCTGGATATCTCCTGCGATGCAGCGTTGCGGCCATTGACGGCGCGGCAACGTCGCGAATGGGTAAACTCCCATTGTAAGCGCTGCGTGTGACACCCGGCGCCGATCCCGGACCCGCCCACCCCGCCTAGCCCACCAGGAGCCCTGCCATGGCGATCGAACTGCCTCCCCTGCCCTACGACCGCGCCGCGCTGGAACCGCATATCTCCGGCGAAACCATCGACTACCACTACGGCAAGCACCACAAGGCTTACGTGGACAACCTCAACAAGATGATCGAGGGCACCGAGTTCGCGGACATGGCGCTGGAGGACATCATCCGCAAGGCGCAGGGCGCGATGTTCAACAATGCCGCGCAGGTCTGGAACCACACCTTCTACTGGAACTGCCTGTCTCCCAACGGCGGCGGCGAACCTTCGGGCAAGCTGGCCGATGCCATTGCCAAGGCATTTGGCGACTTCGGCAAGTTCAAGGAACAGTTCACCGACACCGCGATCAAGACCTTCGGTTCGGGTTGGGCCTGGCTAGTACAGCGTCCTGACGGCACGCTGGCCCTGGCGAGCACGCCCAACGCCGCTACCCCACTCACCGGCGAGGACACCGCCCTGCTCACCTGCGACGTATGGGAACACGCCTACTACATCGATTACCGCAATGCGCGGCCGAAGTACGTCGAGGCGTTCTGGAACCTGGTGAACTGGGATTTCGTGGCTTCGAACATGAAGTGACCGCGGACCGCACGCTTCGATGCAACCAGCGACGGCCGGGGCGGCCCGGCCGTCGCTCGTAGGAGCGCCTCTTAGGCGCGACCCGGTCAATGCAAGGACGACGCCACGCCTTCAAAGCGTGAACCGGAGATGTTGCGGTACGCCTGTCGCGCCTAAGAGGCGCTCCTACAGCAGCCTCGCGACCACCGGGGCGACCTGCGACTCACGGCCCAGCGCCGCACCGACGCGCTGCAGTGCATCGACCAGTTCCGCGTGCGTCTCCGCGCGCAGCGTCGCATGCCCGACCTTGCGGCCCGCCCGCGGCGCCTTTCCGTAGTCGTGCCAGTGGCCGCCGGTTTCGCGCAGTACGATGCCGGCGTCGGGCATGGCGCCGATCCAGTTGAGCATGCACGCCACTCCCACCATCCGCGTGTCGCCCAGCGGCAGTCCGAGCACGGCACGCAGATGGTTCTCGAACTGCGAGGTCTCCGCGCCTTCTATGGTCCAGTGCCCCGAGTTGTGCACGCGCGGCGCCAGCTCGTTTGCCAGCAGTTCGCCGTCGTGGCAGAACAGCTCCAGCGCGAATACGCCCACGTAATCGAGCGCTTCGGCCAGCGACCGGGCGTAGTCCACCGCGCGCGCCTGCAGCGCATCGTCGACCATTGCCGGGGCCAGGCTCGCGGACAGCACGCCATCGACATGCCAGTTCTCGGTGAGCGGCCAGGTGCGGAACTCACCGTCGCGCCCGCGCGCGGCGACCACCGACAGCTCCCGGTCGAAGGCCACAAATGCTTCCAGGATCAGCCCGACGGTCGTGGCCTGCGCGCCGAGCGCCTCCCAGGCCTCGCCGACATCGGTCGCCGCCCTGACCCGGAACTGACCCTTGCCGTCGTAGCCCAGCCGACGTGTCTTCAGGATGCACGGCGTGCCGATGCGCGCGACCGCCTCTTCCAGCTGGTCGCGCGAGGTGATGTCGACGAACTCCGGCACCGGGATCCCCAGTTCGCGGAACAGGCTCTTCTCCGCGAGCCGGTCCTGCGCCACTGCCAGGGCGCGCGGCGCCGGAAAAACCGGTATCCGCTCGTTGAGCCAGCGTGCGCTTTGCGCCGGCACGTTCTCGAAATCGAACGTCGCCACATCGACGCGCGAGGCGAACTCGGCCAGCGCAGCTTCATCGGTGAAGTCGCCCACCACCATCGGCGCGCACTGGCCGGCGCAGGCATCGTCCGCGCTGTCCATCACCAGGAAGCGCAGGCCGAGCGGCGCGCCGGCGAGCGCCAGCATGCGCGCAAGCTGGCCACCTCCGAGAATGCCGACCGTCGCCATGCGTCAGAGCCGCTACTTGCGCGGATCGTCGTTGGCGACGACCTCATCGGTTTGCGCGGCGCGGAACCCGGCCAGCGACGCGGCGACCGCGGGGTCGCCGTTCGCCAGCATCGCCGCAGCGAACAGCGCCGCGTTCGCCGCGCCGGCCTGGCCGATGGCGAAGGTCGCCACCGGAATACCCGCGGGCATCTGCACGATCGACAGCAGCGAATCCAGTCCGTTCAGCGCACGGCTCTGCACCGGCACGCCCAGCACCGGCACCGCGGTCTTCGCAGCCAGCATGCCGGGCAGATGCGCCGCGCCGCCGGCACCGGCGATGATCGCGTACAGGCCGCGCGCCTGCGCCGAGGCGGCGTATTCGAACAGCACATCGGGCGTGCGGTGGGCGGAAACCACCCGGACTTCATGGGCGATGCCCAGCGCCTCCAGCTTCGCTGCGGCGTGCTGCATCGTGTCCCAATCCGAGCGCGAGCCCATGACGATGCCGACACGTACGGGTCCGGCATGTGCGGTCCCAGCATCCGGCGCTTCGGGATTGCCTGCCATCATGGTCCCCGCTCGCTAAAGACGTATTCTAGACGCGCATGCGCCCGGATGGCATCCGCCACCGCGCGTGCGATCTGCCCATATCGAAGCCCGCATGGACAAGAAGCTGCTCGACATCCTGGTCTGCCCCGCCACGCGCCAGCCGCTGGCCCTGCTCGAGAAGGCCGCGCTCGAAACGCTCAATCACGCCGTGGCCGGCGGCACCGTGAAACGCAACGACGACAGCCCGCAGGCCGAGCCGCTGCGCGAGGCCCTGATCACCCGCGACCGCAAGACCGTCTACCGGATCGACGACGGCATCCCCGTGCTGCTGGTGGAGGAAGCCATCGCGACCGCGCAGGTGCCCGGCTTTCCTGGCGGGTGAGCGGCGTGCCTTCGCGGGGCATGCCACTCGCGCCTCCACCCGAGGTGATCGAGGCCGACGTTGCCCGTGCCCTGGGCGAGGACCTGGGCAGCGGCGACGTCACCGCCCAGCTGCTGCCGGATGCGGCCGACAGCGCCTACCTTCTGTGCAAGGAGGACTGCGTCGTTGCCGGACGGCCCTGGTTCGACGCCTGCCACCGCGCGCTCGATCCGGAGGTACGGATCGAATGGACCTGCAGCGAAGGCGATCGCGTCGCCCGGGGCAGCGTGCTGGCGACGCTGCAGGGTCGCAACCGTTCGCTGGTGAGCGCCGAACGCGCTTCGTTGAACTTCCTGCAGACGCTCAGCGGAGTAGCCACGGTCACCGCGGCCTACGTCGACGCGGTACGCGGCGCGCGTGCGCCGGCGCCTGATCCGCAGATCCTGGATACGCGCAAGACCATTCCGGGGCTGCGCATCGCGCAGAAATACGCGGTGCGGGTGGGCGGCGGCGTCAACCACCGCATCGGGCTGTTCGATGCAGTGATGCTGAAGGAAAACCACGTGCGTGCGGCGGGTTCGCTGACGGCGGCGATCCGCAGCGCGCGTACGCGCTACCCGCAGCTGCCGCTGATCGTGGAGGTGGAAACCCTCGTACAGTTGCAGGAGGCGCTCCGCGAGGGCTGCACCCGGATCCTGATCGACGACTTCGACCCGCCCAGCCGGCGCGAGGCCGTGCGCATCGCCCATGCCGCGCCGTTCGACGGACGCATCCCGCTGGAAGTCTCCGGCGGCGTCGACCTGCAGACCGTACGCGCCATCGCCGCCGACGGCGTGGACTGCATTTCGATCGGCGGATTGACCAAGCACGTGCATGCGGTCGATCTGTCGCTGAAGCTGGGCGTGCCGCCGCGCGGGGTCGTCACCGCTACGCCCCGGGATCCGCATAACGCCGCGTAAGACCTCACCGCACGCAGCGACGGGGCACGTCGCGGCTTGTCGGCAGGTGCAACCACTTGCGAAGGCGCCGGCCTGCGGCAATATTGGGCCCATGCCTACGCTCCTTGTCCTGATGCTGCTGTTCGCCGCCGGCTTCTTCTACTGGAGCGCTGCGCGTGGTGCCGCCGAGCGGGCCGAAGCGGTGGGCCGCAATGCCTGCCGCGCCGCGGGCGTGCAGTGGCTGGACCAGACCGTGCATGCGGACGGCCTGCGCCTGCGTCGGCGCCACGACGGCCGGCTGGGCTTCGAACGCAGTTTCCGGTTCGAATACTCGATCGACGGCAGCGACCGTTACATCGGTCGCATGGTGCTGCGTGGCGGCGAACTGGTGTCCTTCAGCGGGCCGGCGCAGGCGGCTGCAGTATTGAACATGCGCCCGGCAGGGACCTAGGCCGGCCTGACGTGGCCGACGCCAAGACGCATCGGCAAGTAGGGACGCGCGTATGTGTCGTCGACGCGACGGTGCGTCGGGGACATAGCCCCGGTCTACGTCGCTGAGGCATGTTTCTGCCTACTTCACGATCCGCAAATGTGCGCCCCGCTTCGGCGGCTGCGGCGTGTCGTCATCGGGCCCGTTGTCGCCAGGCTCGGTCGCTTCCGGATCCCCGCCTTCCGGCGCGGACGCCGTCTGCGAAGCTCCCATCTCCTCGGGCAGCGCCATGCCCTGTCCCGTCTCGCGCGCGTAGATCGCCAGGATCGCGGTCACGGGCACCTGCACCGATTGGCTCACCCCGGCGAAGCGGGCGCTGAAGCTGACCATGTCGTTGCCCATTTCCAGCTTGGCGACGGCGCGGTCGGCGATGTTCAGCACCACCTTGCCGTCCTTGACGGTATGCGCCGGCACGCGCACCCCCGGTTGCCTGGCGTCGACCAGCAGGTGCGGGGTCATGCCGTTGTCGGCGATCCATTCCCACAGCGCGCGCAGCAGGTACGGACGATGGCTGGTCATGCGCGTGCCGTCCTCGCTCATGGCGTGCGCGCCCTTGCTCGCATGGCAGGGTTCGATCGGGAACAGAGCGGGAAACTGCGTAACCGCATCGTCATGCGGACCCCACGTCTACGCGGGCAGCTCGCGCAGCAGCTTCTCCTGCGGCGTGAGGCTGCGGACGAAGCCGGGATTGCGGAAGATGCGATTGCCATAGTCCTCGATCACCTTGCCGTCCTTGGGCAGCGCGATGTCCAGCGCCTGCAGCCGCCAGATGATCGGGGCCATGGCGCAGTCGGCCAGGCTCATTTCGGAATTGAGGAAGAACTTGCTGGCCTTGAACAGCGGCACCGACGCGGTCAGCAGCTCCTTGAGCCGCTTGCGTCCCGCTTCGGCCTGCTGCCGGTTGCCCAGCTGGATCGCCTGGACCTGCGGCACCCAGTCGTGCTCGATCCGCAGCATCGCCAACCGCAGCCGCGCGCGCGAAAGCGGGTCCACCGGCATCAGCGGCGGATGCGGGTAGCGCTCGTCGAGGTATTCGCTGACCACACTGGCCGCGTACAGCACCAGCTCGCGCTCGACCAGGGTCGGAACGGAGTGATAGGGATTGAGGTCGATCAGATCCTCGGGCGGGTTCTGCGGATCCACCGGCACGAAGTCGTAGGTGACCCCTTTGGCCGCCAGGACCAGGCGCGCGCGGTGACACAGCACGTCGTCGACCGAGGAAAACAGCGTCAGGGTATTACGCATACGCGAACTCACCGCCACCATGGGCTTCTCCAGGGGCCGGAACGCGCCGGCCGGATGGCGCCGCCTGCCCCTCGCAGGGCGGTCGCCCGGTTTGGCTGGCCACCGCACCGCGGCCCCACTCTAGGGGGTTTTGCGCGATCCGCACAGGGGGCGCAGCGGGTCGGCCAGCGACCTTTCGGGAAGCCTGCACCGGCAGGGTGCGGGTGCTTGCGTCGGACATGCGGTCAGTGCACGTCGCGCCAGTATTCGTTCTTCAGCAGCCACGCCAGGAAGGTCAGGAAGACCAGGAACAACACGACCCACACACCCAATCCCTGGCGCTTGAGCGCGGCCGGTTCGCCGGCGTACTCCAGAAACGCGGTGATATCGCGCACGGTCTGGTCGAACTGTTCGCCCGTCTGGGTGCCCGGCTGCGCGATCTTCAGCCCTTCCACCGGCCGTTCACCCGTTGCATCGGGTGCGCCGAACTCGGCGTGCTGCAGGCCCTGCATCTCCCACAGCGGGTTGGGCATCGACGCGTTGGGGAACAGCGTGTTGTTCCAGCCCAGCGGCCGCGACTCGTCCAGGTAGAACGACTTCAGATAGGTATAGACCCAGTCGCTGCCGCGCACGCGGCTGATCAGCGACAGGTCCGGCGGCGCCTTGCCGAACCACTTGGCCGAACCGTCGGCCGGCATCGACACCTGGATCTGCTCGCCGAACTTGGCGCCGGTAAAGTTGAGGTTCTGCATCACCTCGTCTTCGCTCAGGCCCAGATCCTCGCCCATGCGCGAATAGCGCAGGTACTTGAGCGAATGGCATCCGGAGCAGTAGTTCATGAACAGCTGCGCGCCGCGCTGGAGCGAGGCCCGGTCCTCCAGGTCGGTACCGGATTGCATCAGCGCGCCGCCTTCCGCGGCGAACACAGCGGCCGGCATCAGGGCCAGGGACGCCAGCAGGCCTGCGGCGACCAGCGCCGCCTTGTGGGCGAATTTCTTAATCATGCAGCGTCACCCGTTCCGGCAGCGGCTTGGTCTTGTCGAACTTGGTCCATACCGGCATCGTGATGAAGATCGCGAAGTACAGGAACGTCAGGACCCGGCCGATCTGGGTCTCGACCGGATCGGTGCCCGGACCCGCGCCGATCTTGCCCAGCCACACGAAGCACACCGCCAGCAGTCCGAGCGCGACCTTGGTCATCCAGCCGCGGTAGCGGTGCGAACGGACCTTGCTGCGGTCCAGCCACGGCACCGCGAACAGGATCGCGATCGCCGAAAACATCACGATCACGCCCGAGAGCTTGTGCGGAATCACGCGCAGCATCGCGTAGTACGGGGTGTAGTACCACACCGGTTTGATGTGCGCAGGCGTCACCAGGCGATTGGCCTCGGTGAAGTTGTCGTGTTCGAGGAACCAGCCGCCGAACGCGGGCGCGAAGAAGATCACGAACGCGGCGATGACCAGGAAGGCGCAGACGTAGAACCCGTCCTTGACGGTGAAGTACGGGTGGAACGGGATGCCGTCGGCCGGCGCGCTCGGCGACCAGCGGTTGCCCTTCGGCCCCTTCTTGATCTCGATGCCGTCGGGATTGTTCGAGCCGACCTCGTGCAGCGCGCCGATGTGCAGCACCACCAGCAGCAGCAGCACCAGCGGCAGGGCGATCACGTGCAGGGCGAAGAAACGGTTGAGGGTGGCATCGCCGGGCAGGTAGTCGCCCATGATCCACTCGGTCAGGCCGTTGCCGATCACCGGGATCGCGCCGAACAGCGAGATGATCACCTTCGCGCCCCAGAACGACATCTGGCCCCAGGGCAGCACGTAGCCCATGAAGGCTTCGGCCATCAGCACCAGGTAGATCAGCATGCCCAGGATCCACACCAGCTCGCGCGGCTTCTGGTAGCTGCCGTACATCAGGCCGCGGAACATGTGGATGTAGACCACGATGAAGAACATCGAGGCGCCGGTGCTGTGCATGTAGCGGATCAGCCAGCCCCACTCCACGTCGCGCATGATGTATTCGACCGAGGCGAAGGCTTCGGCGGCGCTCGGCTTGAAGTGCATCGTCAGGAAGATGCCGGTCACGATCTGGTTGACCAGCACCACGATCGAGAGCACGCCGAAGATGTACCAGATGTTGAAATTCTTCGGCGCGTAGTACTCGGTCATGTGCTTGCGGTACACCGGCATCATGCCGGGGGCCCGCTCGTTGACCCAGTCCATCAGGCCGTCGGCCGCTTTGGTGAAAACGTTCGCCATGGCTTACGCGGCCCCCGTGGGATCGACGCCGATCACGATCGTGCTGTCGTTCTGGTAATGATGCGGCGGCACCAGCAGGTTGGTCGGGGCGGGCACGCCCTGGAACACGCGGCCGGCCATGTCGAAGCGGGACTTGTGGCAGGGGCAGAAATAACCGCCTTTCCATTCCGGATCGAACGGCTCTGGCTTGATCTCCGCGACCATTTCCGGGGAGCAGCCCAGGTGCGTGCACAGGCCGACCAGGACCGAGATGTCCGGCTTGATCGAGCGCGCCTCGCCGGTGATGTAGGCCGGTTGCTGGTCCTTGTTCTCGGACTTCGGATCGCGCAGGCGTCCGTCGAGCGTGGGCAGGATGTCGAGGATGGCCTTGGAACGCTTGACGATCCAGATCGGCTGGCCGCGCCACTCCAGGACGAGGCGCTGGCCTTCCTGCAGCCCGCTGATGTCCGCAGTGACCGGCGCCCCTGCCAGTTTGGCCCGGGCGCTGGGATTCCAGGACTTGATGAACGGCACCGCCGCGAAGCCCGCGCCCACCGCCCCCACCACCAGCGTGGTCCCGGTGAGAAAGCGCCGACGCCCGAGGCTATCGGGCTGGTGTTCGTGCTTGTTGTCGGGCTGGCCGGCGGCCGCCGGGTCCAGCACCCCTTCGTTGGACATCCGCCACTCCGAAATCGTGCCCGCGATACGGGCGTGTACAGGCCGGGCAGACGTGCGCGCGCGGTGGCGGAACGGCTGCCGCAAAGACGATCAAGTGTAACGGAACGCTGAATCGGCCGACAATCTCCGGCCTCCGCACGGGCCCTTTACTGAGCGGAGAGCGTGCTGCGATAGCGGTCGGCCAGCACCCCGACCCGCTCGACATAGCGTCGGGTTTCGCTGTAGGGCGGCACGCCCTTGTACTTGTCCACAGCACCCTCGCCGGCGTTGTAGCCGGCCGCGGCCAAGGTCAGATTGCCGTTGAAGCGCTTCAGCAGCCAGGACAGGTATTGCACGCCGCCGCGGATGTTCTGGCCGGCGTCGAAGGCATTGCTCACCCCGAAGCGCCGCGCCGTGGCCGGCATCAGCTGCATCAGTCCCTGGGCGCCGACCCGCGACAATGCGTTGGGACGGAACGCGGATTCGGCGTGGATGATCGCGCGCACGATCGCCTCGTCCACCCCGTAGTCGCGCGCGGCCGAAGCGATTTCGGCGCGATAGGCGGCGGTGTTCAGACGCGTGCTGGCGAAGTTGACCTTGGACTGCACGCCGCAGGCGTAGCAGGTTTCCATCTCGAAGATCGGATACTCGATCCGGTTGACCGTGACGTTGGCCACGCCCTTGGGGCGCTTGTTGCTGTAGTTCCGCACCCCGTGGGCGTCCACGTAGGAGTACATCGTCGACGAACCCATGCGCACGAAACGCGCCTTGCGCGGGGTCGAAGGCGTGGCGGCGGCGGCCGTGGCGCTGGCCGCGGGCGCGTTCGGCGCCGTCACCGCGCCGGCGCCCGGGGTTACGACCGGCGCGGGTGCGGCGGATCGTTTGCGCTTGGGTTCCGAATACGTGCTGACGGCGGTGCAGCTGGCGCCGGACACGCGCTTGCTCGAGTAGCTGCGGATGCCGTCCTTGCCTTCGCAGCGGTAGACGGTTCCGGCCACGGCCGGTCCGGCCAGCATCGCGGCCAGCAGGCAGGCTGCCTTCAGTAGTCCCCTTCCCCCGTCCATCGGTGCGAGTGTCACCCGGTCCGCCCTTGTTGCCAAGTCCTTGATCCTGAAACGCATGCCGGTGCGACTACAGGACGTGACCGGTTACACGCCTTCTCGCACCCCCGAATCGTCCCGTGGCCGCTCTGGCGCGACTTTCTGGTCTCCGGAAACCCCGGCCCGGCTGGCGGGCCCGCGCAGCGCGCGGGGCGTTCGGGCCGCATCAGATGCCCCGCAGGCGTCTGCTAATCTCGCCGCCTCTCACCCGGCCCGGAATCACCGCCGCGCCCCGGAACCGACATGAACGCAACCGACCTTGCCACGGGCGATGCCCGTGCCCGCCCCGATTCCGCCGCCTCTGCAGCACCGTCGCCAGCCCGGGGAAAGCTGTACATCCAGACCCACGGTTGCCAGATGAACGAGTACGACTCGGCCAAGATGGCCGACGTGCTGGCCGCATCCGACGGGCTGGAGCTGACCACGATCGCCGAAGAAGCCGACGTGATCCTGGTCAATACCTGCTCGATCCGCGAAAAAGCGCAGGAAAAGGTGTTCAGCCAGCTGGGCCGTTGGCGCGCCCTCAAGCAGGGCGACCGCCCGGTCCTGATCGGTGTCGGCGGCTGCGTGGCTTCCCAGGAGGGGGCTGCCATCGTGAAGCGAGCACCGTACGTAGACCTGGTCTTCGGGCCGCAAACCCTGCATCGCCTGCCCGAACTGATCCGCGCGCGCCGCGCCTCCGGCCAGCCCCAGGTCGACATCAGCTTTCCCGAGATCGAGAAGTTCGACCGCCTGCCCGAACCGCGCGCCGAAGGTCCGAGCGCGTTCGTGTCGATCATGGAAGGTTGCAGCAAGTACTGCAGCTTCTGCGTAGTGCCCTATACCCGTGGGGAGGAGGTCAGCCGGCCGTTCGAGGACGTGCTGGTGGAAGTGCTGCAGCTGGCCGCGCAGGGCGTGCGCGAGGTCAACCTGCTGGGACAGAACGTCAACGCCTATCGCGGACCGATCGCGCCCGTGGATGACGGATCCGGGGCCGGCGTCGCCGACCTCGCATTGCTGATCCGCGCGATCGCCGAGATCGAAGGGATCGACCGGATCCGTTTCACCACCTCGCACCCCCTCGAGTTTTCCGACGCGCTGATCGACGCCTACCGCGACGTGCCCAAGCTTGCGAACTATCTGCACCTGCCGGTGCAGTCCGGCAGCGACCGGATCCTGGCGGCGATGAAGCGCGGCTACACCACGCTGGAGTTCAAGCAGAAGATCCGCAAGCTGCGCGCGGTGCGGCCCGACATCTCGATCTCGTCCGATTTCATCGTCGGCTTTCCCGGCGAAACCGACGCCGATTTCGAAAAGACCATGCAGCTGATCGAGGACGTCGGCTTCGACCAGAGCTTCAGCTTCATCTATTCGCGCCGGCCCGGCACGCCGGCCGCGGACCTTGAGGACAAGGTTTCCAGCGAGGAGAAGCATGCGCGCCTGTCGCGGCTGCAGGCGCATATCAACGCACACGCGGCCGGGATCTCTAATGCGATGGTCGGCAGCGTGCAGTCGGTATTGGTGGAAGGACCGTCCAAGAAGGACGCGAACGAGCTGACCGGCAAGACCGAGAACATGCGCTCGGTGAACTTCGCCGGACCGAAGCGCCTGATCGGCCAGTTCGTCGATGTCGTCATCACCGAGGCGATGAGCAATTCCCTGCGTGGGCGCGTGGCGGCACAGCGCGGGGCCTGATGGCGGGAATCACGATCCGCGGCACGTCATGAAGCGCCGCGGCTGGCTCGCGCGCAATGCGCTAGGACTGTGGTTCCTCGCGATCGCAGCCCTCGGTTTCATGCGCTGGTGGATGAAGGTGGCGCGCGAGGACGCCGCCGCGTTCGCGCCGGATGTCGCGCTGTGGCTGGCCGGCTCGATCGCGATGGCTGCGATCGGCCTCATCGCGCTATGGCGTAGCCGCTGAGCCAGCCTTGCCCGCTTCGTAGACCGGCTTGCCGTCGACGTAGGTCGCACGCACGCTGAGAGTGCGCAACTGTCCCGGCGGAACCGACAGCGGATCCTCGCCCAGGATCACGAAGTCGGCGCGCTTGCCGGGCTCCAGGCTGCCCACTTCGCCTTCGGCGAAACCGGCGTACGCGGCGTCGAGGGTGAAGCCACGCAGGGCCTCTTCCGGGCTCAGCTTTTCCTGCGGGCGCCAGCCGCCCGGCGGATTACCGTCTGCATCGGCACGCGTGGTCGCGGCATATAGGCCCAGCCTCGGTTCGACCGATTCGACCGGAAAATCCGACCCCAGCGCCAGCCGCGCCCCGCTGTCGCGCACCTGCCGCCATGCATAGGCGCCGCCAATCCGGTCCGCTCCGAGCCGGTCTTCGGCCCAGGGCATGTCGCTGGTGGCATGGGTCGGCTGCATCGATGCGATCACGCGTAACTGCGCGAGCCGCGGCAGGTCCTGCGGCGCCAGCACCTGCGCATGTTCGATGCGCCAGCGATGATCGCCCGCTGCCTGCTCGCCGAGCACCTGCTCGTACACGGCGAGGACTTCGTGGTTGCCGCGATCGCCGATCGCATGGGTCGCCACCTGCACGCCGCAGCGGCTGGCCTTGCCGGCCGCAGCCAGCAGTTGCTGCGGCGACATCACCATCAGGCCGCGATTGCCGGGATCGTCGCTGTAGTCCTGCAGCAACGCGGCGCCGCGGCTGCCCAGGGCGCCGTCGGCGTACAGCTTGACCGTGCGCATCTGCAGCCGGCCGGACGCATGCCGGTACCGACCCGTGCGACAGAGTTCTGCCAGCGCCTGGTCGTCGCCATCGGCCATCGCGGTGATGCGCAGGGGCAGCGCGCCGCGATCGGCCAGGCGCTGATAGGCGCGCAGTTCGGCCAGCGGCACGCCGGCGTCGTGCACACCGGTGAGGCCGGCGGCGACCGCGGCCTGCATGCCGAGCGTCAGCATGCGCTCGACCGTGGCCGCATCCGGAGCGGGACGAACATCGTCGACCAGCTGCATCGCCGCGTCGACCAGAATGCCGGTCGGCCTGCCCTGCTGGTCGCGCTCGATGCGGCCACCTTCCGGTTGCCAGTCGCCCTGCAGCTCGCGCTCGACCGCGCGCAACGCCGCGCTGTTGGCCCAGCCGGCGTGGCCGTCGACGCGGACCAGCCACACCGGTCGCTCGGGGAACGCGTCATCCAGATCGGCCGCCGTGGGGAACCGCCGTTCCGGCCAGTCGTTCTGGTCCCAGCCGTTGCCGACCAGCCAACCATCGCCGGGATTGGTCTGCGCGAACGCCTGCAGGCGCTGCACGACATCCTCTTTGCCGGCCGCGCCGATCAGGTCGGCGATCATCCGTGCTTCGCCCAGATCACCGACGTGGCCGTGCGCATCGATCAGGCCGGGGACGATGGTGCCCGCGCCGGCGTCGATGCGCGCGGCCTCGGGAAAGCGCGCCAGCAGCGCATCGGTGGTACCGAGCGCCAGGATCCTGCCCGCCTCATCGTAGGCCATCGCCTGCGCCTGGGGTTGATCCGGATCGACGGTGTGGATGCGCGCGGCACTGACCACGGTCACCTCGGCGGCCATCGCAACGCTGGATCCGGCCATCAGGGCGCCGGCCATCACGACGGAAAGCGGCAAACGCGGATTGGGCATGATCGGTACTCGTCGGCGAAGTCCGGACTCTGGGCAAAAACCCCGGCGCGGGCAAGGCAAAGACGGCCGCCCGGCTTCGGCCGAAGCCACGGCAATGCGCGGAGGGTGGCTGAGCGTTCCAACTCCGGCAGCCCGGCCGAAGCGAACCGCGGTCGGTTCAGGGACGCGACTGCCGGGTCCAGAGTGCGCGACCGGCGGCATCCTCGATCACCCACCAGCGACCGTCGGCCGACACCGCAATCGGCCGTGCGCCCTTGGGCCAGTCCGTGGGCGCCGCCGCCCCATCGGCGGGTACGGACATTCGCGGCGCCCGCAGCGATGGCCGCCGCAGCGGCGCGCCGGGGTCGGCTTCGGCATCGGACACGCCGGCCGGCACCGGGTCGGTCTGTTCGCTGCTTACGTTGCAGCTGGCATCCAGCCAGATCTGACGACGCAGCATGCCAGTGCCATCGGCGTGCGTGTATCCGGCGGCAACCGCTCCCTGCGCGTCGATGCCGAGCAGGCGATCCAGTTCGACATCGGCGCGGCAGGCCACGGCCCCGTCGCGCCAGAGCTGCGCGTCGCCCGCGATGACCCAGAGCGCGCCGTCCGGCGCGAAACCCACGTCGGTCACCCAGGCACCCACCGGGTGCCTGGACTCCGCATCCTGTGCCAGATCGAGCATGCGGATTTCCTCGCCGGCAGCCCAGGCCACGCGCGGTTGCGAAGGATCGAACGCCACCGCACCCGCACCCGGCAGCATCCGCAAGGGAGCGGCGATGGATGGCGCATTCGATGCATCCGGGCGCGCTGCATCCACACCAGCGGATGCAGCTGCCTCCTGGGCGCTCGGCGAGGCGCTTCCGTCCGCGCCGGCGCAGGCCGCCAGGAACATGAGCACAGCCAGCGCGACCACTCCTGTGCGCCACAGGCGGGCGGGTCCGCGGATCGAATGCATGCGGTGTGCAGTCACGAGCCCGGATTCTGCCAGAGGATCGGCCGCGCGTCGGCCCGAGGCCTTCAGGGCTGCTGGCCGATGCCCATGCGGTCCCACACTGCTTCCAGTCCGCCCTGGCGCATGTTGCCGGCGAACTGACCCGCGTCGCCCGCGCCGAAGCCGGGGTGGTACTCCACGTGCGGACGGTCGGGATTGCGCCAGTTGCCGCCCCAGGTCAGTCCGTAGCCGTCGGCGATCTGGCCATAGCGCGTCCAGTTGCCGTTCTCGGGCCAGGACGGCTGTCCGGTGGGAGTGCTGAACACCAGGTCCACGGCCAGGCCGTAGTTGTGCCAGGACTGTCCGCCGCGCGCATTGGTCACGCGGTTGCCGGGCGCCGTGCGTCCCTGCGCGTACAGCGCGTCCTGCTGGGCGAAGGTGCGGTAGGCCAGGTCGGTCTGCATGTCCATGCCTTCCCGGCGCGCGCGCTCGAGCGTCTGCCTGACGCGATCGGCGAAATCCTGGTTGACGTTGGCATCGTCGAGCCGGCCGCGGCGATCGGCCGGATGCAGGTCCAGCATCGTTTGCAGCTCGCTGTTCACCTGTTCCTGCATGCGCACGCGGGCGCTGAGGTCGCTGTAGACGTTGCGCGGCTGCTGTTCGGTGCTGAGCTGGACTTCGCCGTTGTTGTTGATGGTGCCCGCCGGGCGCCCGTCGGCCCCGATGAGGGTGCCGTGATCGATCGTGTAGGTCTGCCCGGCGATGGTGAGCGTGCCCGCATCGGGCGAAAGCAGCGACTGCGTGGCCGCCGGGTTGACCCCCAGCGTCTGCGCCACGGTGCCTTCCACGTAGGCCGCGGTCGCGGCGTTGGGCGCGGCGGCAAACGCGTCCAGCGCCTCGACCCGCTGTTGGTCGCTGAGGTTGTAGCAGTTCAGATTGGCGCTGAGCTGGTCTAGGGCTGCGACAGCCTGCGGATTCGCTGCGAGCTCTGCGCGCAGTTCCTGTTCGCGGACGCTGGCCGCGCTGGTCTGCTCGCGCGCGAGCGATTCGCTGAGCGAAGATGTCTCGTTGCTGCGATCGGTTCCACCGACGCTGTCGACCATGGCGATATCCTCCGGAAGCCTTTCCAGATGCGCTCGGCGCAAGCCTGTCTTATAGCCAACGGCGAGCACGCCGCCCACCTGGGGCGCACCCTAGGTTCGTCATCAGTCGAGCCGTTTGCGGAACCGGCTGATCGCCAGGGTCATCATCACCGCAGTGAACGCGATCAGCGCCGCCACGTCGGGCCACAGTTCGGGCAGCCCCGCACCGCGCAGCATCACGCCGCGGATCAGGCGCAGGAAATGGGTCAGCGGCAGGACTTCCGCGAGCCACTGGATGACCCGCGGCATGCCGGCGAACGGGAACATGAAGCCCGACAGCAGGATCGAGGGCAGGAACACGAAGAAGCTCATCTGCATGGCCTGGAACTGCGACTGCGCCTTGGTCGAGATCATCAGGCCGAGGGTGAGGTTGGCGACGATCAGCAGCAGCGCGGCGACGTAGACATCCAGCACGCTTCCGCGCACAGGCACCTTGAACAGCCACAGGCCGAGCAGCAGCACCAGGGTGGTCTGGACCAGGCCGATGCCGACGTAGGGCAGCACCTTGCCGATCATCAGCTCGCTGCGGCTGACCGGCGTGGCGATCAGCAGCTCCATGTTGCCGCGCTCGCGCTCGCGCACGATCGACACGCCGGTGAACAGGACCATCGTCATGGTCAGGATCACGCCGATCAACCCGGGCACGATGTTGACGGCAGAACGGCGCTCCGGGTTGTAGAAGCTGACCACGGCGATCTGCCGGGCCGTGACTTCGCGCGCGCCCGTGGCGTTGGCAAGCGCAACGCTGTTGTCCAGCGGCATCTGCGCGAGCTGGATGGCGGCGCTCTGGACCACCGTGTCGCTGCCGTCGACCAGCACCTGCACCGCTTCGCGGCCGTCGATGCGGCGGCGCTCGAAGTCGGGTGGGATCACCACCCCCACGCTGATCTCGCCACGGCGCAGGCTGGCCATCAGTTCCTGCGGCGTGTTGACCGTTTGCGTCGGCGCGATCACGCCGGTGGCCACCATGTCCATCACCAGCGCGCGCGCGCCGGCCGTTCCTGCCTGATCGGCTATACCGGCGGACAGCCCGCGCAGGTTGAGGTTGATCGCATAGCCGAACAGCACCAGCTGCATGACCGGGATGCCGACGATCATCGCCAGGGTGATGCGGTCGCGGCGCATCTGCCGCATTTCCTTGAGCATGACGGCGAACAGGCGGCGGAAGTTCATGGCGACACTCCGCTGGGCGTGGGAGCTGCCTTGGCCGTGATCGGTCCGGGCTGCGCACCCGTTCGCGTAGAAGAGACTCGCGGCCAAGGCCGCTCCCACGGAGACCGCACGCCCGCAATGCCGATGTGCATGCTCATGCCGCCTCCCTGTCCGGCTCGCGCCCACGCGTGGCCGAGACGAAGACGTCTTCGAGATTGGGCTGCGACGCTGCGACTTCCGCCTGCAGCCCCGCCTGCCGCAGGGCGGCGTGGATGCGCGCGCCTGCATCGCCGTCGGCCGTGGTCAGGACGCGCAGGCTGTTGCCGATCTGGGCGACGCTGAGCACCCCCGGCAGACCGACCAGCGTCTGCTGCGCGCGGCGGGGCTGCTGCGCGAGCACCGAAACCGTGCGACCGGCCAGCGCGGACGTCAGTTCGTCCGGCGTGCCGTCGGCCACCAGCGCGCCGCGATCGAGAATGGCGATGCGGTGACAGCGTTCGGCCTCGTCCATGTAGTGGGTGGACACCAGCAGGGTGGTGCCGGCATCGGCCAGGTCGAAGAGTTTTTCCCAGAAGTCGCGCCGCGATTCTGGATCCACCGCGCTGGTCGGCTCGTCCAGGAACAGCAATTCGGGCTCATGGATCACCGCACCGGCCAAGGCGAGCCGCTGCTTCTGGCCGCCGCTCAGGGTGCCTGCGAGCTGTTTCTGCCGGTCGGCGAAATGGTATTGCTCGATCAGCTCGTCGATCCGCCGCCGGGCCTGCGGCTTGTCGAGCCCCTGCACCGCGGCGAGGAAGTCCAGGTTCTCGCGCACGGTCAGGTCCTCGAACAGCGAGAACTTCTGGGTCATGTAACCGATGCGCAGGCGCAGCGCGTCGGCCTGCTCGGGAATGCGCAGGCCGAGCACCTCGATCTCGCCTTCGCTCGGTGTCAACAATCCGCAGAGCATGCGGATGGTGGTGGACTTGCCCGATCCATTGGGGCCAAGAAAGCCGTAGACATGGGCCGTGGGCACGGTCAGGTCGACGTGGTCCACCGCGACCAGGTCGGCGAAGCGCTTGGTCAGGCCGCGCGCGCGGATTGCAATGGATTCTCCCGCTCCATCGGAGGATTCGTGCGCGATCGCGGGCTCCGGACGCGTCATCGGGCGCCCTCAATCCTTTCCCGGCTTGGCGGAAGTGGGTCCGGACGCGAACTCGACGCGCACCGGCAAGCCCGCCGGCAACTGCGCGGCGTCCTTACCCAGGGATATTTCAGCGAGATAGCTCAGGCGCGCGGCGTCCTCTCCGATCAGTGCGTAGTACGGCGTGAAGCTGGGCTCGCTGCGGATCATGCGCACCCGGCCCGACAGCACGGCATCGCGACCGTCCACGTGGACCTGCACGCGGTCGCCCACCTTGACGCTGGCGCGCAGGGGCTCGGGCACATAGATGCGCGCGTACGGTGCGTCGCCCACGAGCAGGATCGCCAGCGGTGCGCCGACCGGGGCCTGATCGCCCAATCGATAAGGCAGGCTATCGATGCGACCGGCGCGCGGCGCGACCACGTCGAGTTTGTCCAGCGTCGCCTGCTGCGCGACCACCTGCGCTTGCGCACCCTCGGCCGCAGCGCGCGCCTGCGCGATCTGCTCGACGCGCGCACCTCGCTCCAGCTGTTCGAGCACGGCCTGCGCGGCGCGGACCTGCGCTGCCGCATTGCCGGTGGCGGCCCGCGCGCGGTCGACATCGGACGCGGCGACCAGCTGCCGGCTTCCGAGCGGCTGCAGCCGCGCGTAATAGGCAGCGGCATCGCGTGCCTGCGCCTGCACTGCGGCGAGGTTGGCGCGTGCCTGGGCGATCTCCTCGCTGCGGGTACCGGCTTCCAGTTCGGCCAGGGCATCGCGCTGCCGCTGCGCCTCGGCTTCCGCCGCGCGGGTCTGCGCCTGGGTGCGGGTGCGTTCCAGGGTGAGCAACTTGGCGCCGGCCGCCACCTGCTGGCCTTCGCGCACGTCGATCGCGACGATGCGCTCGGCAGCGGGCGCCGGCAGGGCAACGCGATCGTATTCCAGGGTGCCGAGCGCCTGCGGCGGGTCCTCCGCACATCCGGCCATGACCACCACGACGACGACCGCAGTGCGCAGGAATTTCATGCAGATGCTCCGGTGTGCATATGGGTCAGCCGGCGCCGATGCCGCGATCGAGCAGCGCCAGCGTATGCAGGCGCAGGGCGTCGGCATCGAGGTCGTCGGCATCGAAGATGCGGCGCCAGATCGGCGCGCCGGCGGCGGGGAACAGGGTCAGCCCGACCAAGGACACCACCAGCAGGCGCGGGTCGAGATCCGGATTCAGCTTGCCCTGCGCCTGCGCGGCAGCGAAGCGCTGCGCCAGCAGCAGCGGCACCTGCGGCGCCATCCGGCCGACGAGAAGATCGCGCAGCGCGCCGCCCTCACTCAGGACCTCGCGCACCCACAGCGACGGCAGCCACGGATGCTGCACCACCAGCCGGCCGATGCCGATCACGAAGCGCGCGACCAGCTCGTCGACATCGTCGCCGGCCGCCAGCAGCGTCTCGCGCAGGCCGGCAAACAGCGGCATCAGCCGCTCCTCGATCACCGCATCCTGCAGCTGCGCCTTGTCGCCGAAGTAGTAATGCAGCAGGGCCGGGGTCACCTCGGCTTCGGTGGCGATGTCGCGCAGCGAGGTGGCGGCGATGCCGCGCACAGCGAAGCGGGCGACCGCCGCATCGAGCAGCCGCTCGCGCAGGTCGGGGCCTGCGGTGCCGGGGCCGCGCCCGGAGGGGCGGCCGCGGGTGCGTTGTCTTGCCGGGGTCTTGGCTGTGGCCATGACCGTATTTAATTATATGTTTAATTAAATTTCAAGCCGTTCACCTGCATTCGGCCGCAAGCGGCGGCTGGGTCGGTCCTACGAGGCCCCGGACAAGCCGGGCAGCCGTCGCCCCTCACGCAGGCACACAGCGAAGAACACGAACAGATCCAGGGTGTAACGCCTGAGCAGCCGCCGCGGTTCGCGCGCCAGACGGTACAGCCACTCCATCCGCCAGCGCCGTATCCACCCCGGCGCCCGCTCCACGTTGCCGGAGAGAAAATCCAGCAGCGCACCGACCCCGAACAGCACCGGTGCCGTCAGCGCCTCGCGATGGTCGAGGATCCACGCCTCCTGGCGCGGATTGCCGAGCGCCACCAGCACGACATCCGGTCGCACCGCGTTGATCCGCGCCACCAGCCCGTCGCCGGCCGCGGTGAATTCGTCATACCCGTCGCAACTGCCGACGACCTGCTGCCCCAGTGATTCGGCCAGGTGCCGCCCTGCCCGCTTGGCCACGCCCGGCGCGCTGCCGAGCAGGAAGAAGCGCAGCGGCCGCGGGCTGCACGCGCACAGGTAGGGAACGAAGTCGGTGCCGTTGAGGTTTTCCGCAAAGCGACGGCGGTGCACCAGCAGGGCGGCCAGATCCATGCCGATGCCATCGTTGACCACGCGCACGGACGGCGCCAGCAACCGCGGCCGCAGCGCACGGCACTGCACCACGAAGTTGGTATTGGCGAAGAACACCTGACGCCTGGCGCCGCCTTCGCAGGCTGCGAGCACGTCGCGCGCAAGCACCTCGCGTGCCAGCGAATGCACCCGATACCCGCCGAGCGTCAGCGGCGCCTCAACTTCGGCAGGCGCAGGTCCCGCCACGGTCGCGCCGTCCCGCACCGGCGTCACCACAGGTCGTAAGGGAACGCGGCCATCAGCGCGTCCTGCAGCCCGGCCAGATCGAAAGCAGCGTTGCCGCCGAGTGATCGGCAGGCTTCGACGGACTCGCCGGCATGCCATTCGCTGCGGCCGGTGCCGCGGTAATAGTCGTCATACTTGAAGCGGTGCTCGCCATTGCCGCTGTCCAGGTACACCGCGGGGATGCCGTAGGCCTCGGCCAGGATCACCCCGTGCAGCGAGCTCGACACCACCAGGTCGGCGCCCAGTAGCGCGCGCACGAAGGCCAGCGGCTTGCACGTCGGAAGCACCAGGTGATCGCGATAGGCCGCGTACTTGTCCGGCGATTCGTTGAAATGCGGCACCACCGCGAACGCCTTGCGCGAGCCGGTGCCAACCAACTCTCCCGGGAAGAACCGCGGCATCAGCAGCGCCGGGTCGCCGTAGATCTCGGGCACGGCGATACCGCGCGCCTGCAGGTAACTGCGCGTCAGCGGGCCCCGCACTGCGCGTACGTCGAGCCTGCGGAACTGGTGGCGATCGTCGTCGATCTTGCCGTTGATGCCGCTGCCCCATACCGCCTCGCCATCACGGGCGTTGTGCAGCACCGAGCCGATCGAGAACAGCCGGTGGCGCCGGTCGCGCTTGTCGATCAGGTCAAGATCGCGCAGGCCAAGCATCGCTTCCACGATCACTTTGGCAAGGTAGTCGCCGACATTGATCGCGCCGTTCTTCGGCCGCCACCAGTACATGGCGCGCTGTTGCTCGCGTTCGATCCAGGCCTTGAGTATCGACACCGGCGCCCCCTCAGCCCGCATGCCGCATGCGCGCAGCTGCGATGCGCGTGTCGGGAAACGCCGCGGGGTCGAGCAACCGGTCGACGGTCTGCGCCCAGTCCAGCGGCCGACGCGAGCGCACGCGCGGAGCGGCGAGCGCGCGGCGCACCGCGGAGGCGATCGATTCGGCGTCGCCCGGCGCATAGCCGAAACGCGAGGCGTAGCCGCCGACGATCGCCTCCGGACAGATCGCCGGCACCCCGAAGAAGTCGTACTGCAGCAGCTTCAGCGAACTGTCGGCGAGGTATGCCGGGAGCCGGGCCGAGGCATACGGCGCGATGCCGAAGCGCGCGTGCTTGATGTAACGCAGGGTTTCGGTATGCGGCATCTCGCCATAGACGCTCACGTTGTCGCCATAGCCAGGCTGGCGGCCGTACCCCGACCCGATGACATGGAAGGCGATCTGGGGGAATGCACGGCTGGCGGCCGCGATCGCTCCGGGATCGAACAGCATCGAACCCACCGACACCGCGTGCACGCCATCGGCATATGGCGATGGATCGCCCTGCTCCGCCAGTGCCGGATCGATCCCGTGACCGATGTGGTAGACGTTGTCGCGGCTGGCGATCTCGGCCGCCATCGTCGGCGAGACCAGCGCGATCGCATCCATTGCAGGCGCGATCCGGGCCAGGGCGCGCGCGACGTAGTCGGCGCTGTCGATGGCCGACAGGCTGTCGGAGGCGCGGTAGATCAGCCTGGCCTGCGGATTGGTGCGCCGCGCCAGCTCGATGAACACCGCCGCCGTACCGCTCTCGAACACGATCGTGTCGGCCTCGCGCATCCACTGGCGCAGGATCGCGGGCGGCCTGGCGGCGTAATGCCGGAACAGCCCGTCCTCGAATGGACGCAGCCAGCGGCGGCGGGTGTTGAATGGGTGCAGCGTGGTCTTCCACAGGAAACAGTCGACGCCGCGATGGCGGACCACGGTGTTGGCGCTGGCGTCCAGGGGCAGGCGGATGTCGCGTTTCCACTTCGACAACCGGCTGTAGCGTAGCGAAAAGAAACGGGTCGGACCGCGACGGGCGAGCTCGGCGGCAATGGCATGGATGCTCGCGCGCCGCGGCGTGCGGTAGTCGTGCGCCGAGAGCACCAGAAATCCGCCGCTGCGAGGTACGACGTACGCGGCCGGTTGCGGGATTACGGCAGTAGCGGTGGCGGTGCCTGCGCCCATGGTCCGGCTCCTCGTCGATGCGATCGTCATCCGCTGCGCGCCGTGCGCAGCAGGGTGTGGGTCTGCAGGATGCCGGCGACGTCGCGCCGGAACCCCGGCCACAGCGCACACACCGCCGCGAACGTCGCCGCACCGGCGGCGGCGCCGAGCGCCAGTTTCATCGGCAGCGCTGTGGCCCAGTGCGCAGCGGTCCCATAAGACACAACGCCGCACAGCGCATAGCCGGCGATCGCGCGCATGCCGTTCCCAGCCATGCCGCGCACCGGCGCATCCGAAATCCTTCCCAGCCACCACAACGCGAGCGGCCAAGACAGGGCGCTGCCGACGGCGTAACCCATCGCGACGCCAAGCGCGCCCCACTGCGCACCGGACGCGATGCAGGCGATCACCAGCGTGCGGCTGATCACGGCGTAACGCAGCTGCGAAGCGGTCAGGCCCTTCGACATGAACACCCAGTACGCGGCATAGCCGGCCGACTGGAACACGGCGCCCACCGCGAGCGCCTGGAACATCGGCACCGCCTCCGCCCAGCGCGCGCCGAGCGTCAGCACGATCAGCGGCTCGGCCTGCGCGCAGGCGAATGCGAACACCGCGATCAGGAAATGCATCAGCGCCGCCTGCCCGCGCAGCAGAAACGCTGCGTATCGGGCGGGATCGCCCTGCAGCCGCGACAGCACCGGCAGCGCCACCGAGGTCGCCGGCGCGTTGAGCTGGGTCAGCGGCATCGCCACCAGCGCGAACGCGCGGTTGTACAGACCCAGTGGCGCCGCGCCCAGACGATTGCCGATCAGGATCTGGCCGACGTTGTTGCTGAACCAGGCCAACAGCTGCGAGGCCATGACGTTGCCGCCGAAGCGCAGGAAGCTGCGCACCTCGGCATCGCGCTTCGGCAGGCCGGGCAACCAGCGCGCTGCGGCGACCATCACCGCGAGGATCATCGCCGCCTGCACGATCTGCTGCACGACCAGCGCCCAGTAGCCGTAACCGGCCAGCGCCAGCACGACCGCCACCGCCAGCCCCGCCAGCTGCCCACCGACTTCGGCCGCGGTCAGCCGCTTGAAGCGCAGCTCACGGGTCAAGTGGGCGCGGTACTGCGTGGTCAGACCGTTGAGCAGAAAGGTCAGCGCGATCGCCTGCGCCAGGCCGCGCAGCAAGGGCTCGCCATAGAACGCCGCGATCCGGCCGGCCATCAGGAACACGACCAGGGCCAGCACCAGCCCGATCGCGGTGTTGATCCAGAACAGGTTGTCGCGCTGCCCGCGGCTCAGGTGCCGCGCCTGGATCGCCGCCGAGGACAGGCCGAAGTCGCGCAGTACCTCGCCGACTCCGACGATCGCCAGCACCATCGTCACCAGGCCGTAGTCGCGCGGCGTGAGCAGACGCGCCAGCAGGATGACGCCGCCAAACTGCACCGCAATCTTCGCCAGCTGTCCGCCCATGGTGACCAGCGCGCCGCCGGCCGCCATGCGTCCCAGCGACGGTGGTGTCTTGAGCTCGGATCCGCGCGCAGCCACCGTCAGCGCTCCTTCCACCGCTTTGCCGCACGCAACGCGCTGGCGTAGGTGGCGTGATGCTGACGGCCGAGCTCGGGCCAGTCGCGCCGCGAAAGGTCCGGAAGCCCTGGTGGCGTGGGGATCCGCAGCGCTTCTGCCAGTGCTTCTGCATCGAGCACATCCTGATAGAGCCGCACCCAGCCGGGCCCGACTTCCTTGGCGAGGCGCGCATTGGCCTCGCTCCATGGCACCAGCACCGGTCGCGTCAGCGAAAGCGCGAGCAGCAGGGCGCCGGAGTTGTGCATCTGCCGGTACGGCAATACAACCAGCTGCGCCTCGCCGATCTCGCGCGCCAGCACGCCATCGTCGACGTAGCGCAACAGCGCGCTGACCCGCGGATCGGCATCGCAGGCCGCCTGCACCTTCGCGCGCATCCGGTCCGAAGCCGGATTGCCAACGACGCGCAGCGTCGGCGATCTGCCGGGCAATGCGGAATCATGCAATGCGCCGAATGCCTCCAGCAGCGCCTCCACGCCCTTGTACGGACGGATCAGGCCGAAATACAGCAGCCGACCCGGCACCGTGGGCGGAATCGGCCGCGCCGCAAACCAGTCGCGATAGTGCCCGTGCAGGATCGTGTCGGTCGCCTCGCTGCCGTCGTCGCCGGCGGCGTTGATGCAGATCCGGCGTCTGGTCAGGCGGTCGAGCCCACGCAGCAGCAAGCGCTCCGTCCATCCACCGCCCTCATGCGGCTGCAGGTTGTGCAGGGTGCGTACCACGGGCGTGCCCGTCGCCCACAGCCGCAGCAGCAGCGCGCCCACGCCTAGCCGCTTCAGCAGCGCGCGCAGCCGGTTGGGATGGCGCAGCAGATACTCCGGCCAGTGCACATGGAACAGGTCGTAGTGCGCGAACAGCGCGCTGCGCAGCGAGTAGTACCTGGTTTCCACCTCCCGCGGCAGGGCTGCAACCAACTGGCGGAGGTAGGGATTGGTCGTTTCGTCCGGGGGCGGGATCGACTGCAGCACGACAATGCGCGGCATGGCCGCCCGCACGTCGGTCATCGCGTGCGCCGGCATCATGGCGACGCCCCGTCCGGCTGCGCATTCGGGTCAGGCCGCGCCAACGCCGCCCGATACTCCGCCAGATAGGCGGCAACCGCGTGCCGCCACTGGTAGCGGGCGGCGTGCCGCATCGCGCGCTCGCGTCGAGCCGCATGGCCTTGCTCTGAAATGTCCACAAGCCCGCGTACCGCGTCCGCGGCGGCGGGCAGATCGCCCACGTCCACCAGCGCGCCGAGTCCGGACTCGGCATGCAGCTTTGCGTAAGGCGGGATCGCGCTCAGGATCGGCACCAGTCCGCCGCTCATCGCCTCTATCGCTGCAATGCCGAAGCCCTCATGGCGCGACAGCGAGACGAAGTACTGCGCGCGTGCAAACAACTCCGCCAGTCGCGACTGCGACGGTGCATGCACGATCTCGACCGCCGGCTGCAGTCCGCGTGCCGCGACCCCCCGCTCCAGATCGGCGCCACTCAGGTCGAATTCGCGTCCTGCCAGCAGCAGCCGCCAGTCGGTACCGTCGCCGCGCAAGGTCTCCAGCAGGTCGAGGGTTTCGATCAGGCCCTTGTTGACCGACCAGCGACCGAAACTGAGCAGGGTCCGCCCCGGCGCCGCACTGCCGAGGCCCGCGAACTTGTCCACGTCCACGCCGTTCTCGATCACCCGCAACCGCTGGGCCGGGACCACGCGCGCGAACAGGTCGCCGTCGTTCTGACTGGTGGCAATGATGCGCCGGTAGGCACGCGCCGACGCGCGAGTCACCGTGCCGAACCAGAACCGCTTCAGTGCCGACGCGTAATTGGTGTGGAAAAACCCGCCATGGGTGGAGACGATCATCGGCTTGCCGTGCACGACGGCGGTCGCGGCCAGGTAGTCGTAGAAGAAGTCGATGCCGTGCACGTGGATCAGATCGGCGTGACGCACTGCAGCCAGTGCGTGCGGGCACAACGGGTAGCGGGACGAACCGATGTACGACAGGCGCCGCACCGGCACGCCATCGTACAGATCGCTGCCCGGCAGACGGTCGCCATCGCCGCGGAACAGGCGGTCGAGGGTGATCACTTCGACCTCGTCGCGACCTTCGGCCAGGTGGCGACGGGCGATGTTCGCCACGACCTCCTCGATTCCGCCCACGGAAGGGTGGAACTGGCGGACCACGTGCACGACCTTCATGCTCGCGCCTCGCGGAAGCCGGCGCGCAGGCCCAGTGCCCACGGCGCCCAGCCGACCAGCAGCGCCCGCATCGGCACGCACAAGGCCAGCGCCAGCAGCGATACCAGCACCGCCCAGGCCGGCCCGGGCTTGCCGCCGTCGAACAACCCGGTCAGCGACGCCACCCCCGAGAGCACGAAGAACACCGGCATGTGCGTGCACAGGATCAGCAGGGTGTTGCGGCCGATCCACTGCAGCGCCCTCACCCGCACCAGCGCCGCCGACGCGGACAGCAGCAGCGCGGTGCCGAGCAGCGCAGCGCCAAAGAACATCCAGCCCGATGCGCCGAAGCGCAACTGCACAATGTCGACGCGGCCGTTGAACCAGGCCAACGCCGCCCATGACAGCAGCAGCGCAGTCGCGCTGGCCGCGGCCAGCGGCGTCCACCGTGGCACCTGGACCCCGGCACCCGCCGCACCGACCGCGTAGAACGCCAGCGCCACCGGCAGCACGTCGAGCGCGAACGGCAGGCGGATACCGACCTGCGGGAACCATGCGATCCATGCCAGTCCGGACGCCAGCGACAGCAGCGCCAACGCCCGTGGCGGCAACACGCGCCGCAGCAGTGCATACGCCAGCACGGTCACGAACAATGCCGGCAGGAACCAGAGCGCCGGATTCACATAAAGGTGCGGGCCGATGCCGCTGACGAATCCGGACAACGGATCCCACCACGGCACGTCGCCCCAGCGCTGCGCCTTCTCTCCGATGTCGCGGGTCAACAGCCAATAGGCATATGCGGCGAAAAAGAACGCCGCATACGGCAGCAGCAGCGAGCGCGCCAGCCGCATGGTGAGCGCACGCGGTTCATCTCCGGCACGGCGCGCGGCGAACCAGCCCGACAGGACGAAGAACGCGGGTACATGGAAGCTGTAGACCGCGGTCGCGAACCAGGCTGGAATACCCTTGGCGTGCCCGAGTACCACCAGCACGATTGCTACGGCCCGCGCAGCATCGATACGTGCATCGCGCACTGCGGGCGGGCGTGACGGGCTCACGGCGCGGGGCATCGCGGGGGCCTGTGCGATCGACACGACGCGGCAGCCCGGCTCAGGCCCGTGCCAGCGCATGCAACGCGCCATCGCGTGCGGATCGGTCCTCGATCCAGCGCCGCGCCGCCGCAACCCGCCCCACCTGCACCTGCCACAGGTAGCCGCAGGCGAACCACCACAGCGCGCCGGTCTTGATCGAGAAGTAGCTGTTCGACACCAGCAGGCTGAGCGCGAACGCGAAGATGAAGAGGTTCTTGAACAACTGGCCGTGCGTCGTTGGCATCCGCAGCAGGAACGCATACCCGACCAGGAAGGCCAGTACCGTGGCCAGCGACTGCGATGCGATGAAGTACGCGATGCCGCTGTCGGAGTAGGTATACGGCGCTCCGAGGTCCAGCCCCAGCCATGCGCGCGGCGACATGTTGCTCAGCGCGTCGACGGTCACATAGATCCGCCCAAGCAGCGTGTCCTCGTACGCCTCGACGCCCGCCAGCCGCACCAGCAGCCAGCCGCCCGCCACCACCCCCATGAACACCAGCATCGACAGCGACTGGTCCAGTCGCCGGAACAGCGGCGCGAGTACCAGCATCATCAGGCAGGTCGCCGTGGCCAGCCGTCCGTCCGATGCGATCAGCAGGAACAGCACCACCGCCAGCGACAGGACCTGACCACCCACGCCCAGCGCACGGCGGAAGGTCAAGGCCACCGCGGCGAAAAAGATGATGAAGTTCCCCATCGTGACCGGCTCGACGAAGATCGACGACGCCCGCGGCAGCGTCATGCCGGCCAGCCAGATCCGCTCGCCCGGACGCGTGGCATTGACATTGAGGTTGCTGTCCGGGTTCCAGAAATCCTCCTCGACCGCGCCGCGGGTGTTGATGAAGTAACTGCGCGGGTCCGCCAGGTCGCCATACAGCGTCGGAAATGCCATCTCGAACGCCGCGACCAGCACCACGACCAGCGCCAGCCACAGCAGCAGTCGCGGCAGCGAGCCGCGATAGGCCGTGCCAAGCATCAGGAACGCGAACGGCACCAGCGCATCGCGCAGAAACTTGAGGTCGACTTCCCACAGCACCAGGGTGCGCGCGAGGTTGAGCAGCACGAGGCTGCCGATCCCGGCCAGCACCAAGGCCATGCCGTTGCGATCGAGGGTACCGACGCCGAGCAGGAAGCAGCCGGCATAGGCGACCAGTTCCGCGGCGTACGCTGCCGACGGACCGATCGCGAACAGCTGCGCGTTGACGATGGCCAGCAGGAAGTTGTAGCCCACCGCGAACAGCAGCAGCAGCGCCGCGATCCGGTTGCGCCAGGCGTCGCCCGGGCTCATCGGCACACGGACTCGGAAGCGGGACCTGTGACCGAAACCCGGAGCACACACGTCGTTGGCCTGCATCCCCGCACGAATCGGAGCCGACTCAATAGGCCCCCTTCTGGCCAAGCACCTTGACCAGGGTCATCGCCATGATCTTGATGTCGAACCACAGCGACCAGCGGCGGATGTAGTCGAGGTCGTACTGCACCCGCTTGCGCATGTCGCGCAGCATCGGCGTCTCGCCGCGGAAGCCATTGACCTGCGCCCAGCCGGTGATTCCCGGCTTCACGTAGTGGCGCTGCGCATAGCAGTTGATCAGCGCCTGATAGTGGCGATTGTGCGGGATCGCATGCGGACGCGGGCCGACCAGCGACATGCTGCCACCGAGCACGTTGAACAGCTGCGGCAGTTCGTCCAGGCTGGTGCGGCGCAGGAACGCGCCGACCCGTGTCACCCGCGGGTCCTGGCGTGTTGCCTGCGTGACTTGATGCTCGCCTTCGCGATGCATGCGCATCGAGCGGAACTTCAGCATCTGGAATTCCCTTCCGGCGCGCCCTTGCCGGCGCTGGCGGAAGAAGACCGGTCCGGGCGAGTCCAGCTTGACCGCGATCGCGATCGCGATCATCACCGGGGCAAGTCCCAGCAGCGCGACAAACGCCAGGCAACGGTCGACGACCGCCTTGAACACCAAAAACTGGCTCTCGCGTCCGACGCTGCCCTGGCGCAGGCTGATCACCGGCACGTTGCCGAGCTGCTCGCCGGCCTGGTTGAGCATCGAGATCTCGACCAGGTCGGGAATCAGCTTGATCTTGATCGGCGTATGTTCGAGCTGGGACAGCAGCGGCTTGATGCGGCTCAGCTTGTCGAGCGGCATCGACACCCATACCTCTTCGACGCTCTCGTCGGCGAGGAATGCCGGCAGGTCGCGCAGTTCGCCCAGACAGGTCATCTCCGAGCTTTCGCCCACCGCCATGTCGTCGCGGGTGCGGAAGTAGCCAAGCAACCGCATTCCGACCCATGGGTTCTGGCGCAGGTAGCGCTGGATACGCACGACCGGGGGCCGCAGCCCCACCACCACGATGCGCTGCACGTCGACCCCGTGGCTGCGCAGGCCGTGGAGCAGACTGCGCACCAGCGTGCGCGACAGGGCGAGCAGCACGAATCCCCCCGCAAACCACATCCCGACCCACATCCGCGACACTTCGTGCCCGACCTTGAGGATCAGCGCGTAGATCGAGAACAGTGCGAAGGTGCCGCCCCAGGCGGCGCCCAGTACCGCGATCTCACGCAGCAGCCCGAGCCCCCGCCAGCTGCGGTACAGCGGCAATGCGTTGAAGCAGATCACCGCAAACAGCAGCGATGTGCCGATGACGAGGCGGTAATCGGCGCCTGGCATCCAGCTGCCGGAACGGAGCCGATAGGCGATGAGGGCCGCGCCCAGGACGACGATCATGTCCGAGATGCGCAGGAACACATCGGCAGCAGCCGAGTATTTCGAAAGCAGCCGCGGGGACGCACCCGCGAGGCCTGCGTTGAGGTTTGCCAGCAGCATGTGCGTTGTTCGCAACCAAGCCGGCATGCAGGAGGTGGGGGAACATCCGCATGACCGTACTGTTTGCCACCTTGCCCGCGTCCTCTCCGATGCCCTCCCGTACCGGCCCCGGATCACGGCAAGTCGTTTTCGTTTCCACTGGAAGTTCTGTCGCGGCGCCATGCGACGAAGCGCATGCCGCGCTTGCGTTGTGCTCAGACCATGTGCACTCCTTTACGCGATGGTGCATTGCACCATAACCCATTTTTCTGAAGGTTTTGCGTCGTTGGGCGACTTGTTTGAAGGTTCAGCCCATCAACATGCGCGAGTGCTGGCGATGTTCCATTTTTTCTGCGACCAGATACTCACACTGCACCCACACCGGGCGCGCGCAGGCATCCACCGGAGCCATGTTCGCGATGCCGAAATGCGCGGCCCGCCCGAATTCACCGCCGGACCCGCACGACATGCGCGAACAACGCAGCGACCACGCCCCCGAACAATCCGAACAGCAGGGCCAGTGCCAGGTTGAGTGCGATCCGCGGCGAATCCGCCTTCCCGGGAACGTCCGCCGGGTCGACCACGGCGATGTTGTTCGCCCCGACGTTGCCAACCACGCCGACTTCCTTGAACCGCTGCAGCAAGCCGTCGTAGAGCTGGCGATTGGTATCGACCTCGCGCTTGAGCATGTTGTAGCGGATGCTGCGGTCCTGTAGTTCCAGCTCATCGGTCTTGAGGCTGTCGATCCGGGCCTCGAGCATCTGCTCCTGCAGGCGGGCCGCCTCGTACTCGGCCTCGATCGAGGCGCGGACCCTCGCGACCTCGGCCGTGATCTGACGATCGGCTTCGCCGATCCGCCCGCTGAGCCGCTGCATCTCCGGGTAGTCAGGCTTGAACGTCGGCAGTTTCTGCTGGTATTCGGCGCTGAGCTGCAAACGGCTCTGCTCCAGGCCCTGAACCAGCGGATTGGACACCACCTGGGGCAGTGCCCTGCCGTTGCCACGCTCGGCCTGCCGCCACGCCGCCTCTGCCTTGATCCGCGCATCCTGCGCCGATGCAAGCAGTGCATTGAGCTCGGCCAGGTTCTGCGCGGGCAACGATGGCTTGTCGTCGCCCACCGAGACGATCCGCTCCGCGCCGGCGAAGGCGACGAAGCGCCGTTCGGAATTCTGCAGCCGCTCGCGCTGCTGGGCGAGCCGGGTCGCGAGATATTTGGTGGCGAAGCTGGACGCCTGCAGGCGGCGATCGAGGTTGCCGGCGATGAACTCGGCAGCGTACGCGTTGGCGACGCGCGCAGCCAACTGCGGATCCGGCGAGCTGAAGTGCAGTCGCACCAGCCGGGAATTGCGCACCGGTTCGACCTGCAACGCGGCCAGCACCGCCGGCACCAACGCGCGCTCGACGGCCGCCTGGCGCTGGGCGGAACCGGCCCGGGCACCAAGCTTGTCCAGCGTTTCCTCCACCAGGTCCGCATACGCCGGTTGGGTGGCGAGCCGCGCCCTGCCGATGACCCGACGCGCGAGGGTGCGGCTCATCAGCAGCTCGTACTGGGTCTGGTAGAAATCGCGGTCCATCGGCGATTCGGCCGGCAGCAGGTCCTGCATGTCCACCACCTTCAGCGGTTCGCGCTGGATCTGCAGCGTGGTGGTGGCGCGGTACTGCGGCGTCATCATCAGACTCGCGAACAATGCGAGCGCCACCGCCATCGCCGCGACCAGCAGGACCAGCCACCAGCGGCGCAGGATCGCGCCCATATATTCGGCCAGATGGCTCTCGGCTGGCGCGTCGTAGAGTTCGCGCTGCGCGGCGCGGGTACGGCGGTCGTCGCTGGTCATCGGTATGCGCGCCACACGGCCAGGAACGGGGTGAGCTCGACCAGGGTGCGCAGCACCGTCCGCACGCCCGAGACGTCGACGATCACGATGTCGCCGCCATGGATGTCGGGGTCGTCCAGCGCGCCTTCCTGGATCTGCTTGAGGTCGAAGCGCGCGAACACGCGCTTGCCGCCCACGGTACGGAAGACGATCACATTGCGCGGATTGGCCACGTTGGTGATGCCCCGGCTCATCGCCACCGCCTGTTGCAGGGTCAGGTGCGGCGCCTCCATCGGGTACACGCCCGGTTCGGTGACCGCGCCGCCGACCGTGACCCGCTGGGTCGGCGATTCCTGCAGCGACACCGTCACCTGCGGATCCTGCAGGTAGCGCTCGCGGTAACGCGCCGCGATCCGCTCCTGGAGGCGCGCGATGTCCAGCCCCGCCGCCTCCACGCTGCCGATCAGCGGCAGCGAGATGCGGCCGGCATTGTCTATGCGGATGTCGCGATCGAGATCCGGGATCTGGAAGACCTGCACCTTGAGCAGGTCTCCGGGGCCGAGCCGGTATTCGGGACGTCCAAGCGCGTCGCTCAGCGGATCGCCCGGCGGCAGTTCCTCGACCGGCGCGCTGCTCGCGCATGCGGCCAGCCCCAGCATGGCGACCGCAAGCAGCAGCGCCCGTATGGAAATCATCGGCAGCCTGCGCCGAAGGATGGTTGGACGCCCGGGGGACAGGGGCGATCCGCTGGCGTGGACAGGGCGCAATCGGGCAAGACGAACCTTCCTGGGGAAGCAGGGATATCGGATCCTGATGGGCCGCCTTGTCTGGCGGCGGATCCAGCACCAGAAGCGCCGCGGAGACGGCATGCAGCGACTTGTTCTTCTATGTATACCGCAGTGCAGCAAAATTTCCGCTGCCGCAGATTAAATCCAAGGTGAACCAAGCAAAGGTTGAGCGATGCATCACATCGGTCGGTCGTTGAAACGACTTCCAGGAGCCGTCATGCGACCATGACAACGCCGCTGCGGCGAATCTCATCGCTCCCGCGCGGCACATAAGATTTCACCTGCAACCAACGGCGCGTCCGCCACTTCAGTGACGACGGGCCTACCCAAGCCTCAGCCCTGGCGCCCCATCCGCCCAAGCGCAATGCCTGCATCCCCTGCCCAACGCGATTTCGCTCTCGAACCCGCCGACACCGAACGCCTCGCCAACCTGGCCGGACCGTTCGACGCCCACCTGCGCCAGATCGAGCTTCGGCTGGGGGTGGAGATCTCCAATCGGGGCAATGTCTTCCGGATTACCGGCCCCGAGGCCGAACCGGTGTCGCAAGCCGAGCAATTGCTTCGCGAGCTGTACGAGGAAGCCGAGGACGAGACGTTCGACGGCCATGCGATCAATCTGCGCCTGAACGCGGTCGGGAGCCGGGCCGCGGACCGCGCGGTCGATGGCGGATTCGTGCCGCAGGACGTGGCGATCCGGGTCAAACGCGGCACGATCCGCGGGCGTGGCCCGAACCAGCAGAAGTATCTGCATGCCATCGCGACCCACGACATCAATTTCGGGGTCGGTCCGGCCGGCACCGGCAAGACCTTCCTCGCGGTCGCGATGGCGGTGGATGCGTTGAACGAGTCCCGGGTGCAGCGGCTGATCCTGGTTCGCCCGGCGGTGGAGGCCGGAGAAAAGCTCGGATTCCTGCCGGGCGACCTGAGCCAGAAGGTCGATCCTTACCTGCGCCCGCTGTACGACGCCCTCTACGAGATGCTGGGCGTCGAGAAGGTGATGAAGCTGCTGGAGAAGTCGGTGATCGAAATCGCGCCGCTGGCCTACATGCGCGGCCGCACGCTCAACGACGCGTTCGTGATCCTGGACGAGGCCCAGAACACCACCATCGAGCAGATGAAGATGTTCCTGACCCGCCTGGGGTTCGGCAGCACCGCGGTGGTGACCGGCGACATGACCCAGATCGACCTGCCCCGGCACGTGAAGTCGGGCCTGAAGGATGCGATCGAGGTGCTGCGCGGCGTCGAGGGAGTCAGCTTCACCTTCTTCGAGGCACGCGACGTGGTCCGCCACCCGCTGGTGGCGCGGATCGTCAGCGCCTACGACGCACGCGATGCCAAAGACGCGCAGACCGGCCCGTAACCGGCATCGCGCGACGTTCGCCGTGCATCCTTCCCGAGTGACCGGCAGGACTCGGACCCACGCTACAATCGCCGGGTGACCAAGGGTCCCATCCGCCTCGACGTTTCCGTCAGCTACGCCACGCCGCGCGCCGGTCTGCCGTCGGCGGTGAGCTTCCGCAAATGGGTCGCGGCAGCGCTGGCATCGCGCATCCTCGAAGCCGATCTGGCGATCCGCATCGTCGGCGCCCGGGAAGGCCGTGCGCTCAATCGCCATTACCGGGGCAAGGATTACGCGACCAACGTGCTCAGCTTTCCCGCCGACATGGCCGAAGGCGTGAAGTTGCCCAAAGGCGTGAAGCTGCCGCTGCTGGGCGATATCGTGCTGTGCGCGCCGGTCGTGGCGAAGGAGGCGAAGGAGCAGAAGAAGCCCCTCGCCGCCCACTACGCGCACCTGACCGTGCACGGCGTCCTGCACTTGCTGGGCTGGGATCACCAGGACGAACGCGATGCCGACTGCATGGAAGCGCTGGAGCGCGAGATCCTCGCCGGCCTGGGTATCGAGGACCCGTACCTCTCCACTTGATCCCGTTCGTCGCAGGGTCGACAACGCCCAGAGTATCCGTCAAATCACACGGGAAGGCGGGCGGAATCTGCGTTCCCCCGCCTTCCCGGGCGCACAAATCCTGGCTATTCCGGGTGCGCCCCTGCCGTCAAAGGCAGTCGATCAGGCCGTCCATGATGGTTCTCGTCGAATTCGGCAGTGGCGCATAGAGCGGCTGGTCGCCCTGCAAGGCGTCGATGAACTGATCGATGGTGGTGCCTACGGCCAGTGGCGTGCGGCAACGCCAGAAACCGCGCTGCGAAACGCTGATGCGGCCGGTGTAGGGGTCGATCTCCTCGTTGCTGGCGGCGAAGATCCACGCGCACATGCCGACACGCCCGCTGGCCTGGTCGACCGAGCAGCGGAAACTCAGCGGCTCGATATTTGTGAAGTCGCCTTCGCAGAACGTGTCGCCGCAGATCTGATCGAAATCGCGCTTGAGGTTGATGCGCAGGTTGATCCAGCCCTCGTACTGGGCATCCGGCAAGGCGTAGCTGGAGACGTCGACATAGCTGGGGCTGGTCTGCGCCTGCGCTGCGAACGGCACCAGGGCGGCGAAGAGGGCGGCGAACGTGGCGGTAAAGAGCGAACGGGTCATATCAGTCCTCCATGACAGGGGTGAGTTGCGGGATGGTCCGCGGACGACACTGTGCCCGGACCGCCGGCCTTGCCCCATCGCCGATCTACCCGGCGACGGCTCGGATTTTTCCGATTCCGCACCGGACAGAACCGTTTCACCGACCGGCAACCGGTCCGCGATAGACTTTCCAGCGACGCCCGACGCGGGCGCCCCCAGCGCAGAGATGTCCGAGGACGACACTAGTTACAGCCCCAGCGAGCCCCAGGAACGTTCTGTCGAGAAGCCGCGCCGGTCCTGGCTCGACCGCATCAGTTCCGCGCTTTCCGGCGAGCCGAGTTCCCGCGAAGACCTGGTCGAACTGCTGCGCGATGCGCAGGCCGACGGCCTGATCGCGGCCGACACCCTGCGGATGATGGAGGGCGCGATCTCGGTTTCCGAGCTGAGCGTGGCCGACGTCATGGTGTCGCGCGCGCAGATGGTGGCCCTGTCGGCGGACGCGAAGTTCCTCGACCTGATGAAGCAGGTGGTCGACTCCGGGCATTCGCGCTTTCCGGTCCATGGCGAGGACAAGGACGAGATCCTGGGGATCCTGCTGGCCAAGGACCTGTTGCGCGGCGTGGTGGCCGACAACGGCCCGGGCAGCATCCGCGAGCTGCTTCGCCCGGCGGTGCTGATCCCTGAGTCGAAGAAGCTAAACGTGCTGCTGCGTGAGTTCCGCCAGTCGCGCAACCACATGGCCATCGTGATCGACGAATACGGCGGCGTGGCCGGGCTGGTGACGATCGAGGACGTGCTGGAGGAGATCGTCGGCGAAATCGACGACGAGCACGACGAGGCCGAGGACGTGACCAAGCTGATCGCCGCGCAGGCCGACGGGCAGTACGTGGTGGACGCACTCACACCGATCGCGGATTTCAACGAGCGTTTTTCGGCCGACTTCGACGACGACGAATACGACACCATCGGCGGCCTGGTGACCGCAGCCATCGGCCACCTGCCCGAAGCCGGCGAGGAGCTCACGCTGGGCCGGTTCGGTTTCCGCGTGGCGCGCGCGGATGCGCGCCGGCTGCATGCTCTGCACGTCAGCGTGCACAGCGATGGGTGATGCCATCGCGTCCTCCCCCGTGCGTGGGGGCAGGAGCACGTTGAGTCAGCGGCTGTTGCTGCTGGCGCTGCTGGTTCTGGCGCCGCTTGCGCAGGCGGCGCCGCGCATCGGCGTGGCGACCATGCTGCCGGGCGAGATCTTCTGGGAGCGCTTCGGCCACGATTCGATCGTGGTGGACGATACGGCAGCGGGCGCACCGATTTCGTACAACTTCGGATTCTTCGACCTGTCCGAACCAGGCTTCGTCGGTCGTTTCGTTCGCGGCGAGATGGAATACCAGCTGGTCGCCCTGCCCTTCGCCGAGGATCTGGTCTATTACCGCGATACCGGGCGCGGGGTTTCGATCCAGTGGCTCGACCTGAGCGATGCCGAAGCCAATCGACTCGCCGTCGCGCTGGCGGAGAACGCCAAGCCGGAGAATGCGCGCTACCGCTACGACTACTTCACCGACAACTGCGCCACCCGCGTGCGCGACGCCTTGGACCGTGCGCTCGGCGGCGAGCTGCGGCGGCAGATGGAAACGCGCTCGCAGGGCAACAGCTATCGCAGCGAGGCGGTGCGCCTGGCCTCGCCGGCAGACTGGATGTGGCTCGGTTTCGACGTCGGACTGGGGCCATTCGCCGACGTAACCCGGTCGCGTTGGGAAGACGCCTTCGTGCCGATGCGCCTGGCTGACGCACTACGCGACGTACGGCGCGCGGACGATCGGCCCCTGGTGCGCAGCGAACAGGTGCTGCTGCCGCACCGGATCGCACCGGAACCTCGGCCGGAACCGCAGCGGTGGTGGCCGTGGTTGCTCGTCGGGATCGGGGTGGCGGCAGTCCTGTTGCTGCTCGGACGCGCCGGACCCAGGTCAACCCTCTGGGTCGCCCTGCCCGCGTGGACGCTATGCGGAGTGCTGGGACTGGTCATGGCCTTCCTGTGGTGCTGCACCGCGCATCGCGCAGGCTGGGCCAACCACAACCTGCTGCTGTTCAACCCGCTCTGCCTGCTGCTGTGGCCAGGAGCGGTGCGCATGTTGCGCCGACGCGAACCCGGGCGCCTGTTCCGCAGCCTGCTGCTCGCGATCCTGGCTGGCGCGATGCTCGCGCTGTTCCTGCTGTGGCTGCCGCTGCAACCGCAACGCAATGCCCCATGGATCGGCCTGATGCTGCCAGTCCACGCGGCGTTGTGGTGGTTGTACGCCCGGACTGGCCTTGTCCGCCAGGCGGCCACGGCGCAGGATGCACGGCATGCGTGAAATGACCGACAACGCTGGCCAGGCCTGCCAGGCCGACATGCCCACCTGCGTGGTCAACTGCGCGGCCTACGACCGCAACGGCCAGCGTCGCGACGTCAGCCTCGACCAGATCAGCGATGTGCTCGCCCAGGACGACGGCAGCTTCGTCTGGGTCGGTCTGTACGAACCCGAGGATGCGCTGCTCGACAAGCTGCAGGAGGAGTTCGACCTGCACGATCTCGCGGTGGAAGACGCGCAGAACGCGCACCAGCGACCCAAGCTGGAAGGCTACGGCAGCTCGCTGTTCCTGGCCGTGCATACCGCCCAGCTGGTGGATGCTCACGTGCGCTTCGGCGAAACCCATGTGTTCGTCGGCGCCCGCTTCCTGGTCACGGTGCGCCACGGCGCATCGCTGTCCTATGCGCCGGTACGCGCGCGCCTGGAGCGCGAACCGGAAATGCTGGCGCAAGGGCCGGCATTCGCGCTCTACGGGGTGCTGGACTTCATCGTCGACAATTACGTGCCGATCGTGGAGGAGTTCCGCGACGAGCTCAATGCGCTCGAGCAGGACGTGTTCGCCGAGACCTATCGCCGCAACACCATCCTCAAGCTCTACGAGCTGAAGAAGGAACTCACCCAGATGCGCCTGGCGGTGGCGCCGATGCAGGACATCGTGGCGCAGCTGGCGCGCACGCCGGTGGTCCAGCTCGGGGAGGAGGCCCGGCTGTATCTGCGCGACGTGCTCGACCATGCCGTGCGCCTCAACGAATCGATCGACACGCTGCGCGAGATGCTGACCGCGGCGATGAGCGTGAACCTGTCGCTGGTGACCATCGCCCAGGGCGAAATCGTCAAGAAGCTGGCCGGCTGGGCTGCGTTGCTGGCGGCGCCGACGCTGATCGCCAGCTGGTACGGCATGAATTTCAGCCACATGCCGGAGCTCGCCGGGCGCCACAGCTACTTCATCCTGATCGGCGCGGTGATCGTCGTGGTGTTCGTGCTTTACCGCTATCTGAAGAAGGTGCGCTGGCTGTAGCGCTGCGGCCGGCAGTTACGCGTCGGGCGCCCGGCCGGTCGAGTCCCGCAGCTGCAATGTGTAGTCGACCGCCACCATCTGGCCGGCACCGGGTTCGCGGATCGCCTTGAGCAGTTCCAGCGTCGCCATGCGTCCCATTTCGCGGGTGGGCTGGCGTACCGTGGTCAGCGCGGGGGTCACATGGTGCGCGATCGGCACATCGTCGAAGCCGCACACCGACAGGTCGCGCGGCACCGACAGGTGCAGCTCCGACGCCACCCGCAGCACGCCTGCGGCCATGTCATCGTTGGCGGCGAAGATCGCGGTCGGGCGCGGATCCAGCGCCAGCAATCGCCGCGCCGCGCGTACGCCCGATTCGAAGGTGAACTCGCCGGGCGACAGCCATTCCCGCCGGCACTCGAGCCCGGCCAGCTTCATCGCATCGCGATAACCCTGCAGCCGCCACTCGCTGGCGCCGTGATCCGGGTGTCCGGAGATGTGGGCGATGCGACGATGCCCGAGCGACACCAGGTGCGCGATGAGCTCGCGCACCGCACCGCGATCGTCCACCGTCACGCCCATATGACCGTTGCCGGCGCGCGGCGAGATGCTGGCGTAGGGCATGCCGCGACGTTCCAGATAGGCCAGGAATTCGAGATCGTCGGTCAACGGCGGAATCAGCACGAACCCATCGGAGCCGTAATGGCCCAGCAAGCCGTCGATCTCGTCGATCGACTCCCGCTGGCGGTAGGTGAGCGGCGCCAGCAACAGGTTGTAGTGCTGCGCACGGCAGGCCTCCAGCACGCCGCGCTGGATCTCCATCAGGTAATTGAACGAAGGATTGTCGTACGCGAACGTGACCACGTAGGACCGTTGCCCTGCCAGGCTGCGCGCGGAATGGTGCGGGCGATACTGCAGGCGCGAAACGGCTTCCTGGACACGCTTGCGCGTGTCCTCGCGCACGTTCGGCTCGTGGTTGAGCACCCGGGACACGGTCTTCATCGACACGCCGGCGGCGGCGGCCACGTCTTCGATCCTGACTCGCGTTGCGTCCATCGAGCTGTCTACCTGCCCGTCCCTGATCCGCCTTCAGGATGCCATACGAAGGTCGCAAGGCTCCTCGCCGGCAGGGTATAGGCGAAGCTGCGGTCGCCGGTGGCCACCGAGAACCTGCGCTCGTCCGCAGCCGAATTGGTCACCACCAGCACCCGCGATCCGTCGTCGGCGTTGACGAAGGCGACGTTGTCGACCCCGTCACGGCCTTCGCTGGAAGCGACCCGCCACGCCCCTCGCCGGACGAAGCGGCTGGCGTGGGCCAGCGCGTAATAGTCGTCGGTGCGGGTCACCGCGCCGGTCTTCGAATCGATCGTCACTACGCCACGGCAGGTTGCGCAACCACCGGCATGCGGGCCGCGGTTTTCGTCCAGCGCGAGGTTCCAGAACAGCACGCCGCGCGCCCAGTGCCGCGTGGTGTCGATGATCAGGCTGCGCGCCTGCAGGGTCAGGCCACCGCTCTTGACCGGTTCCCAGTCGCCGCCGGAGCACTCGGTGAGGTAGACATCCTTGTCGGGAAACGCGGCGTACACCTGCGATTGCGCGGAGACTTCTCCACCGTAGCAGTGCCAGGCCACGGCGGACACGTAGGGCGCGGCCGCGGGATCGCGCAGCACGGCCAGCGGCTCGTGCGGCTTGTCCCAGTTGTGGTCCCAGTCGAAGATCTCGACCTTCTGCTTTCGGCCGGCAAGCATCGGGCCGAGGTGGCGTCCGATGATCGCAGCGCGCGCCTGTGCGTCCAGCCGCATTCCTGGATAGTCATCGGGTTCGAACGCCGGCTCGTTCTGCAAGGTCAGGGCAAAGATGGGGATACCCGCGCCTGCGTAGGCGTCGACGTACTTCACCAGGTAACGCGCGAATGCGTCGTAGTACTCCGGCTTCAGCGTTCCCTTGATCAGGCTGTCCGTGGTCTTCATCCACGCCAGCGCGCTCCAGGGCGAAGCCATCACCTTGAGTTCCGGATTGATCCCGATCGCCGCGCGTGTCACCGGAATCACGTCGTCGCGATTGGGATCGATGCTGAAGCGGCGCAACTGCGGATCGGTCTCGCCACTGGGCACGTCATCCAGGCTGTAATGGCTACGCGAGAAGTCCGAGGCGCCGATGGTCAGGCGGGTGAAATCGAAGCCGATGCCGGCGCCCTCGCGCCCGAACAGCTCGCGCAGCAGCGCATCGCGCTGTTCCGGCGACATGCGGTGCTGGATCAGCCACGCCGAGGCGTCGGTGATCGCGGCGCCGAAGCCGAGCATGCGCTGGAACCGCTTCGCCTCATCGATATGGATATGGATCGGCAGCGGCGGCTGCGCGGCGAAGATCGCCGGCGGCATCGCCGCCATCGCCCTGGATTGGTCGGAAGTCGTCAACCAGACCGATACGTCGTGCCGTGCGTTGGTCGCTCCGCCGTCGTCGAGATGGCGGTCGGGGGTCAGCTGGCAACCCACAGCGACCAACAGACCAGCAAACAAGCCCAGCCATGCAGGCAGCCGGAGCGATGGCAAACGCAAGAGTTCTGGCATGGTGCCTCCCGTGCTCGGCGCCGCGCGCCAGCCGTGCTGCGGTGCAGCGTAAACGTGCCTGTGCGGACACGCCGCGCTACGTTTCACACAGCAGCCGCCGACATTGCGACCGACGGTCTGCTTAACGCTTGACACACGAATTCTTCACACGTATGACAACGCTGTCAACAACGCCCCGGGAGGGGTTCGCCGTGCCCAGTCAGCTCAAATCCGCCTGCTCTCTTGTCCTTGCCCCACGCCGCTCCGCGCTGGCGACCGCCTGCTATCTGGCCCTGATGTCTGCCACCGGCGCGGCTTATGCGCAAGAGACCCAAACCGAGCTAACAACACCGGAGACGCAGGCCGATCAGGCCAGCACAACCGAACAGCCGGCAACGGCACCGCAGACCGCCGAGGAGGTGGACACACTAGGTACCGTGCACGTCACCGGCATCCGGCGCAGCATCATGTCGTCGGTTAATACCAAGAACAGTTCAGACTCGATCGTTGAGGCGGTGTCGTCCGAAGACCTCGGCAAGCTGCCCGACGTCAGCATCGCCGAATCCATCGCCCGCCTCCCCGGTCTGGCCGCACAACGCGTCGACGGTCGTGCGCAGGTGATCGCAATCCGCGGGCTGTCCCCGGACTTTGCAGCGACCCTGCTCAACGGACGGGAACAGGTCAGTACCGGTGACAACCGCGGCGTCGAATTCGACCAGTACCCGTCGGAGCTGATGAGCGCGGTGACCGTTTACAAGACTCCGGATGCGACGCTGATCGGCCAGGGGTTGTCGGGCACGATCAACCTGCAAACGGTTCGCCCGCTATCGTTCACAGAGCAGCGGTTCGTCGCCAACGTGCGTGGCGAATACAACTCGCTGGGCGAGCAGAATTTCGATGGCAGCAAACAAGGTTACCGGGTCAGCGCGTCCTACATCGATCAGTTTCGTGACAACACTATCGGCGTGGCCATCGGCGTGGCGCGGCTCGATTCCCCGTTCCAGGAACAGCATTACAAGGCCTGGTGGTGGGGCGGCAACGAGGACTGGTTTCCCGCAGTCGAGGGCAAACCCGCCGATACCGTTGCCCAACAAGGTGCCGAAGCCTGGCTGCGTTCCCGCGACCAGGTACGCGACGGCGTAATGGGTGTACTGGAGTTCAAGCCGAACGAATTCGTCCACAGCACCCTGGACATGTATTACTCGAAGTTCGAGCAGAAGGAGTCCACCCGCGGAATGATGTGGTCCAACGATCCGTGGACCGGCAATAGCGTTTATTACACCGACACCGGCATCACCCAGGTAGGGCAGACGCCAATCATCACCAGCGGCACCATGCATAACATGGAGCCCATCGTGCGAAACGACGCAAACCAGCGCGACGACACGCTTTACTCGATCGGCTGGAATACCGAATTCAAGGTGACGGACAACTGGAAAGCAACGACGGATGTGTATTATTCGCGCGCGAAGCGCCATCAGGACTGGCTTGAAACCTATGCCGGTAGCGCCGCACTGGACAGCATCACGTTCGACTATCCCCTGGGATCGAACGATTTCCCGACCTTCGGTGCCGGCCTGGATTACGCGGATCCAGAGACCATCACGCTAAGTGATCCGGCAGGCTGGGGCCGGGAGGGGCGCCTGGAGAAAACCAACCAGGACGACCAGTTGTCGGGCATCCGGCTTGGCCTGAGCCGTTCCTTCGATTCCGGCCCCTTCAGCGGCATCGATTTCGGATTTGCCGGCACCCGCCGGATCAAGGACAAGACTTCTTCGGTGTACTTCGCACAGCTCAAGGGCGGTGCTTCGTCCGTCGCGGTCGAAGACGATCTGCTCGGCTCGCCGACCGATCTCGGCTATATCGGCCTTCCGGGCGCACTCGCATTCGACGTCTTCGGTGCACTCGATCGCTACTACGACCTCGAGCTGCACATGGACGCCAACGACCTGAGAAAGGACTTCACCGTCCGGGAAAACGTCGAAACAACGTTTGCAAAGCTCAACATCGATACCGATATCGGCAGCATCCGGCTGCGCGGTAACGTCGGACTTCAGTATGTGCACACCAACCAGTCTTCGACGGGCTTCGACATCGACGACAGCACCGCCACGATCGACAGCAGCGTCACTCGCGGCACAACCTATGACGACGTGCTACCTAGCCTGAACCTGGTGGCCGACTTCGGCAGCGGCTGGATGCTGCGCCTTGGTGCCGCAAAGACCCTTGCAAGGCCGAGGGTCGATGACATGCGCGCTTCAGGTAGCGCAAGCGTGGCCGAAACCGGCGAGAAGAAAGGGCTTTGGAGCGGAAACGGCGGCAACCCGCTGCTGGAACCCTGGCGCGCCACTTCCGGCGATATTTCTCTGGAGAAGTACTTCGGTGATGCCAGCTACGTCGCACTGGCGCTGTTCTACAAGAATCTCGACACTTACGTGTATACGCAAACGGTCTACGACTACGACTTCAGCGGCTTCATCAACACCAGTCCCATTCCGGCGATCTCGGATATCGGCGAGTTTTCCACTCCGGCCAACGGCGAAGGCGGTTATCTCAGGGGCGCTGAATTCAGCACCTCACTTGAAGGCGGGTTGCTGACGCCGGCGCTGGATGGGTTCGGCGTACTGCTCAACGGTTCCTACACGGAAACCTCGATCCATCCGAACGGCCCGGGCACTAGCAGCACGCTCCCCGGCTTGTCCAAGATCGTCGCCAACGCTACCGCCTACTATGAGAAGCACGGTTTCTCTGCACGTATCAGCCAACGCTATCGATCCGATTTCAATGCGGAGATTGCCAGCCTGTTCGCACAACGCGGCTACACGCGGGTGCTTTCAGACCGTCAGCTCGACATGCAATTGGGTTATGCATTTCAGCCGGATACCGCGCTCGATGGCTGGTCAGTGCAGTTCATGGTCAACAACATCACGAACTCGCCGTACCGCACCGTGCAGGACAACGACTTTGCCGGCGGCTACAAGGCTCCATTGGAGTACAACCTGTATGGTCGGCAGTACCTGCTCGGCGTGACCTACAGCTTCCAGTAAGAGACCCGCACCGCAGCTCTACCGACAAGGGCCGTTGCGGCCCTTGTCATTTACGGCGCAGAAAAATCCACGTTGCGCGCCGACAACACCGAGGATCCCAGCATGCAACGTCGCTTGATCGCCCTCTTCGTCACCGCCGCGATGGCCGCTACTGCCAGCAGCTGCAAACGCGACGGCGCGCCCGCAACTTCCACCGCGGCGACCGCCGATGCACTCAAGACCGAAGCCGCGCTGACCGACTGGCCCAAGGTCGAAAGCGCGATCAAGGCCGACCCGGCGATCGAGGCACGGATCAAGGAGATCCTGGCCGGCATGAGCCTGCGGCAGAAGGTCGGGCAGATGACCCAGTCCGAGATCAAGACCACCAAACCGGAGGACGTGAGGAATTACTACCTCGGCTCGGTGCTCAACGGCGGCGGTTCCTGGCCGGCGATGAACAAGCATGCGGCGGTCGCCGACTGGGCGGCGCTCGCCGATGGCTATTACGACGCCTCGATGGCCACCGACCTCAAGGTGAAGATCCCGATCATCTGGGGCACCGACGCGGTGCACGGGCACAGCAATGTCTACGGCGCCACCATCTACCCGCACAACATCGGCCTGGGCGCGGCCCACGACCCGGCCCTGGTGGAGAAAATCGCCGCGGCCACCGGCAAGGCAGTGCGCGCAACCGGCGTCGACTGGCTGTTCGCACCGGCGGTGCCGGTGGTGCAGGACCTGCGCTGGGGCCGTACCTATGAGAGTTATTCGGAAGATCCGGCGCTGATACGCGAGTACGCGACCGCCTATACACGTGGCCTGCAGGGCACGTTCGCGGACGATGGCAATGCGATCGCCAGCGTCAAGCATTTCCTCGGCGACGGCGGCACCGAGAATGGCAAGGACCAGGGCTTCACCAAGGTCACGCTGGGCGAGTTGATCAATCTCCACGGTGCTGGCTATTTCGGCGCGCTCGGCGCGGGCGCACAGACGGTGATGGCCTCGTACAACAGCTGGGTTGATGCCGACAGCGGCAAGGACCACGGCAAGATGCACGGCATCGGGGAACTGCTGACCGATGCGCTCAAGACCAAGATGGGCTTCGACGGTTTCATCGTGTCGGACTGGAATGCGATCGGCCAGCTCCCCGGCTGCAGCAATGCCAGCTGCCCGGCCGCGATCAACGCCGGCATCGACATGATCATGGTGCCGGACGACTGGAAGGCCTTCATCGACAACACCGTGAAGCAGGTCGAGTCCGGCGAGATCCCGATGGCGCGCATCGACGATGCGGTGAGCCGGATCCTGCGGGTGAAGCTGCGCGCGGGCCTGTTCGACGACAAGAAGCCGTCCGCCAATCCCCATGCCGGCAAGCTGGAATCCGTGCAGGACCGCGCCCTCGCCCGCGAAGCGGTGCGCAAGTCGCTGGTGCTGCTGAAAAACGAGAAGAATGCACTTCCACTGGCGCGCGGCAGGAAGATCCTGGTGATCGGCAAGGGCGCCGACAGCATCTCCAACCAGACCGGCGGCTGGTCCCTGACCTGGCAGGGCACCGACAACACCAATGCCGACTTCCCGAATGCCGACAGCATCCTGGCTGGTATCCGCGAAGCCGCCGGCGAGGCCGACGTCACCTTCAGCGAAAAGGCCGACGGCGTGGACGTGTCGAAGTTCGATGCGGTGATCGCGGTGATCGGCGAAACGCCCTATGCCGAAGGCGCCGGCGACATCGTGCCGGCCGACACGGTCGGCCACAGCCGCCGTTTCCCCGAAGACCTGGCGGTGCTGCAGGCGTTGTCCGGCAAGGGCAAGCCAGTGGTGACGGTGCTGCTGTCGGGCCGCCCGCTGTACACCAACGACCTGATCAACCTGTCCGATGCCTTCGTCGCTGCCTGGCTGCCTGGCACCGAGGGCAAGGGCGTAGCCGATGTACTGTTCGCGGGCACGGACGGCAAACCCGCACACGACTTCCGCGGCACGCTGTCCTTCTCCTGGCCAGGGGTCGCGTGTCCTGGTCCGCGCGCCGCCGGCAAGGACGGTGCCGCTCCGCAATTCGCGCACGGCTACGGCCTGAGCTATGCCAAGCCTGCGGCCGTCGCGCAGCTGCCGCTGGACGATACGAAGACCTGTGGCATAGCCACCGTGCTGCCGATCTTCGAACGCCTCGATGCGCCGATGTTCGCCCTGCACGTGGGCTCGGGCAAGGAGCTGCAGGCCCTGGGCGCCGACCTCAACCGCACGCTGGAATGGCCGCAGGGCAAGCCGACGGTGCGCGTGCGCACCGTGCAGGTGAACACCCAGCAGGACGCGAAGGAAGTGACCTGGCTGGGACCGGCGCGCCTGTTCTCGCGCAACCCGTCGCGCAACAACCTGGCGGCGATGGCGCAGGCGGACGCAGCGTTGAGCTTCGACGTCTCGGTGGTGCAGGCGCCGACCTCGAAGGTGACGCTGGCAATGGGCTGCGGCGAGACCTGCGGCGGCGAGATCGACCTGACCGACGCGCTGAAAACCGCCGGCACCGGGCAGAAGCGCACGATCAAAGCCCCGCTCAAGTGCTTCGCCACTCGCGGCGCGGACATGGCCGCCATCGACACGCCGTTCGCGATCGAAGCAGACGCCCCCTTCGCCGCAGCCTTCGCCAATATCCGCATCGTCGCGGGGGCGGCCAAGGATGCCGACGCCCTGAAGTGCGACTAGTCCCACGTTAGGAGGCGTGACACCCTGCCCCGTCGTCGGGGCGGGGTTCACTGCGCAACAACCGCGGTGGCCTTATTGCAGCGCGCATTGACCTGATGCGGTGCGTCGACGACGCTTGCCGATCATCCTCCACGCACGGTGCCACGGCATGACCCTTCCCGCGAAACTCGGCTGGGCCGTCCTTTCCCTGTTCGCGGCGTTCTGCCTGGGGACCGTGGCCCTGTCCCGCGGCGAGACCATCAGCGCGTTGTGGATCGTGTCGGCGGCGGTGTCGATCTTCTTCATCGCCTATCGCTTCTACGCGCGGTTCATCGTCACCCGCGCCTTGCAGATCGATCCGAGCCGCGCCACGCCCGCATGGCGGCGCAACGATGGGCTCGATTATGTTCCCACCGAAAAGACGGTGCTGTTTGGCCATCACTTCGCCGCGATCGCCGGCGCCGGCCCGCTGGTCGGCCCGGTGCTGGCGGCGCAGATGGGTTACCTGCCTGGCTTCCTGTGGATCCTGTTCGGGGTGATCCTGGCCGGTGCGGTGCAGGACATGCTGGTGCTGTTCCTGTCGGTACGCCGCGACGGGCGTTCGCTGGGCGACATGATCCGCAGCGAACTGGGCAACGCCGCCGGCTACACCGCGATGGTCGGGATCCTGGCGATCATGGTGATCCTGCTCGCGGTGCTGGCGCTGGTGGTGGTGAAGGCGCTTGCCATCAGCCCATGGGGCACGTTCACCGTGGCCATGACCATCCCGATCGCACTGCTGATGGGCGTCTACCTGCGCTGGTGGCGACCCGGTCGCATCCTCGAGGTGTCGATCCTGGGCCTGGTGCTGTTGCTGCTGTCGATCTGGCTCGGCGGCCTGGTCGCGCAGTCGCCGCAGTGGGCGCCGCTGTTCACCTTCGATGGCAAGGCGCTGGCGTGGATGCTGATCGGCTACGGTTTCGTCGCCGCGGTGCTGCCGGTCTGGCTGTTGCTGGCGCCGCGCGATTACCTGAGCACCTTCCTCAAGATCGGCACGATCTTCCTGCTCGCCATCGCGGTGCTGGTCGCGATGCCGGAGCTGCGCATGCCGGCGGTCACGCGCTTCATCGACGGCAGCGGCCCGGTGTTCTCGGGCAGCCTGTTCCCGTTCCTGTTCATCACCATCGCCTGCGGCGCCGTGTCCGGCTTCCATGCGCTGATCTCGTCGGGCACCACGCCCAAGATGCTGTCGAACGAATCCGAGATCCGCCTGATCGGCTACGGCGGCATGCTGATGGAAGCCTCGGTCGCGGTGATGGCATTGATCGCGGCCTGCGTGCTGGATCCGGGCGTGTACTTCGCCATGAACGCGCCCGCCGCGCTGATCGGGACCACGGTCGACAGTGCGGCGCTGGCGATTTCGCAGTGGGGCTTCGTGATCACGCCCGATGTGCTGGCGGGCACGGCGAAGGAGATCGGCGAATCCACCATCCTCTCGCGTGCCGGGGGGGCGCCGACCCTGGCGGTGGGCATGGCCCAGATCCTGCACGGCATGCTCGGCGGCGAGGGCATGCTGGCGTTCTGGTACCACTACGCGATCCTGTTCGAAGCCTTGTTCATCCTCACCACGATCGATGCCGGCACGCGGGTGGCGCGCTTCATGATCCAGGAGCTGATCGGCCTGGCCTATCCACCGTTCCAGCGCACCGAAAGCTGGGCTGCAAACCTGGCCTGCACCGCGCTGGCGGTGGCTGGCTGGGGCTGGTTCCTGTACCAGGGCGTGGTCGACCCGCTCGGCGGCATCAATACCCTATGGCCGCTGTTCGGCATCGCCAACCAGATGCTGGCCGCCCTGGCGCTGATCTTCTGCTGCGTGGCGCTGGTGCGGATGAAGCGCGAGCGCTGGCTGTGGATCCCGGCGTTGCCCACCGCGTGGCTGCTGGTGTGCACACTGACCGCTGGCTGGCAGAAGCTCTTCCACGACGATCCGAAGATCGGTTTCCTGGCCAATGCCCGCAAGTTCGGCGACGCCGCAGCGCGCGGAGAACTGCTGGCGCCGGCGAAATCGATCGACGAGATGCGGCGCATCGCCTTCAACAATCAGCTCGACGCCGCGCTGTGCGTGCTGTTCATGGCGGTGGTGCTGCTGACCCTGTTCTTCGGCGTGCGCGCGGCCTTGGCCGCGCGGCGCAGCGCCGTGGTTACCGCCCGGGAGACCGACTATGTCGCGCTCGACGCCATCGCCCGCTGAGCACGCCGGCGCCTGGCTGCGCCGGGCCTGGACGCTGGCCGCAAGCACCGCGCGGCTGGCGGTCGGGGTGCCGGACTACGATGCCTACCTGGCGCACGTGCGCCTTCACCATCCCGACCGCGTGCCGATGGATCGCGTCGGCTTCTTCCGCGAGCGCATGGCGGCACGCTACGGCGCTGGGCGCTCGCGCTGCTGCTGAGCGCCCCCGTGGCGCATCGGTCACCCGCTACGCGCACCGATGCAAGCGGTCGGGTTGCGAGGGGAGTACGCCATCCTTCGCCAGCAGGGACGCGTCCGCAGGTATCGCTGTGCGTAACTCGTGCGAAGACGTGCGCAGATCGAACGGCGCGGACCTGCGCTGCGAAACAGGGATGCCCGTCCGCAGATCACCGCGCCAAGCCGCATCCGCGTTTGTGCGCATGCAGCAAACCCGCGACAGGAGTGGTGTAGGATCGGGTTGCCGCCCACCGGATCGACACGCGCGGCGAAACAGCGACGCAGTCGGAAAGGACCCCGCAGTGCGCAAGCCCGTATCCAAGCGCGCATCCGCCCTGGCGGCTCTCGCCACCTCCATCGCGATGGTTTCATGCGCCGCGCAGCCGCCCGGTGCAAAGGAGCAAACCAGGATGTCCGCAGCCGTGCAGGAACGCAGCATTCCCTTCCAGGACCCCGCAATCGTGCCGCTGACCGAAGCTGTAGCCGCGGGCGATATCGCCGGCATCCGCCGCCTGGCCCCGTCGGCCGACCTGTCCGCGCGTGGCAGGGACGGCGTCACCCTGCTCGAATGGGCGGTGTGGAACGAGCGCCCGGAGGCGCTGGCAGCACTGCTGGAGGCCGGGGCCGACGCCTCGGCGCCGGGCATGGATCAGGAGACCGTGGCCCACATGGCAGCGATGGCACGGGATCCGAAGTATCTGCAAGTCCTCGTTGCCCACGGCGCGCCGGTCGATATCGCCAGCCCGCGCGGAGGCTGGACGCCGATCTTCCGCGCCGTGCAGAGCCGTCGTGATCCACAGGTGGATCTGCTGCTGAAGGCCGGCGCGGACTTGCGTCGCACCGATTCGATGGGCAACACGCTCGCGCACGTGGCGGCCAACATCAACGACGCGGCGCGCGTGCTGCAGCTGCTGGAAGCGGGCGTGGATCCGGCCGCGACCAATGCCCGCGGCCAGACCTTCCAGGCCGCGCTGTTCTCCGGCTCCGACACCAGGCTCAACGCCGAAAGCCGGAGCGCGCGTCAGAAGGTCCGCGACTGGCTGGCCGCCAGGGGTATCGCGCACGAGTAACCGGACAGGGACCGGCGCGGGCGGCTCCGATTCCGCTGCGCGCCTTCAGCCATGGAGGAGCTGCATATGAATGCACCGTCGGCAACGATCGCCGCCAATTCCGGCACGTCCTCGGGGCGTAAGGGTTTTGCAGGCCCGGACCCGCAACCCGTGGATCGCGCGCTGGCGGCGCTCGTCCAGGACAATTACGACCGCGCGGACCAGCTGCGCGGCCAACCGCCGGTCGACCGGCCGCTGCCCACCGGCTGGGCGCGCATGGGCGACGAGGAAGTGCGCGCGGCGGGCATCGACCCGGCGCTGCTGCACGACACCAAGAGTGGCTTCGACGCCTCGTTCTATCGCGACGCCAGCGGCCACGTGGCCCTGGTCTACGCGGGCACGGACGAGGGCCAGGACTGGAAGCACAATTTCGGCCAGGGGCTGGGCTTCAAGGACGCACAGTACGACCAGGCCATTGCCATGGCGCGCGAGGCGAAGCTGGCCTTCGGCGGCCGCCTGGTACTGTCGGGCCAGTCGCTGGGCGGCGGTCTGGCAGCGGCCGCCGCGATGGTGAACGAGGTCCCGGCGGTGACCTTCAACGCCGCAGGCGTCCATGACAATACCGTCGAGCGCTACGGCGTGGATGCGGCCGCGGCCAAGCGTCAGGCCGACCTGGGGCTGGTGCGGCACTACGTGGTGGAGAACGAGATCCTGACCCACCTGCAGGAAGACGCCTTCCCGCTCAAGCTGGCGATGCCGGACGCGCCCGGTGCCCGCATCGACCTGCCCGACCCGGATCCGCTGACCACTTTCGAGCGGCTGCTGCCGTGGAAGAACTTGCCGCACCGCGTGGACAACCACTACATCGAGGCGGTGATGGAGGCGATGGACAAGGCCGGTTACACACTCGACGCGACGGAGCCGGACCGCGCTGCGCGGAGCCCGCGCGATGCCTCGTTGGACACCGTCAACCGCCTGCTCGACGACTCGGTCCGTGGGCTCGCCCCGCAGCGCGACCGGCTCGGGCTGCAGGACGACGCGCGCTTCTTCAACGCCGCCGCCGGCATGGCCGCCTCCGCCGGGCATGACGGCCTGCGGCGCATCGACCATGTGGTCGCCGCGCCGAACGGCCGCAGCGTGTTCGCAGTGGAAGGCGGGCTGGACGACGCTGGGCACCGGCGCAGCCACGTTGATGTCGACGTGGCCAGCCGCACGCCGGCGATCGACAGCGCCTCGCTGCTGCGCGAGCAGGGGGGCGAACACGTGACGCAAGGCCGGCAGCAGGAAGAGCAGCGGCGGATGGCATTGGCCTGAGGTTCGCGTCACGCGGACGGCGGTCCGAATACCGGACTAATACGCCTGCCTGGCGCATGTGCGCCTTCACCAGCCCGGCCGGCCGCGTGCCTATGGACCGCCTCGGCTTCGTCCGCGCATGGTGGCACTCTACGGCGCGGGGCGCTCGCGCTGAAAGTTGTCGATTGCGGGCACCCTCGTTCGTCGAACCTGGAAGTGCCGGGGTTGGCCCGCACGGAGACCGTCCGCGATGCTGAAGCTTTACGCCCACCCGTTCTCGTCCTATTGCCAGAAGGCCCTGACCGCGCTGTACGAGAACGGGACTCCATTCGACTACAGGCTGCTGGAGGGCGAGGAGGCGCAAGCCGAACTCGAGGCGCTGTGGCCGATGAAGCGCTTTCCCGTGCTCGTGGACGGCGAGCAGACCGTGTTCGAGGCCAGCGCGATCATCGAACACCTGCAGCTTCGCCATCCCGGCGCAGTCCGGTTGATTCCGGACGGCGACGACGCGGTGGAAGTACGCATGCTCGATCGCGTCTTCGACAACTACGTGATGACCCCGATGCAGAAGATCGTGTTCGACCATCTGCGTCCACAGGACCAGCGCGATGCATGCGGTGTCGCCGAGGCGAGGGCCATGCTCGATACCGCTTATGCCTGGCTGGAGCGGCATCTGGCCGGACGCGAATGGGCAAGCCGGTCCGGTTTCAGCCTTGCCGACTGCGCCGCCGCCCCCTCGCTGTTCTACGCGGACTGGGTGCACCCGCTCGACGACGCTCACGGCAATGTGCGCGGTTATCGCCAGCGCCTGCTCGCCCGCCCCTCGTTCGCGCGCGCAGTGGAAGAAGCCCGGCCGTACCGCGCGTATTTTCCGCCAGGGGCGCCCGACCGCGATTGAGGGTCATGCCCGTGACGACCGGATACTCGGCGACACCGTTGGCCAGGAAGCTCGGCTTTGTGCCCGGGTGCCGGGTGCTGTTGCGGCACCAGCCGTCGCCCTATCTGGAATGGCTGTCGCCGCTTCCGGACGGCGTGCGCTTCGATAAGCGCGCTTCGGCGGGCACCGATCTGGTGCATGTCTTCGTTGTGTCCCGTTCGACCCTGGTCGAGGAGCTGCAGCGTGCGCGCAGGACGCTCCGGCCCGATGCCGTGGTCTGGGTGTCCTGGCCGAAGAAGGCCTCCGGGGTTGCAAGCGACGTGAGCGAGGACGTGATCCGAGCCGTCGCGCTGCCGCTCGGCTTCGTCGATGTCAAAGTCTGCGCGGTCAGCCCGGTCTGGTCCGGGCTGAAGCTGGTGGTGCGCAGGTCGTTGCGTCCGGGCCGGTAGGACTGGCTACCGGCGGTTGATCGTGATGGCGCTCCAGCTCTCACGCCTGCGGCGATCGAACCCGCTGCGCCGATCGCTATGCACCAGGTCGAAGCGGATCTCCTCGCGCCGGTCGCGGCCCTCGCGCCGCTCGGTGTTGGCGCGGCGCTCGGGTCCGGAGTACGGCGGCTTTGGTGCATGGTCAGGCACGGCGCGAACCTCCTTGCGACATAAGTCATGACTCCCCAACGCGATTCCCCGACAAGACCGGCCGCCCGATGAAATACATCCGCAAGCCTGACCGCTTGCCCCTGGTTGCCGCGTTCAGACAGCTACGATCCCAGTCATGCGGTACGCCGAAGGCGGATGCGGGGATCATCCGGTCTTCCAACAAGGGGGTTCTCTGTGTCGATGCAAGCCGCTGTTCCCGTTCGTTCCAAAGTTCGCTGGATGGCCTCCAGCACACTGGCAAGTTGCCTGCTGGGCCTGCTGTTTTCCACCGCCGCGTCGGCCACCGGCACCGTTGGCATCCCCACCCCCGTGGACGTCGATCTGAGCTGCAAGGACTTCGATACCGCCGGCATCCTCAATGAGGTCGAACTGCTAGTCAGTCCGCTGCCTGAAGGTCCCACTTTGCAAGGCGACGGTGTACTGGCAGTTTCGACGATCTCGTTCGAATCGACGAATGGATGGCTGCTGTACTGGATCCAGGAAAGCACCGGCCAGTCGATCCATCACGTCAGCCTCAGCGGTGCCGGCTCGGCAGTGCTCTACAGCTACGACCCTCCGGTGACGCATGACGAAGGCCTGCACCTGCCGGCGCCGCAGACCGCGCTGATCCAGACCATGACGACCACGCCCGGCTACCCGCAGGCCGCGAACGCACGGTTCTGCTATTCCACCCCACAGGAGACCGGATTCGAGGGTTGCACGCTGGGTTACTGGAAGGTGCGCCAGCATCACGATTCATGGCCGGCTCCGTACTACCCAGGCAGCAACCTGCAGGTCGCCTTCGGCGCGGACGCGTTCAACGATTCCTTCCTCAATGCGCTGAACTACAAGGGAGGCCCCGGCATCGCCGGCGCCAAGCGCATCCTGCTCAAGCAGGCCGTCGCTGCCCTGCTCGGTGCGACCTCGCCGGATGTCGACTACCCGATCACGGCCGCGACCGTGACCTCACAGGTGGCCGCCGCCCTGGCCAGCAACGATCGCGAGATCATGCTGTCCCTGTCCACGACGCTGGACGCCTACAACAACCAAGGCTGCCCGCTGAACTGACTGCGTTCGACGGTGCATGCAAAGAAGCCGCGCTCGCGCGGCTTCTTTTTTGAACGCATGATCGCTGCGGGCGCTACCGGCGGTCGATCGCGCTCCCGTTCCACGACCCCTGCCGGCGCCGGTCCTTGCCGCTGCGACGGTCCTCCTTGGTCAGGTCGAAACGAAATTCCTCGCGCCGATCGCTGCCCTGCCGGCGCTCCTTGCCGCTGCGGCGCTCCGGCCCGCGATAGGGTTCTGGCCGGTCTTCGACTTCGAACATGGGCCGCTCTCCGTTCATCCCGTTCCACTAGAAAACGCAAAGCCGTGATTCATCCGGTCGCCAGCGCCCGCAGGATCAGGCCCAGCAGGTAAGACAGCCCTGTGCCCGTGGCGTAGCCCAAGGTCCCCAGCAGGGCTCCCACCGGCGCCAGCGCGGGATGGAAGGCCGACGCCACGACCGGTGCCGAGGCCGGTCCGCCGATATTGCTCTGCGAGCCGATCGCGAAATAGAAGAACGGCACGCGCAGCAGCCTGCCCATCAGCCACAACAGCACGATATGGATGGAGATCCAGACGATCCCCAGCAGGAACAGCCACGGCCGGTCGAGCAGCGCGAAGATGTCCATCTGCATGCCGATGGTGGCGATCAGGAAGTACAGCAACAGCTGACCGATGTTCGACGCGCCCGCGCCCTCGAGGGTGCGCGCACGGGTGAAGCTCAGGCCCAGCCCGATCAACGTCGACAGCATCACCATCCAGACGAAGGGCTCATGCAAGCTGACCGTCTTCGCCCAGGACACGTGGGCACCGAACCAGGCCGAAACCGGCGCCGCGACGAAATGGGACAGGCCGACCGCGCCGAACGCCAGCCCGATGATCATCATCAGGTCGGTCAGGCTGGCGATGCGACCGTGTTCGGCGCGGAACGCTTCCAGCTTGAGCTTGAGTTCCTCGATCGCGCGGGTATCGGCGCCGCTACGCGCGTCGATGGCCTGCGCGCGCGCGGCCAGGAAGATCAGCACCGCCATCCACACGTAGCCCACGCCCACATCGACCACAGCGAACTGGCCGAAGGTCGTGGCGTCGACCTGGAAGATTTCCTTCATAGCCAGCATGTTGGCGCCACCACCGATCCAGCTGCCGGCAAGCGTGGTCATGCCGGCCCAGGTGTCGCCGGCCACGGTTTCTGGGTGCACGGCGCGGAACAGCAGGAAGGCGAGCACGGCCCCCGCCATCACGCTCAGCGATGCCGCCGCATACATCAGCACCAGTTTCGGCCCGAGTCTGAGGATCGCCTTCAGGTCGATCGACAGGGTGAGCAGCACCAGTGCCGCAGGCAGCAGCACGCGACTGGCGACCGGGTTGTAGAGCTTGCTCGCTTCGCCGTCGATCAGGCCGAAGGTGTTGTACAGGCCCGGGATCAGGTAGCACAGCAGCAACGCGGGGACGAAACTGTAGAACTTCCGGAAGAAGCCGTGCTGGAGCGATGCGGTCCAGAACACCGCGCCAAGGGTCGCGGCGATCAGGCCAAGGACGACGATGTCGTTGCTGATCAGCGCCGTGCTGGCGACCGGCTCCACCCTACGGCCCGATGTGCTGCTTGAGCCAACCGTTGACCGTGTCGTGCCAGAGCACGCTGTTCTGCGGCTTCAGCACCCAGTGGTTCTCGTCGGGGAAGTACAGGAACTTCGATTCGATCCCGCGGCGCTGCAACGCGGTGAAGGTGGCGATGCCCTGCTCCACCGGGATGCGGTAGTCGAGCTGGCCATGCACCACGAGCATCGGCACGCGCCACTCGTCGACATGGTTGACCGGGTTGAACTTCTCGTAGTTCCTCGGCACGTCGTACGGCGTACCACCCTGCTCCCACTCGGTGAACCACAATTCCTCGGTGGCATAGCCCATCGCCCGCTGGTCGAACACGCCATCGTGATTGACCAGGCATTTCCACGGTTCGTTCCAGTTACCGGCGATCCAGTTGACCATGAAGCCGCCGTAGCTGGCGCCCAGGGCGCAGGCCTTTTCCGCGTCGAGGAAGTCGTACTTCGCAAGCGCCGCCTTCCAGCCTTTCTGCAGGTCCTCCAGCGGACGGTCGCCCCAGTGCTGGCTGATCGCGTCGGTGAACGCCTGGCCGTAGCCGGTGGAGCCATGGAAGTCGATCATCACCACGGCGTAGCCCTGCCCGGCGTAGGTCTGCGGGTTCCAGCGGTAGCTCCAGCCGTCGCCGAAGCTGCCCTGCGGCCCGCCGTGGATCAGGAATGCGACCGGGTATTTCTGGCCGGCCACGTAATTCCATGGCTTGACCACGTAGCCGTGCACGGTATCTCCGCTCCAACCCTTGAAGTCGAACTGTTCGTACTCGCCCCAGGCCACGTCGGCGAGCATCTCGCCCGCGCTGGGCGTGATCGCACGCACCGGCGTGCCGGCGATCCCGCCGGTGAACAGCTGGTCCCCGCTCTTCATGCTGTTGCGTGCGAACACCAGGGTGGGCCCGGTGGGACCTGTGTCGGCCAGTTCGAACGCGGATACACTGCCATCGCCGACCAGTTTGGTGACCCCGCCGCTTTCCACATCCACGGCGAACAGCGGATGTTCTCCCGTGTCCTGGGCCGTGGTGTAGATGGTCCGGCCATCGGCGGACACGGTGATGCCGTCGGCGGAGCGGTCCCACTGCGGTGCGATCTCGCGCGTGTTGCCGCTGGCGAGGTCCATCGATTTCAACGCGAAGCGGTCCGCCTCGAAACCCGGGCGCTTCATCGCGCGGTAGTAAAGCGTGCGGCCGTCCTTGCCGAACACCGGACCCGCGTCCCAGGCGGGGTTTCCCGAGGTGAGGTTCGTGGCGGCGCCGGTGCCGTCGGCGTTGACCTGGTACAGATCGAAGTTGGTCGACCAGGGTTCCTCCCGGTCCGACCTGCGTGCGCTGAACACGAGGGTCTTGCCGTCGGGAGCCCATGCAAGATCCGACAGGTCGCCGAAAGGCTTGGACGGGATGTCGCCTTCCACGTCGCCGCCGATCAGGACCGCGGTTTTCGCAGGCGCCGCGCCGCCCAGGTCAGCCACGAACACGCGATTCAGGCGCCCGTCCGCCCAGGTATCCCAGTGACGGATGAACATGCGGTCGAAGACCACACCGCTGGTCTTCTTCTTGCCGTCGGCGTCGAGCTGCTTCTTTGCGCACTCGAGATCCGACGCGCACTGGGGGAAGGTCGAAAACACCAGCGCCACCTGCTTGCCGTCCGGCGACAGCTTGTAACCGTCGACATCCAGGGCGAACGCGGTGAGCTGCTTCGGCGTACCGCCCGCCACGAGCTGCGCATACAGCTGCGAACTGCCGTTCTTCGCGCTGAGAAAGTACACCGTCGTTCCATCGGGCGAGAACGCAGGCGAATTGACGTTCCAGCCTTCGGGGGTCAAGCGCACCGGCGGAGCCGCGTCGCGCGCGAATAGGTCTTCGATCCACAGCGAGGTGCTCGCCTTGTTGGCATCGAAATCCACCACCCGCTTGGCGAACACCAGCTTGCGAGCATTCGGCGAGAGCGTCGGCGAGGAGTAACGATCCATCTTCGCCAGGTCGCGGACGTCGAAGCCGCGCTCGGCGTGTGCGAACGTGGGGAGAGCAAGCAGGAGGGCGGCGGATAGAATGGCGTGGCGCAGGTTCATGACGGCTCCAACAGGTCCAAGGCGTACAGGAAGAGAACCAGAGATCACATCGGACCTGGTTCGACGTCGCCGAGCGCGGGCTTGGCCTTGGCCCCGGTGCGGTACAGCAGCCAGCCGACCACGGTGAGCACGACCAGCCCGACGATCTCGCCGAACTGGAACTGCTCCGGGAGCGCAATGACATCGGCGCGCCCTGAGGCGACGATCGGGATCGCGATCAGGATGCCCATCAACGCCTCGCCGGTGATCAGCCCGGCGGCGAACAGCGTCCCGGGCCGGTGCAGACGGTCGCGGGCCACTTCGTCCTCGGTGCCGACCATGCCGTGGCGCCGCTCGACCAGGTAGGACAGCAGGCCGCCGAGGAAGATCGGCACCATCAATTCCAGCGGCAGGTAGATGCCGATGGCCGCGGCCAGCACCGGGACGCGGAACTTCGCGCCGCGGGCCTTGAGCACTTCGTCGATCGCGATGATCGCCGCGCCCACGCCTGCGCCGATGGCGATGATGCCCCACGGCAATTCGCCCCCGAACATGCCCCTGGCCACCGAGGCCATCAGCGTGGCCTGGGGTGCGGACAGCGAATTGGGCTGCTCGGGTGTCGGTGCGCCGATGCCGTAGGCCTGGGCCAGCAGGTTCAGCACCGGCGCCATCACCAGCGCGCACGAAAATGCGCCGATGCCGAGCATCAGCTGCTGCTTCCATGGCGTGGCGCCGACGATGTAGCCGGCCTTCAGGTCCTGCAGGTTGTCTCCGCCGACCGCAGCGGCGCAGCACACCACCGCGCCGATCATGATCGCCGCAACCGCACCGATCGGCGAATCGCGCCCCAACAGCAGCATCAGCACCACCGAGGCGAACAGGATGGTGGCGATGGTGATGCCGGACACCGGGTTGTTCGAGGAACCGACCAGGCCCGCGAGGTAGGCCGATACGGAGACGAACAGGAAGCCGGCCACGATCATGATGATCGCCATCGGAATGCTCACGCCCCAGTTGCCGACGATGGCCTGGTACAACAGCAGCAACGGAATGACGAAGGCGACCAGCGCCACCAGCATCCACTTCATCGGCAGGTCCCGCTCTGTTTCCGCGAGATTTGCGTCGGCGCCCTTGCGTGCGGCGGCGATGCCGCTCTTCACTCCCGACAGCAGCGACTTGCGCAACGAGAACAGGGTCCACACGCCGCCGATCAGCATCGCGCCGACGCCCAGGTAGCGGATCTTGGTCGACCAGATCGCGAACGCCGCGTCTTCCGCGCTGGCGCCCAGGTTGCTGGCGGCCAGCACCGGGTCGGTGCCCTGGAACATCGCGTGGTAGAGCGGGATCCCGATATGCCAGGACAGGATGCTGCCGGAAAGCACCACGATGCCGATGTTCAGGCCGACGATATAGCCCACACCGAGCAGGGCCGGTGACAGGTTGGTGCCCATGTAGCCCAGATACTTGCCGAAGAAGCCGGCGCCCGCGGCAGTGTCGGGAATGATGCGCATGCCGCTGGCGGCCGCAGCCTTGAGCACCGCGCCGATCGCCGCCGAGAATGCGAGGATCTTCAGGCCAGGCCCCGGGTTTTCGCCCGCCTTGAGCACCTCCGCCGCCGCCTTGCCTTCCGGGAACGGCAACGGGTTTTCTACGATCATCGTGCGCCGCAGCGGCACCGAGAACAGCACCCCGAGCAGGCCGCCGAGGCCGGCGATGCCCACCACCCACCAGTATTTGAAATCGGGCCAGTAGCCCATGATGATCAGCGCCGGGATGGTGAAGATCACGCCGGCCGCGATCGACGACCCCGCAGACGCCCCGGTCTGCACGATGTTGTTCTCGAGGATCGTGCCGCCGCCCAGCAGCCGCAGCACGCCCATCGATACCACCGCCGCCGGGATCGCGGTCGCGATCGTCAGGCCGGCGAACAGCCCCAGGTAGGCATTGGCAGCCGACAGGATCACCGCCAGGATCACTGCAAGCAGCACCGCCCGCAGCGTGAGCTGCGGCGTACCCGCTCCGGATTTTGCGTTCATCGCCTCTCCCCCGCGTGGAATCGCGACAAGCTAAGCGGTGGTCCGCCCCAAGTCCAGTGCGGGAAGCCGCGGCGGCGAGCTAGTTGCCCGCCGCCAGTGCGCCGTTGCCGATGTGGCGCTCGAGGAACCCGAGCAGACGGTTCTGGAATTCACGCTTGTTGGCTTCCACGTAGAAGCCGTGCCCTTCCTTCGGGTAGTACAGGGTTTCGACCGGAACATTGGCCGCCTTCAAGGCCTGTTCCATGCGCCTGCTGTGCTGGATCGGAGCGCGGTCGTCTTCGCCACCGGCGGCGAGGAATACGGGGGCCTTGATCCTGTCCGCCAACCGGGTCGGCGACACTGCCGTCAGGGCGTCCTTCGGGCCGAGCCACTGGCGCAGGAAGGTCTCGCCCGACCTGCTGCGCTGGATGTCGCCATCGGTGTACATGTCGGACAGCTCGTAGACGCCGACGTAGCCCACTGCGCACCGATACAGGTCCGGTTCGCGCGCCACGCCCATCAGCGCGGCGTAACCGCCATAGCTCGCACCGTAGATGCAGACGCGGGCGGGGTCGGCGTACCCCTGCTCGATCGCCCAGCGGGAGGCATCGGTGATGTCGTCCTGCATCTTCGCGCCCCATTGCCGAGCGCCTGCCTGCTCGAAGGCGCGACCGTGGTTACCAGAGCCGCGGTAATCCACCTGCAGCACGGCGTAACCGGAAGCCGCGAGCATCTGCACGTCCGGATCGAATCCCCATGCGTCGTAGATGCCGAACGGGCCACCGTGCGGCATGACCACCATCGGCAGCCGCTTGCCGTCAGAACCCGGTGGCAGCGTGAGATAGCCATTCAGCGTCAGCTGATCGCGCGCCTTCAGTGATACCGGCCGCATCTCGGCCATCGTGGCCGGATCGATCTTCTCGCGCCGGCTGACCAGGTAATCGGCCTTCTTGCCGGCGATGTCGAAAACGTAGACGTCCCCGGGATTGCGGTCACTGGACACCTCGATCAGCGCGAGCTTGCCGTCGGACGTGGTGGAAATGACCTCGACCGCCTGGTCCTTGAAGGCAGCTTCCAGGCTGCGCTGCAGGCGCGCTTCCGGCGAGGCGGCATCGAAGAATGCCGTCCGCGGCTTTCCGTCCATGTAGACCGCGCCAACCGGCACGCCGGTTCCGGGGCGATAGAGGATGGAGAACGGATCGACATTGTCATCGCGCAGCAGCTCGCGCCGCTGCAACGTCGCCAGGTCGAGCGCGTCAATGGAATCCGGCCCCTGTGGATGCTCCACCCGCAGATAAGCGGTGGCGTTGTCCGCCGCGAATCCGATCGCATACTCCGCGTGGCCGCTCGCGGCCTCGTCGTTCAGCAGTTTCCAGGGCGCGTCCTCCGCGGCTTCGTGGTAGTACAGCTTCGTATTGAGGTCGATTCCGCCACCTTGCGCAAAACGCACGTTGCCAGCGTTGTCGGTGATGAAATCCACGTTGGCCACCGGCCCCTGCACCAGCTTGGTCCGCTTGCCCGTATACACATCCATCTTCTCGACCCGAGACTCCGGATCCGTGATGAAGCGGAAGACGTTGATCAGCACGTGGCGGTCGTCTCGTGGCAGGTCGTCGATCATCAACGCGGCGACCCGTTCCTCCTTCTTGGCACCTACTCGTGTGCCCAGCTTGCCCGCCACCAGGCGTTGGCCGACCAGGATCTCGGGGGTGGAACCGTTGACGTGCATGCCGTAGAGCTCGCCGAGCAGGCGCGGCTCATCCAGGGATCCGATCCGCTCGGCCATGCTGAACACCACCCGCTCAGAATTGACCCACCAGAAATCGTGAACGTGGGTTCGCGTCCCCATCCCGAACGAACCCACCATCTTGTGGTCGGCGCGACGCCGGATGGCGAGTACCGTCTGGTTCTCGAGCGGAATCGTGACGGCGTAATACTCGCCGGTCGGCGACAGCTTGATCTCCTTAAACTTCTCGGTGTCAGTGAATAGCCCGACCTCCACGGCCCGCGCCGGCTGCATCAGCACAGGCAACAGTACGCACAGCAGCAATACGCGCTGGCAGATCCCCATCGATGTTCCCCTTTTTCCCTGTCCCGGCGGGCGCCCCCATGCGCCCGCGACGGCAGCAGGCTAGCGCATCGGGACCGTCGCGGAAATGGGGTAAGCGTAGGGATCAGCCCGAACTCGGCTTGCATGTCCGAGCGCGTAAACCAGTCACTCAGTCGGGGCGAGTTCCGCGATGACCCGCCCGAGCCCGTCCCTCCAATCAGGTAACTCAATCGCGTATTCAGCCTGCAAGCGTCGATTGTCCAGCACCGAGTAGGCAGGCCGCCGCGCGGGCGTCGGGTAGTCCGACGTGCCGATGGGATCCACGACGGGCGCTCGCTCAAGCACGCCGCGGGCGATCGCCGCTGCGAAGATCGCTTCGGCGAATCCGTGCCAGCTTGTCTGGCCGGAGGCGGTGAGGTGCCTGATGCCCGACTGCGCGACTCCCCGCTCCAGGATCCGGGCCGTGGTATCGGCGATCAATCCGGCCGAGGTCGGCGAACCCTGCTGATCCGCGACCACCTTGAGCCGATCGCGCTCCCCCGCCAGACGCAGCATCGTCAGCAGGAAATTGCTGCCATGCGCCGCATAGACCCAGGCAGTGCGCAGGATCAGGTGGCGGGCGCCACTGCTCCGGATCGCCTCTTCGCCCGCAAGCTTGCTCGCCGCGTACACGCCGACAGGCGCCGTCGGATCGTCTTCGCGGTACGGCCGGGTGCCGGTTCCGTCGAAGACATAGTCGGTGGAGTAATGCACGAACAACGCGTCGCACGCCTTGCAGGCGTCGGCCAGAACCGCTGGCGCTTCCGCATTCACGCGGAACGCCGCCTCCGGCTCGCTTTCGGCACGATCGACAGCGGTATAGGCGGCGGCATTCACCACGACATCGGGCATCGTGCGCAGTATCAATGGTCGCAGCGATTCGGGAGCATCGAGATCCGCGGCTTCACAGGCGGCACCATTGGGAAGCTTGCCGCCGCGGGTGGCGGGTACCACATCGCCGACTGCCGCCAGGCTGCGCCGCAACTCCGTGCCTACCTGGCCCGCAGCGCCCAGCAACAGGATCTTCAAGGTGCGTACACCGGCAGACGATCCTCCGCGATATCCTGCAGATACGGGGCGCGTGCGTCCTTGTCGGACAGCGCAGGCTGCGCAATCGGCCAGTCGATCGCGATCTGCGCATCATTCCAGCGGATGCCGGCGTCGGCGTCGCGATCGTAGGTCTGGGTGCACAGATAGGTGAAGGTGGCATGTTCACTCAGCACGCAAAATCCGTGCGCAAACCCTTCAGGGATCCAGAAATGGCGCTTGTTGTCCGCGCTCAGCACGACGGCGGTCCACTTCCCAAACGTCGGTGAGCCTCGCCGGATATCCACGGCGACATCCCAGACCTCGCCCTCCACGACGGACACCAGCTTGCCCTGTGGCTTGGGCCACTGGTAATGCAGGCCGCGCAGGACACCCTGAACCGAACGCGATACGTTGCCCTGCGCGAAGCGCAGGTTCATGCCTGCCGCGTTCAGCCTGTCGAGGTTGAAGGACTCGTAGAAATAGCCGCGATCATCGCCGAAGACCTGCGGCTCGATGACGATGCAACCGGGGAGATCGGTTTCCCGCGTCTTCATTCGACCCTTCCATGCTCGAGCAGGCTGAACAGGTACTCGCCGTACCCGTTCTTCGCCAGCTGCTGCGCCAACCCGCGCAGGCTGGCTTCGTCGATCCAGCCGTTGAAGTAGGCGATCTCCTCAGGACAACACACACGCAGACCCTGCCGTTTCTCGATGGTCTCGATATACATCGATGCTTCAACCAGCGATTCATGGGTGCCCGTGTCCAGCCATGCATATCCCCGGCCCATCTTTTCCAGCTGCAGCGAACCGTCTTCCAGGTAGCAGCGGTTCAGGTCGGTGATTTCCAGCTCGCCGCGAGACGAAGGCTTCAGGCCGGTTGCAAAATCGCAAACGCGTTCGTCATAGAAGTACAGACCGGTGACGGCGTAATTGGACTTGGGCCGCGCCGGTTTCTCCTCCAATCCCACCACCTTGCCCCTGGCGTCGAACTCCGCCACTCCATAGCGTTCGGGGTCACGGACCCAGTAACCGAATACCGTCGCGCCGTGATGGCGAGCGTCTGCGCTACGCAGCAGTTCGGTGAGGCCGTGGCCGTAGAAGATATTGTCGCCCAGTACCAGGCAGCTCGGGCTTCCGTCCAGGAACTCACGCCCGATCAGGAAGGCCTGGGCCAGACCGTCCGGGCTTGGTTGCACCGCATATTCGATTTTCATGCCCCACTGCGATCCGTCGCCCAGCAGGTTGCGGAACAGCGCCTGTTCGTGCGGGGTGTTGATGATCAGGACTTCCCTTATTCCCGCCAGCATCAGCACGCTGAGCGGGTAGTAGATCATCGGTTTGTCATAGACGGGGAGCAGCTGCTTGCTGATCGCCCGCGTGATCGGATACAGCCTGGTCCCGGAACCACCGGCAAGGATGATGCCCTTGCGCGGACTCACGCCGCAGCCTCGGCGTGCCCTGCACCGATACGTTCCAGGCGATAGCTGCCGTCTAGGACGCGGCCAACCCAGGCCTGATTTTCGAGGTACCAGTCGACGGTATCCGCGATCCCCTGCTCGAAGCTGTGCTGCGGCGCCCAACCCAGTTCGGATTTCAATTTCGTTGCGTCGATGGCGTAGCGGCGATCGTGCCCTGGCCGATCCTTGACATAGGTGATCTGCGAGGCACGTGGTTTGCCATCCTGGCGCGGGCGGCGCTCATCGAGGAGCCTGCAGATCGTGTCGACGACCTGGATGTTCTGACGCTCGGCATCGCCGCCCACGTTGTAGGTTTCGCCGATACGTCCGCGTTCGAGCACGGCTCGGATCGCGGCGCAATGGTCGGCCACATAGAGCCAGTCGCGCACATTCTTCCCGTCGCCGTAGATCGGCAACGGCTCGCCGGCAATGGCCTTAGCGATGACCAGCGGGATCAGCTTCTCGGGAAACTGGTAGGGACCATAGTTGTTGGAACAGTTCGTGGTCAGAACCGGTAGCCCGTAGGTATGGTGGAACGCCCGCACGAGATGGTCGGACGCCGCTTTCGACGCCGAATACGGGGAATTTGGCGCGTAGGGGGTGGTTTCGCTGAACTTTCCTGTGTTGCCGAGGCTGCCGTAGACCTCGTCGGTCGATACATGCAGGAAGCGGAAGGCGGAGCCCGCCGCAGTCGGCATTGCCCTCCAGTAATCACGCACGGCCTCGAGCAGGACGAGCGTGCCCACCACATTGGTCTGGACAAAGGCCGCAGGTCCGTCGATCGAGCGGTCGACGTGGCTTTCCGCGGCGAAGTTGATCACCGCATCGGGACGATGTTCCGCCAGCAACGCATCAAGCAGGACCCGGTCGCCGATGTCTCCCTCGACGAAGACATGATTGGAGTTGTCAGATAGTGGAGAAAGGGTGTCGAGGTTGCCCGCATAGGTCAGCGCATCGAGGTTGACGACGCGGACTCCGGACGCGACAGCATCGAGGACGAAATTGCCCCCAATAAATCCGGCGCCGCCGGTAACCAGCCATGTCGGCATTGCTTGCTCCACTGGAATTCGGTTCAGAACGGGATGTCATCGTCCGCGAAGTCGTCCGCGAACGGCTGCGACTGGGCGGCCGGTCGGCTCTGGCCCTGGGGCTCACGACGCTGCGCCGGCGCGGGCCGCTGGGGCCTGTCGCCACCGCCGGCATCGCGCTCGCCGCCGCCGAGCATCTGCATCTCGTCGCCGATGATGTCGGTCGTGTAATGCTTGACGCCGTCCTTTTCGTACGACCCGTATTCGAGGCGGCCTTCGATGTACACCTGCCTGCCCTTGCGCAGGTATTCGCCCGCGATCTCGCCGAGCTTGCCGAACAGCTTGACCCGGTGCCATTCGGTCTTTTCCTGCGGGTTGCCGTCGCGGTCCTTGCGCACCGTCGTGGTGGCCAGGCTGAGCGTGGTGATGGCCATGCCGCCCTGGGTGTATTTCACATCGGGATCGTTGCCGAGATTGCCGACCAGGATGACTTTGTTGACGCCACGAGCCATTGCGGTTCCTTCATGTTCCCGACCGCGGATCGCGGCCGGCATCATTGGATTATAGCGGGCGGGCCCCTGCCATCAGCGGATGTCCGAACCGGGCCTCGGGAAAATCCGAAGCACGGCGAGTCCCTATAATCGCAGCCCACGCAGACTGCCCTCCCCAATGAACTCCGCGCCGCTCCCGCCGCCAGCCCTTTCCCTGTCTGCGATCCAGGCCCTGGCCCTTGACGACATGGCCCAGGTCGACGCCCTGATCCGGACCCGGCTGGCCTCGGACGTGGTCCTGATCAACCAGGTGGGCGAATACATCATCGGCGCCGGCGGCAAGCGGTTGCGGCCGATGCTGCTGTTGCTGGCCGCGCGCGCGCTCGGCCATCGCGGCGAGGACTCGCACCAGCTCGCGGCGGTGGTCGAGTTCATCCATACCGCCACCCTGCTGCACGACGATGTGGTCGACGAATCCGACCTGCGCCGCGGACGGCGCACCGCGAACGCCGTATGGGGCAACGCCGCCAGCGTACTGGTGGGCGACTTCCTGTACTCGCGCAGCTTCCAGCTCATGGTGGAACTCGAGCGCATGGAGGTGATGCGGATCCTGGCCGACACCACCAACGCGATCGCCGAAGGCGAGGTGCTGCAGCTGCTGCACGTACGCAACCCCGACACGGACGAGGCCGCCTACCTGCGGGTAATAGAACGCAAGACCGCCGTGCTGTTCGCGGCCGCCACGCGCCTTGGCGCCCTGCTCGCCGGTACGGACGCCGCCACCCAGCAGGCGCTGCACGACTACGGCCTAAACCTGGGCTACGCCTTCCAGATCGCCGACGACGTGCTCGACTACGCCTCCGATGCCGCAACCATGGGCAAGAACCTGGGCGACGATCTGGCCGAAGGCAAAGCCACGCTGCCCCTGATCCACGCCATGGCCTGCGCGGATGCGCCGCTGCGCGAACGCCTGCGGGCCATCGTCGAACAGGCCGATACCGGAGCGCTGCCCGAAGTGCTTGCGGCAATCCAGGCCGCGGACGCGCTCGCCTACAGCCGCAGCCGCGCGTCGACGTATGCGCAGGCGGCCGAGGCCGCATTGCAGGGGTTGCCGGAGAGCGAAGGCCTGGCGGCATTGCGCGGGCTGGCACGCTACGCAGTCACGCGAGATCGCTGACCGGTTGCAGAAGCGTGCGCGGTTGTCCGCCACGCAGCTGACAGATCAGACGGCCCCTGAGTGCACCTTATGACGCGGCGAATCGTTCGCGGAAGAAGTCGTGCATCATCTCGAACGCGCGCTTGGCGGCGCGTTCGTTGTACAAGCAGTTGTCGTCGAGCGGGTTGTCCGCGTCCTCAGGCTGCGAGAAGCAGTGGCGCGCGCCGCTGAAATTGACGAACTGCCAATCGGCCTTGGCTGCCTTCATTTCCTTCTCGAAACCCATGATCTGTTCTGCCGGCACGCTGGTGTCGTCGGCGCCGTTCAGCGCGAGGATGGAACTCGTGATCGGTCCGTCGGCCGGACGGTAGCTGTCGAGATTGCCGTGGAAGCTCACCGCTCCGCCCGGCAGGTCCGCGCCCGAGCGCACCAGTTCCAGCACCACGCCGCCGCCGAAACAGAAGCCGAGCGCTCCTATCCTGGCCGCGTCCAGAGGCGCGGTGTCTGCTTGTGCCTTCAGCACTTCGACCGCCCGCTGCGCGCGCGCGCGCAGGGTCTTGCCGCCGTCGACATAGGTCGCCCTGACCGCCGCCAGCGCCTGCGCATCGTCCTTCGGCCTGATGTCCGAGCCGTAGAGATCCGCGATCAGCACCACGTAGTCGTCGCCGGCCACGCCCTTCGCCATCGCGATCGCATCCTGGGTCACGCCCATCCAGTTGGGCATCATCACCAGTCCGGGACGCGTGATCGCATTGGCGTCGTCGTAAACCAGGACACCGCTGTAGCGCTCCTCTCCGATGGTCCACTCGACCGGTTTTTCCTGCATGGCCGCGTGCGCCGGCGCGGCCGTCAGAGCTATCGAAAGAGCGATCAGCACGCTACGCACAAATGGGGACATCGATCCCACTCCTCGCCAGATCCGGGGCTAGCCTAGCGCAGGCGGCGCGGCGTGGAGAAGTCAGGCGATGCCGAGGCCGGGAATGGCGCTGATGGCGTCCGGGTCGAAGCCGGCAAGCTGGGCGAAGTGGCGGCCGCGGGCGACATAGTCGCGATATGCGCCGAAGCTGGGCGCACCGGGCGAGAGCAGCATCACTCCCTCCCCGCCGAGCGCCGCCCGGGCCGCCTCCACTGCGCCTGCCAGGTCGCTTGCCTCGAGCAGCCGGAAGCCAGCCTTCCCAGTCAGCGGTGCCAGCAACTGGTGAATCCGCGGCCCGTTCTGTCCCATGGTCGCAATGACGGCCGGCGCATGGGTGGACATCGCCTCGGCGAACGGTGTCCAGTCGAGTCCGCGGTCGTGACCACCTAACAGGATCGCGACCCGGCGGTCGTTGAACACGTCCAGCGCGGCTAGGCTGGCGTGCGGGGTGGTGCTGATGGAATCGTTCACCCACAGCAGGCCATCGCGCACGCCCAGGGTCTGCAGCCGGTTCGGCAGCGGCTGGAAGTGTTCGGCCTGAGAGGCAAGCGCGGCCGCGTCCAGCCCAAGCGCCTCGAGTGCGGTCAGCACCGCACACAGATTGCCGCGGTTGTGGCGTCCCGGCAGCGATACCAGCCGGGTATCGAGGATCCTGGCCTCGCCGCGGAACAGATCATCGCCGCGCAGATGCCAGCCGGCCTCGGTGCCGTACCAGCGCACATCGGATCCGGGAAGTCGCAGGGCGGCCAGCACCGGATCGTTCGCATTGAGCACGGCAAGGCGCGGCCTGGCCTCCGTCAACAACGCGAGCTTGTCCTGCACGTATCGCTGCTCGCCGCGATGCCAGTCCAGATGCTCGGGAAAGACATTGGTAACGATCGCCAGGTGTGGACGCACGCCGGAGGCCGCAACGTCGCGCGTCTGGTAACTGGACAATTCGATGGCCCAGTACTCGGCCTGTCCAGCGAGCAATTCGAGCAGAGGCAGGCCGATATTGCCGGCCAGCGCGGTGCGCAACCCGCCCGCCCGCAGCAGGTGCGCCAGCAGCGCCGTCGTGGTGCTCTTGCCCTTGGTTCCGGTGACGCAAAGCGTGCGTGCCTCGGGACGTTCGGCAAACCACAATGCGGTGCCGCCCACGAAACACGTGCCCCGTTCGGCTGCCGCGACGGCTTCAGGACCGTATGGGCTTATCCCGGGCGACTTGATCACCACATCGAAAGCGGCTAAGCGGTCGGCCGACACCTCGTGTTCGGTCGATAGCAGCCGATCGCCCAGTGCAAGCGCATCGGCAGCCTCGTCGGGATTGCAGAACAGCGTCAGGCCGCCCGGGTAGGGCGGTTGCGCTTCCGGGTTCCGGTGCTGCACGACCAGGCCGCGCAGCGCGCGATATGCCGCCCTGCCCTCGCGACCCCAGCCCCAGAGCGCGACCTTTCGGCCTGCCAGGTCTCCCAGCCTAAGCGGCGAACAGCGCACGCACGCGCTCCCACAGCGCAGGCGGGATGGCATGTTCCTGGTCGATCTGCAGCAGCGCGGCCACATCGAGTTCGGCCGCTTCCAGCTGGGGCAGGATTTCGAGGGCGAAGCGCTCGACCACCGCATCCTCGCGCCATTCCGGCCGCGCGGCCAGGGCGGCCATCGCCGCGCGCGATTCCCTGCCTTCTCCCACGCACTCGAAGGGCTTGTGGTCCTGGTACTCGAGCAGCGCGTCGTAGCCGGGCACCTGGGCCGGATCGTCGAGCAGGTTGCGGCCGAAAATGCCGACCAGCCGGGGCTTGGGCATGAACGGCGCCAATGCCAGGAATACGAAGTGGCATTTCGGGCACACCCCGCACCAGCGATTGGCCGGCCGTTCGCCGAGCAGGTGGAAGTTGCGGTTGCAGCTGGAGAAATGCGCGTCGTAGCGCTCGGTCTTTGCGAACTGGCGGGCGACCGCGAGTTCGCTCAACGATCGCAGCAGCGAGTAGTAGCGCAGATCCGCCGCAACGTGTCGGCGCACATGCAAGGCGAAACCATGTTCGAACGCCCAGCCCTTCGACCACTGATGGTTGACCTCGCCTGTGCCGGCGATCTGGCTGCCGTAGCTGGCCGAACGCTCGTTGGAAAACACCACGTGGTTGGCGTCCTCCAGCACCGCGGCGAGCACCAGGATCGCGGAGTTGATCGCGGTGACCGGGATATGCCCGTTCCACGCGCCCTGGCGGTTGAGTTCGAACAGCTGCGGCGCCAGCTGCCGGTCGATGTTGAGCATCGGCAGACCGGTCCGCTCCGCGCACGCCCGGATCAGCTGCGACCCGCCGATCCAGGTCACCTGCTGCGGAACGCCGGCCGCACGCAGCGCCTCGATGCTGACCAGCGAATCCTTGCCGCCACCGATCGCCACCAATGCCTGTTCACGCAGGCCCAACGGCGGCGCCGTGACGGCACTTCCATCCGCGAGTGACGGCTGCGATGCAGGCTCATGCTGAACGGCCTTCCCAACTGCAGCCGTTGCAACGGGAAAGCGGATCCGCCCACGCAGCGTGAGTCCATTGCGGTAGGCGAACTCGCCCAGCCCGTTGACGTACACCTCCTCCAGGAATGCTGCGGTTTCCGCATCAATCGCATAGCCGTCGATGCGGATCTCAGGCGGTACCGCGGCCTTGTAGTAGCTCACTCCACTGATCAAGTGCAGCAGCCGCAGCGCCTGTTCCACCGCCTCGGCTCTGGGACCATCGATCACGAACGGCGCTCCGGGGATGCTGATCGTCTCGACCAGTTCCGGGCCGTCGTCGAACGCATACGCCAGCCGCGCCACGCCCGTCGCCGCATCGAAGCTGCAAGCAACGAAGCGGAAGCAGGCGACGCCCTCACGGTCGAAGATCCGCTCAGTCATCGATGACATGCTCCAGGGGCAACCCGCGCAGGTTGTAGGTATTGCTCATGACGCGGCCATAGGCGCCGGCATCGGCAATGAGCACGATATCGTCCTCGCGGGTCGCCGCAGGCAGGCGACGCGCAGTGCCGAACACGTCGCTGGATTCGCAGATCGGTCCGACCACGTCGCAAGGCGCCTCATGCGCCTCGTCGAGCCGGCTGAGATTGTGGATGGCATGGTAAGCACCGTACAGCGCCGGCCGCATCAGCGTGTGCATGCCCGCATCCAGGCCAACCCGGTGCACGCCCTGTTTCTCGACCACCTGGGTGACGCGGGCCAGCAGCACTCCGCTTTCGGCGACCAGATAGCGGCCCGGCTCGATCGCCAGCGCATAGCGCGGATAGGCCGTCTTGATCTCCGCGATGCCGTCCGCCCACGCATCGAGGTCGAACGGTTCGGCATCGGGCTTGTACGGAATCGGCAAGCCGCCGCCGATGTCGATCGTTTCCACCGTGCCGATGCCATCGGCGAAGCCGGCCAGTTCGGCATACACCTCGCGCCAGTGCACCGGCAGCTCGATGCCGCTGCCCAGGTGCGCATGCAGGCCGGTGATCCGGATGTCGAGCCTGCCTGCTTCGGACACGAAGTCGTCAAAGGCCAGCAGCGGCAGGCCGAACTTCGAAGCGATGCCGCCGGTGACGACCTTGGCGTGATGGCCATCGCCGCGTCCCAGGTCCAGGCGCAGCCAGAGCGCACGCTCGCGGAAGGTGTCCGGCCAGCGCCGCAGCGCCTCGACGTTGTCGAGAGTGACGGTCACCCCACGCGCGAACGCGGCATCGTATTCGCGGCGCGGCGCGAAGCTGGGCGTGAACAGCACCCGCGCCGGGTCCAGGTCTGCGATTTCCGCGAACGCGTGTTCGAGCTCGCCCTGCGACACGCATTCGATCCCGAAGCCTTCGGCATACAGCGCACGCAGCAGGTCTGGATGCGAATTGGCTTTGATCGCGTAGTAAGGCCTGTCGATCGCGGCGATGCCGCGCAGCGATCGCGCGCGGGCGCGCACCGTCGGCAAGTGGTAGACGTAGGTGGGCGTGGGCGCGGCGGCGATCGCCAGGAGCGCCTGCCGCTGTGCCTGCCACCAGGGCGTCGGGCGCACCGGCCGGCCATGGGCGAGTTCGCGCCAGCTCGGCCCGAACACGCTTTCGTCGCCCACCGGCATCGCCTCGCTGTCGATCAGCTCGGCGTGCAGCTGCGCGACCATGCCTTCGGCATCGGCCTCGTCGATGACGAAGGTGAGGTTGAGATCGTTGGAAGACTGCGAGATGAGGTGGACCCGCTCGCGTCCGAATGCGGCCCAGATGTCGGACAGACGGTGCAGCAGCGAGCGCATGCCGCGCCCCACCAGGGTGATCGCCGCGCAGGGCGCGATCACCTTCACCCGGCATATCTGCGTGAGATCCTCGGACAGTTTGGCCAGCACGTCGGTGCTGACCAGGTTCTCGCTCGGGTCGAGCGACACCGTGACGTTGGTTTCCGACGAGCTGATCAGGTCCACCGACAGGCCATGCCGCTTGAAGCGTTCGAACACATCGGCCAGGAAGCCGACCTGCTGCCACATGCCGATGCTCTCCATCGACACCAGCACGATGCCATTGCGGCGGCTGACGGCCTTGACGCCGGAGACGGTCGCGGCGCTGGAATCGATGCGCGTGCCCGGCAGGTCCGGGCGCTCGGTGTCGAGGATCGCCATCGGAACGCGCGCGTCGCGACAGGGTCCGATCGAACGCGGGTGCAGCACCTTGGCGCCGGTGGTCGCGATCTCCTGCGCCTCGGCATAGTCCAGCCGCGCCAGCAGGCGCGCATCGGGCACCTCGCGCGGATTCGCGCTGAACATTCCGGGCACGTCGGTCCAGATTTCCACGCGGCGCGCCTTCAGCAGGGCGCCGAAGTACGCCGCCGAAGTGTCCGAGCCGCCACGGCCCAGGATCGCGGTTCCGCCTTCGGCATGGCGGGCGATGAAGCCCTGGGTCAGCAGCATGCGCGCAGGCTGCGCCGCGAACCGGGTCCGCCAGGCGTCGTCGGCCGCCTGACGGCACGATACCGACAACCGCGTCGACCAGGCGTTCTGGTTCGGCAGCGCCACCGCGTCGAGCCAGTCGCGCGCATCGCACCAGCCGAAATCCAGACCCTGCGCGCGCAGGTAGGCCGCGCCCAGGGTGGAAGACAGCAGCTCGCCCTGGCCCAGCATCTCCGCCTGCCAGTCCAGCGCACGCGAGGCAGCGCGCTCATCCTGGCCCAGGCTCCGGAGCGCGGCGAGGCGTTCGTGCAGCACGGCGTCCGGATCCAGCCCGAGCTCCGCGCAGAACGTGCGGTGGCGCTCGACCAGCGCATCGATCCGGGCGGAGATACCGTCGTTCGCACCCACCTGTGCGCAGGCGATCGCCTGCAACTCATTGGTTACACCTGAAAGCGCCGATACCACCACCAGCACGCGCGCGTGCTCCGCGCGCTGCGCCGCGATCTTTCCAACGGTGTCCCAGCGATGTCGTTTCGACACGCTGGTGCCGCCGAACTTGAGCACGATCCAGGCTTCGGCTTGCGCGCCGTCGAAAGACAGGTGGGAGGACATAGAATGCGTGTTCGCCCGCCGCGCGGGCACGAGCGCGCAATTCTACGACGAAGCCCGTCTTTCGAAGAGTCCCGATGCCCCGACGCCGATATCTGCAACTCGATGTGTTCGCCAGCCGTGCCGGCGACGGCAATCCGCTGGCCGTGGTGCTCGACGCCGAGGGCCTCGACGATGCATCGATGCAGGCGATCGCGCGCTGGACGCGCCTTCCGGAAACCACGTTCGTGTTCGCCGCTCCCAGGCCAACGGCAAGCTACGGCATCCGCATCTTCAGCCCGCGCCGCGAGGTGCCCTTCGCCGGGCATCCCAGCGTCGGCACGGCGCACGCGGCTCTCTCGGCGGGGATCGCTCAGCCCCGCGACGGCCTGCTGGTGCAGGCCGGCATCGCTGGCGACCTGCCGCTGCTGGTTTCCGGCGAAGGCCCCACCCGCACCATCGCCGTGCGCACGCCACGGGCCCGGGTGATGGAAATTGCAGACGGCGACGATCCACGCCTGCGAGGCGCATTGGCAGGTATACCGCTGGGCACCCTTCCGCCGGCGCTGATGGATGGCGGACGCCGCTGGTGGCTGGCGGAGATCGCCGACGAGACGACGCTGCGTAGCGCTACCCCGGATTGGGATGCGATCGGCAGGCTCGCCCACGACACCGACAGCATGGGCCTGTGCGTGTTCGCCCGCAGCAACGATCCGGTCTATTACCTGGCCGTGCGTGCCTGGGTCGGCGCACCGGCCGCGTTCGAGGACGCGGCCTCCGGCGCGGCCAACGCCACCCTGGCCGCATGGCTCGCCTCCCAGGATGCCCTGCCGGGCGATACCGGGTTTTACCGGGTCAGTCAGGGCCGCGAGGTCGGCCACGACGCGATCATCGAGTTGCAGGTGGACGCGGATGGGGAGGTCTGGTCCGGCGGGCGCGTCGTCACGGTCGTGGGAGGTCATATCGACTGGTAGCGCGCGCGGCGCGCCTCTTCCGTGCTGCGGCGCGTTGCACCCGCCATCCTGTAGGAGCGGCGTAAGCCGCGAGCTTTTGGCGCGATACGGCGAACAGTTTGCGATTCACGCCGCTCCTACGGAAGCGCTCCCCAAAAGACGAAGGGGCCCAGAGGGCCCCTTCGTCGTTCCTGCGCGGCGCGGTTACTGCGGCCGCACGTCGACCAGCACCCGGATCCGGTCGCCGGGATGGTAATTGGTGCGCGCGGTGTATTCGCGGCCGGCGTATTCATAGGTCACGTCGTAGGCGTTGGCGCCCACTCCACCGGTTCCGTAGCTGTCGTAGTAGCGGTCATCCGGCACCGGGTCGCAGACGGTCACGGTACCGGCGCGCGGGTAGCGATCGCGCACGCTGTTCTCGTACACCTTCTGGCCCGCGATACCGCCGACCATCGAACCGATGGCCGAGGTGGCATAGCGTGCCGATCCTCCGCCGACCTGGCTGCCGATCACGGCGCCGACGACGCCACCGAGCACCGTAGCCACCGTACGACCGGTATTGGTTCCGCGATAGCCACGATCGTAGCCGTCGTTGTCGTAGTAGCGGTCGCGGTCGTAGTAGCCATCGTCGCGATAGCCGTCGTTGTAACCATCGTTGCGATACCCGCCTGCGTAGGTGTCCTGGCGCTGGTAGCAGCGCTGGGACGAGCTCACCGAAGACGAGCGGTAGCCGTCGACCACGGGGCGCACGCTGAGTACGCGGGCATAGGCATAGGTCGGGCCTTGGGACGCGTTTCCGTAGCGGGTGTCATACGGGTCGCGACCGTTGTCGTAATAGGTCTGCGCCGACGCATTGCCGACGACTGCGGCCAGGCCAAGGGCGAGGATCGAGGCGGAAAGCCGGTTCATCTGCATGCTCCAGCGCCAGCGGAGTGCGGCGCCCGTGCATCGTCCAGCCGCAACGGTAAAGCCGTGCTGAATCGAACCGGCTGCAGCGCAAAGCGCGCCGCCGCATGCGCTCGCGTTTACCTCGCCGACAGCCACGCAACGACCTGCGCCGCGACAGCAGACGCCTGGCGCCCGAGCAACGGACCCACATGGCTCGCTTCCGGCAGCCCGATCCTGGTCGCGGCGAGCTGGTCCATGAATGCTTCAGTCATTTCCGCCGGCACATCGCGGTCCTGGCCGGAAATCACGCACAGGGTCGGAACCAGCGGGGCGTCGGTATCGATCCCGGCATGGGCTTCGCGCAGCACCCGCCCACTTTCGTCGCGCCAGTTCCGGAACGCGTACATTGCCGTGACTGGATCCGCGTCGGGCAGGGCTGCCCGGGTCGAAGCCAGGCGCGCATCGCCGTGCCAGCGCACCACCGCCGGCCATTCCTGCAGCGGCAGCCTTGCATGCCATGGACGCGGCGGAAGCGGATTCACGAGCACCAGGGCATCGGCTTCACTAGCCACCTGCAACGCGAGCAACCCGCCCATGCTGGCGCCGACCACGGCACGAGGCCTGCTCAGGTCGGACAGGGCGGCTCGTACCTGTGCGGCGTAGTCTGAAAACGAGGTCGCCGCCAGACCGGCAACGGACGGTTGCAGGTCCGGCGCATGCGCATCGATGTGGCCAGCTGCAAAGACCTCGCGCCAGACGTTCCATTCCCACCCCCCGCCGCCCGCACCATGGAGCAGCAGGGCTGTGCGGATGCTCACCTGCGCAGCCCGACGGTCAGGGCGAGCAGGGCCGCAGCCACGCGCTCGTGTGCCGGATGCCGGGCCCCGGGTAGCGACACCAGGTAATGGCCGGAGACGTTGCGGATGACGGTGCGCGAGACGCGCATCAGGCCGCCGGACGCAAGCTCGTCGTCGGCCAGCGGCGAGCGCAACAAGGCCACGCCAAGGCCCGCGCGGGCGGCAGCGAGCACCAGGTCGTAATCCTCGAAGCGACGATCGGCGGCCTTGGCGCGGAAACGCACGCCCGACTCCGCAAGCCAGGCGCGCCACTGTGAAGTGTCCGAATCGTGCAGCAGGGCTTCTTCGGCGATGCGCGCGGCTTGCGCCTGTCCGCCCAGCGCCGTTGCCAGCGCCGGCGCTGCGACCGGGAACAGGCGCTCGCTGAACAGAAAGCGCGCCTCGACGCCGGACCAGCGGCCACGGCCGTAACGCACGGCAAGGTCGACCCGCCCGTCGCCGAGGTCCGCTACCCGGTGCTCGATCACCGGTTCGATGCGCAGCTGCGGCGGCACCCCCTGCAGCGCGGGCAGGCGCGGGATCAACCACAGCCGGGCGAACGAAGGGACGATGCTGATCCGTGTCGTGGGCATTTCCTGGCGCGGACGCCAGCGGTCCGCCGAATCGCGGATCGCGGACAACGCCTGCCCCACATCGGCGATGAAACGCTGACCGGCAGGAGTGGGCCGCACGCCGCGTCCGTGACGCTCAAACAGCGCGGTCCCCAACCAGTGCTCCACCGCATGCACCCGGCGACTGATCGCTCCGTGGGTGACGCCGAGCGCTTCGGCCGCGGCGGAGAACGAGCCGCTGCGATGCGCTTCGATCACCGCGGTCAGACCTTCGATCGGCGGCATGGGCGAGCTGTGCATATGACTCACAGCTCAGCATCGATCGGTGCGCTATGTCAACAGCAGGGGCGGCGGCAGAGTGGTCGCGATTCCACCCTGTCCGCGAACGATGACTTTTCTGCCGATCCCGCCGAAGCACCCGCCCGGAGCGCTTGCGCTTGCCCTCGCCCTGACTTCATTCGCCGCCGAGGCCGCTGACGCAGGCGACGTGAAAGAACAGGCCAGCGATGCATTCGGCAGCCGGATCGGCATCGAGAGCATCGGCCTGTACTCCGAATCGCTGGTGCGCGGCTTCGATCTGCAGCAGGCCGGCAACTATCTGCTTGGCGATGCCTATTTCGTTCGCGCCGCTGCGCCCCCCGACACGCTCGTGGGCGGCTCGCAGATCCGCGTCGGGCCGAATGCGCTGGACATCGGCTTCCCGGCGCCTTCGGGCATCGTCCAGTACCAGTTGCTGCCTGGAGATCGCACCCGGGCCAGGATCGAACTTGGCTTGCAACATCTGCTGGACACGAACCCGAGGCCCTATCTCCGCACGCATTTCGGTTATCGCCCGGACGACGGCCGGTTTTCGCTGGCGGGTGGCGTGATCGGCTCGCCCAGCGCGCGCTATATCTTCGGCAACAACGCGCGCTATCACAGCGTCGGCCTCGTTCCGCGCCTTGACCTGGGAGAGCACTGGAAGGCGACCGCCTTTTACGGTTACTACGACCAGCGCTATCAGGCGGACATCGGTTTCGAGCCGGCCGCCGGGCGCATGCCCAGGCCCGACCGGCTCGAGTACCTTGGTCAGCGCTGGTCGCGCTTCGATACCCGCAACACTACCTACGGCACGATCCTGGCCTCGCAACCGCGGGAAGGGCGCTGGGATGTCCGTTTGTCTGGCGTCCACTCGCGCGTGCAGCGTCCGCGCTCGGACTTCAACATCTTCTCCGACGTCACGACGGAGGGTGCGGCTGACGCACTGGTGTCGGTGGCGCGCGATCGGGCGGTTTTCTCCCGCGCCTACGAAGCCAGCGCCGGGCGCGACTGGACCACGCCTGACCGCCGCGACCGCGTCACGCTGCTGGCCCGCCTGCGCGACTCGGACTACACCAGTCCGCAGGTGGACACTTACACGCTGGGCGAAGTGTCGCTGTTCGATCCGGTTCCGCAGATGCGCGAGCCGTCGACTGTCGCGCGCGCGCAAGCGCGGTCCGGCATCGAGCAACGGGAGTTGGGCCTGGGCTGGCAGCGCCAATGGCAGTACGGGGCGGCGCTCAACCTGGGTCTGCGCCGGGTAGGGCTGGAGGAATCGGCGACTTCGACCGGCGGCGTCCGCGATGGGCGCGGCGGCCATGCATGGCTGTACAACGCATCCGCCGTGCTGCCGGTTGGCGCGCGGGCGACGGCGTTCGCATCTCTGGTGCGCGGCATCGAAGAGGCCGGGGTTGCGCCGCAACACGCCAAGAATGCGTTCGAGGTGCTCCCCCCGGCGGTGGCCCGGCAATCCGAGCTGGGCATGAAGTGGCAGGCCGGACAAGGCATGACCCTGATCGGCACGCTGTTCGAGATCAGCAAGCCTGAACCGGGATTCGACCGGGATGGCCGTTACCGTTTCATGAGCGACGTCCGCCATCGTGGCGCGGAGCTCTCCATGTCCGGTCCGCTGACGCCCGGTCTGGACGCCTTGTTCGGCGCCACCTGGATGCGTGCACGGCTCGAAGGCCCGGCGGTGGACGAAGGTCTGGTCGGCGAACGCCCCGTCGGCCGTTCCGAGCGCCTGGCATTGGCCAGCCTGACCTATCGGCCAGCCGCAATGCAGTCCTGGTCGTTCGACGTGGACGCCACCTACTCCGGGCCGCGGCCGGCCGATGCCCTCAACCGCACCCGGACGCCGGGGTACACCCTGTTCAATGTCGGCACGCGCTATCGCTTCCGGCTTGGAACGCTGCCGGCCGCTGTCCGGCTGCGGATCTACAACGCGGGCGACAAGTACGCATGGGTCGCCGATGGCGGCGGCATGCAGAGCTACGAGCCCACGCGCAGGGCGATGCTGAGCCTGAGCCTGGGCGACTAGGCCAGCAGCTCGGCCTCCAGCGTGATGGGCACCGCACTCAGCGCCTTGGACACCGGACAGTTCTGCTTGGCATCGTCGGCCAGGGCGCGGAACTTCGCCTCGTCGATGCCCGGGACCGACGCCTTGGTGACCAGCCGGATCGCGCTGAGCGTGGGACCGCCTTCCATCGACAGGTCCACATCCGCACGGGTGTCGAGCGAGGCAGGTATGAATCCTGCCTCGGTCAGCCGCGCCGCCAGCGCCATGGTGAAGCAGCCTGCGTGCGCCGCAGCAATGAGTTCTTCGGGATTGGTGCCCTTGACGTCGCCGAAGCGGGTGTTGAATCCGTACGGCGTGTCGTTCATCAGGCCGCTTTGCGGTGTGCCGAGCCGGCCCTTGCCGCTCTTGAGGTCGCCTTCCCAGTGCGCGGTCGCGTGGCGCGAAATGCCCATGTATGTTCCTCGGAGGTGTCTGGAGAAACCAGCTTAACGACGCGCGCGTTAGCGCGGGATTACGGCCATGGCGGCCGGTATCCGGGAGTGGTTTGCTGCGCCGCAACGCGACCCTGGCCACGCAGTGGCGATAAGGTGGCATCCCCGCCATGACCGCCCGCCGAGCATCCTGCTCGAGGGATGCGCTGACCCAAGCAGCGGACGAGCATGACGTCCTTCCACCCCAGCCAGGGAGAACGGACGCATGTCCTACAGCACTGAGCAGATCCGCAATGTGGCCCTCGCGGGCCATCCAGGCGCCGGCAAAACAACCTTGTTCGAAGCCCTGCTGCATGCCGGCGGCGCGATCCAGACGGCAGGCACGATCGAACGCGGCAGCACCGTGTCCGACTTCGATCCCATAGAGAAGGAACGCGGCCACTCGCTCGATGCCGCCATTGCCAGCACCGACCATGGTGCGCCTGGTCAACAGCCCATCCACGTCAACCTGATCGATACCCCCGGCTATCCTGATTTCCGCGGCCCGGCGCTCTCCGCGCTGGCTGCGGTGGAAACCGTGGCCATCGTGGTCGATGCCAGCACCGGCGTGGAATACGGCACGCGGCGGATGATGGAGCGCGCCAAGGAACGCAACCTGTGCCGCGCGATCGTGATCAACAAGCTCGACCACGAAGGAGCCGACTGCGCACGCGTCCTGCAGGAACTGCGCGAGGAGTTCGGCCCAGAAGTGCTTCCACTCAACCTGCCCGCGGACGGCGGCAAGGCGGTGGTCGACTGTTTCGGCAACCGCACGGGCGATTCCGACCTGGGTCCGGTCGCGGACTGGCACCAGAAGATCATCGACCAGGTGGTCGAGGTCAACGAGAAGGTAATGGACCGCTACCTCGACCTCGGCGAGGACGGCCTCGGCGGCCAGGAGCTGCACGATGCCTTCGAGCAATGCCTGCGCGAGGGCCACCTGGTACCGGTGTGTTTCGTGTCAGCGCGTAACGGCGCGGGCATCGGCGAACTGCTGGACGTGGCCGAAAAACTGTTCCCGCATCCGGGCGAGGCCAACCCACCGGCATTCGTGAAAGGCGCGGGCGATGCGGCCGAGCCGATCCACGCCGCCCCCGATCCGGATGCGCACGTCATCGCCGACGTGTTCAAGATCGTCAACGATCCCTTCGTCGGCAAACTCGGCATCTTCCGGGTGTACCAGGGCACGGTCAGGAAGGACACCCAACTGTTCATCGACGACGGCAAGAAGCCGTTCAAGGTGGCTCACCTGTTCAAGCTCAAGGGCAAGGAACACGTGGAAATAGCCCAGGCGATTCCCGGCGACATCGCCGCGGTCGCCAAGGTGGACGAGCTGCACTTCGACGCGGTGTTGCACGACAGCCACGACGAGGACCAGATCCACCTGGCGCCTACCGAATTCCCGCGCCCGATGTTCGGCCTGGCCATTCATGCGGCCAGCAAGGGCCAGGAGCAGAAGCTCGCGACCGCGCTGCACAAGCTCTCCGAGGAAGATCCCTGCTTCCAGGTCGAACACCTGAACGAAACCAACGAAACGGTGATCCATGGCCTGTCGGACCTGCACTTGCGCGTGGTCCTGCAGCGACTCAAGGAGAAATACGGCGTCGACGTGCAGACGCATCCACCGCGGATCGCATACCGCGAAACCGTCAGTGCGAACGCCGAAGGTCACCACCGTCACAAGAAGCAGACCGGCGGAGCCGGCCAATTCGGCGAGGTGTTCCTGCGCATCGAACCGCTGCCGCGCGGGGCTGGATTCGAATTCGTGGACGAGGTCAAGGGCGGCACCATTCCCGGCCAGTTCCTTCCTGCGGTCGAAAAAGGCGTCCGCCAGGTGCTCGCCTCCGGCGCCATCGCAGGCTACCCGATCCAGGACGTGCGCGTGATCGTGTACGACGGCAAGCATCATCCGGTCGACAGCAAGGAAGTGGCGTTCGTGGCGGCGGGCAAAAAGGCCTTCCTGGACGCGATCTCCAAAGCCGGGGCGCAGGTGCTTGAGCCCATCGTCGATCTCGAAGTCAACGCGCCCGAGCAGCATATGGGCGACATCAGCGGCGGCCTGGCCAGCAAGCGTGCGCGCATCAACGGAACCGATTCGGCGCGCGGCGGGGAAATCGTGGTCAAGGCCCAGGTGCCGCTGTCGGAACTGGAGGGTTACGCGGCGGAACTCAAGTCGGTGACGGCCGGACGTGGGCGTTACTCACTGGATTTCAGCCATTACGAACCGGTCCCGGTGCAAGTGCAGCAAAGGCTGAGCGAGACGTACAAGCCCCGGCATGAGGAAGACTGACTTTCAGCACTCGGTGGTTGCCCGGCTTGCGCCGCTGGCGATGCTGGTCGGAGTCGCCGGTTGCCTGCATGGGCCGCCGCGACAGCTCGCTGCCGCCTCGTCCTGCCAAGCCGGCGACCGTGCCATGGTCCGCGACGTGCTGTACTTCGGCCGCAATCGCCCGGATGGCGGCAAGGTCGCGGATGACCAGTGGCAGGTGTTCCTGGACCAGGTGGTGACACCGCGTTTCCCCGACGGGCTCACGGTAGCCTCGGCAACCGGGCAGTGGCGCGGCGCGAGCGGCCAGGTCGAAACGGAAGCCTCGCAGGTGCTGACCCTGCTGCATTCGGGTGATGCGGCTTCGCGCAACGATGTGGCCGGCATCGCGGCCGAGTACAAACGCCGCTTCGGCCAGGAGGCGGTGCTGCGCGAACGCAGCGCCGCCTGCGTCGCCTTCTGACGATCCGCGATGACGGGACGTGAACCGGATCGGCGCTAGGATCGATTCGGCAGCAACGCCAGCCGACGGAGGAATGCGATGACCACCGGCCGCAAAGTCGTCGCCATCGGCGTAGTCGCCGCAATCGGGGTGATGGCCTGGTCCACGCTTCGGAACCCGGATCGCGCGGTGGTTCCACCTTCGGGCAGCGACGCTGCCAGCGCACAGGGCGAAAGTCGCCAGCAATCACCGGTCGGCGAACCAGTGCCTGACGATGCAGGTGCGCGGGACGTGGCGGACGCTGCCGCCCGACCGACTCTTTCGCCCGCGGCAGCGGTTGCCGTAGCCGACATGCCGCGTTACCTGCGCGAGCTCGGCAAGGACCAGATCGCCGAGAAGTTCAGCGAAATGCTCGACCCGGGCGATTGCAGCCAGGCGATCGATCCGGATGGCAGGATCATGCGCTGCAACTCGGTCGGCGTGCTGAACCAGCGCCTGCAGGAGCAGCTGAAGAACCCCGATCCGCGCTGGACGCCGCTCGCGCAGCGGGAACTGCAGGCGGCCGTCGACGCCATCGGCGAGAAGTCGGGCGGGCGCATTCGCACCATCGATGTGCGCTGCGGCCGCGACGTGTGCCAGATCCTCACCATCGCACCGACCTCGGACCACAACCCGCCAGGCGGCTGGGATGACGCATCGCGTGCGTTCGGGACGGCGCAATGGTGGAAGGATCTGGGTTTCGTCGACATGGGCCAGTCGATGACCTCCGGACCCGACGGACAGACCACGTACTACGTCACCCAGCTCACCGCCAAGCCCGGCCGTTGATTCCCGCCCATGGTTTCAATGCGTTGCGTCGCAGCGCGCTTGCACGACATGAAGCCGGGCACCCGCTCGCGCTGCGCCGGTCGTCGGGCGGTTTGCGGAAAACCCGAAAAAAAAGCCGAAAACAGGTGCGATAGGACTTGGCGGCCGGGATTTCTTGCAATACATTGCGCCTGCCGGCTCCATCGACCCGGACGAACAAGCTGAAAAACCCACCTGTAACCATATTTTCTCGACGAGGGAATCAAACGCACATGGCAAAGAAGAAAGTCGCCGCCAAAAAGAAGGTCGCCGCCAAGCCGGCCGCCCCCAAGCCCATCAAGGAAGCCCTGAGCAAGTCGGGCCTGGTCGCCCACATCGCCGAGCAGACCGGCGTAGCGGCGAAGGACGTGCGTTCGGTCATGGGCGCGCTGGAAGGCGCCGTGCACGCGTCGGTCAGCAAGAAGGGCGCGGGCAGCTTCACCCTGCCGGGCCTGCTGAAGATCACCGCCGTCAACGTGCCGGCCAAGCCGAAGCGCAAGGGCATCAACCCCTTCACCAAGGAAGAGCAGTGGTTCGCAGCAAAGCCGGCCTCGGTCAAGGTCAAGGTGCGCCCGCTCAAGAAGCTCAAGGACGCCGCTGCCTAAGCGCGTCGACGCGACGGGCGGCAATCGGCTCGTCCCTTGCGTTGCAGCATGAAGAAGGCCGGCCCCACGGGTCGGCCTTCTTCTTTTGCGGCAAGCAGGCGTGCGACGAAGCATTCCGGCGGTATGCCGCACGCCGCGTCGCTCACGATGTAGCCTGCCAGGATGCCCTTCGACACCACCACCCTGCTCACCTACCTCGCCGCCGCCGCACTGCTGGTGGTGGTGCCAGGGCCGGGCACCGCATGGATCTTGGGGCAGAGCGTCGCAGGCGGCATACGCCGCGGCTTCGTCGCCGCCCTGGGGTTGGAAACCGCGACATTGCTGCATGCGCTGGCGGCCAGCCTTGGCCTGTCCGCCCTCCTCGCCACCTCCGCCGTCGCCTACGAAGTGGTGAAGTACGCCGGTGCGGCCTATCTGGTCTGGCTGGGATTCAGGGCATGGCGCGAAGGCCGCGACGGGCAGCAAAACTTGCGGCCGGCCGCCGGTCCATGGCGCGCTCGCACCGTGTACCTGCACTCGGTCGTCACCGGCGTGCTGAATCCCAAGGTCGCGCTGTTCTTCCTCGCCTTCCTGCCGCAGTTCGTGCATCCCGAGCGCGGCCTGGCGTGGCTGCAGTTCCTGGTGCTGGGCGCGCTCCTGTCCGTCATCGGCTTCGCCCATAGCTGCATGCTTGCACTTGCCGCCGGAAAGATCGGCAATGGCGTCGCGCGCAGCACCCGGCTGGCGCGGTGGCGACAACGCATGCTGGGAACGGTATTCATCGGCCTCGGCCTGCGCCTGGCCTTGCAGTCGCGCAGTTCAACGTAGGATCCGGCCATGCCTGCCAGCAGCATCAAGCGAGCAGTCGAAATCCGCAGTTACGAGCTGCAGCCCGGAACCCGCGAGGCGTTCCATGCGCTCATGTCCGATCAGGCGGTGCCGATGCTGCGCCGCTGGAACGTGGATGTCGTGGCGTATGGACCCTCGGGCCACGATGCCGACAGCTACTTCCTGATCCGCGCCTATCGCGACGTGGCCGAGCGCGATGCGAGCCAGGACGCGTTCTATGGCAGCGACGAATGGCGCAACGGGCCGCGTCAGGCGATCCTGGCGCCGATCCGTCATTACACCAGCATCGTCATGTCGCTCGACGAGGCATGCATCGATGCGCTGCGCGCCGCTTCGCCGTCTTGAAGCGTCGGCGAAGCGCCCACATCATCGGGTTTCGAACGATGGCGGAGCGCGCATGAAGACCCAGGGTTTCCTCGATCATCTGCTCAGGACCGCGCAGCAGGGCATCGGCCAGGGCGGCCTGGGTGACCTGCTCGGCAACGTCGGCGGCGGGCCATTGGCCACGCGCACATCGCAGCCCAGCAGCACGAAGGAAGATCGCGGTTTGTTCAATGCCGATTTCGGCAAGGGTGCCCTCGCTGGTGGCGCGCTGGGCCTGCTGCTGGGCAACAAGAAGGCGCGCAAGTATGGCAAGAAGCTCGCCCTGTACGGCGGTGTGGCCGCGGTCGGCGTTCTCGCCTACCGGGCTTACGGCGACTGGAAGCAGCAGCAGTCAGGCACAGGTGAAGGGAGCGAGCCCCAGACCGTGGACCGGCTGCCGCCGGCAGCGGCCGAGCTGCATGCGCAGGCCATCCTCAAGGCGCTGGTCGCCGCCGCCAAGGCCGACGGCCATATCGACACGCGCGAGCGCGAGGTGATCGAAGGCGAATTCCGCCGGATCGACGCGGACACATCGCTGCAGGCCTGGTTGCATACCGAGCTGGAACGCCCGCTGGACCCGGCCGAGGTCGCGCGAGCCGCGAGCACGCCGGAAATGGCGTCGGAGATGTACCTGGCCAGCCTGCTTGCCGCGGACGAACAGAGCTTCATGGAGCGTGCCTACCTGGACGAGCTGGCGCGCCAACTGAAGCTGGACGAGGCGCTGAAGCAGCGGCTGGAACAGGAAGTGCGGCGGGCCGACTGATTCCGCAGCGCTGCTGATCATGCGTGGGGCCGCGCGGGTGCTGCTGTGGCTGCTGGCGATTGCGGCGCTGCTGCTGGGCGCACGTATGTTGTGGTATTCGCGCTGGATGGAGGTTCCGCGTACGACCTGGGAGCTGTCCCGAATGCCCCGGCCCACCTCTCTGCCAGTGCCAGTGCAGGGTATCGAGGCCGCGCGTATCGCCGATACGTTTGGCGCGCCGCGCGGCCGCGACCGTACGCATCAGGGCGTGGACATTTTCGCGCCCCGCGGTACTCCGGTGCGCAGCGCCACCCACGGCGTCGTGGTCTCGGTGCGCGAAGGCGGGCTGGGCGGGCGCCAGGTCTGGGTGCTGGGGCCGGCGGGGGAGCGCCACTACTACGCGCATCTCGAGGATTGGGCGCCGCATCTCGCAGACAGGCGCATCGTGCAGGCGGGCGAGGTGCTCGGCTTCGTCGGCGACAGCGGCAATGCCAAGGGCACGCCACCGCACCTGCATTACGGCATCTATGGGCCGCAGGGCGCCTACGACGCCCTGCCCCTGCTGCGCGCCGGCGCCGGCGGCGCCCCGACGCGCTAGCATGCGCGCCATCCCGGCAGCGCACGAGGCACGACGATGGACAAGCGGTTCTGGATCTGCGGCCTGGTGGTGTCAGTCGCCGCATTGATGCTCGACTTTCTGATCCACGGCGTGCTGCTGAAGGCCGACTACCAGGCGCTCGTGGCCAGCGGTTTCGTGCGCGGGCCCGAGGATGCGCAAGCGTTCCTGCCGTACATGGTGGCAGCGCATCTGCTGATCGGCTTTGGCCTGACCTGGCTGTACCGCCAGATTTCTCCCGCCGGGGAGCGCTCGATGACCCGCGGCCTGCGGTTCGGCGCGGGCTTCGCCGCCGCGGCAACACTCCCGGGTTACCTGATCTACTACGCCGTGCAGCCATGGCCGGCGGCCCTGGTGCACAAGCAGATGCTGTTCGGAACTGCCGCGGTCCTGGTGCTGGGCCTGCTGCTCGGTTATCTGCAGCCGCGCCGCGTGGCGCTGTAGCCGGGATCCTTACCGCGCGTTCACCGCGTGCGCGCCACCGTGCCAGCCTGTCCGCGACGGAGAATGCACATGCGCAAGGTATTCCTGTTCGTCCTGATGGCGGGTGTGGGCGCAGTCCTGTCCGCCTGCTCCACTTTGGGGGCCATGGGCGCGCTGCTTGGCAACAGCGTCACCTTCACCGCGCCCCAGCTGCAGGGCTATCTCGATCGCCGTTTTCCGCGCGATTACGACAAGCTCGGCGGCCTGGTCACCCTGAGCGTGCTCAATCCGCGCCTGAGCATTCCGCAGGGCAGCAGCCGCCTGCGCCTGGATTTCGATGTGGGCTTCGGTACCCTCGGCCAGGACAGCCGCTCGCCGGCCGGTCATTTCGCGGTAGCGAGCGGCCTGCGCTGGAACCCGCAGACGCGCGGCCTGCATCTGGATGCTCCGACGCTCGAATCGGTCGACGTGCCGCAGCTGGGCGGGGGCATGAACGCCACCGGGCGCGAGCTGATCAACCGCTGGCTCAGCGACTACGCGCGCGACGAGCCCGTTTACCAGTTCGACTCCGGTCTGATGCAGCAACTCGCCTCGCGTCGCATCGGATCCACTACGATCGAGAGCGGCCAAGTCGTCGTCCACCTCGACCAATGAACACCTGTCAATGAGCACCTGCCGATGATCGCGACCATCGCCCGCACGACGTTTCTGCTCCTCACTCTGACGCTGTGCGCCTGCGGCGGCCGCGACAAGGACGCGCAGAGCGGCGCGTCCAAGGCCCAGAGCGATGCGTTACCCGCCCCGGTGTCCGGGGCGGGAGTCACCGGGACCGCGGACATCGCGCCCGGTGGACAGGGCCAGACGCCATCGCTGGGCGGCGCACCGCCGGCGACGCCACCCGCAGGCGATCTGGTGATCCAGGAGTTGCCGCCGATCGCCAATCCGGAGACCGGCGTGGGCATCGATCCCGACGGCGACGGGCCGCTGACCGCACCGCCAACTGCAGATACCGGTGCGGCCGAACCAACCGCTGCCGATGCCGTGTCGGTGATACGCGACTACTACGCGGCGATCAACGCACGCGATTACGGCCGCGCTCATGGGCAGTGGTCCGGCAACGGCAGTGCCAGCGGGCAATCGCCGCAACAGTTCGCAGCAGGCTTCGCCCAGACCCAGGGCGTTTCCGTGGAAGTCGGTGCACCTGGCCGCGAGGACGCGGGGGCCGGCCAGCGCTATGTCGAGGTGCCCGTTTCCGTCAGAGCCACCCAGGCCGATGGCAGCGTGCGCCGGTATGCGGGCAGCTACGTCCTCCAGCGCACCGTCGTCGATGGCGCCACGGCGGAGCAACGCAGCTGGCGGATCCGCTCGGCGGACCTGCGCGAAGTGCAGCAGTGAACAGCTCCACGCCGCGCATCAGCCAGGACGCAAATGGGCGAGCGCCGCCGCCACATGCGACACGGTGCGTCGCACTCCTGCTCGTGGCGCTGAGTGCCTGCGCGACGGCCCATGGCGCCGAGCCCGCGCCGGGCGATGGCTTCCACCTTCCGGGCGACTATTCCGAACAATCGACGGTCGCCGAATTCCAGGCGCGATTCGGAACGGAGAACGTCCAGGTCGCGCCGCTATCCGATACGGACGATGCCCCGCGCGGCCTGGTCCTGTTCCCAGGCGATCCTTCGCGGCGTGCCTATGTCGCGTTCCACGACGAGGATGCGCTCACCGGTGTTGCGAGCATTACCGTACGTGATCGCGGTTCGCGCTGGCGCGGAAAGCAAAACGTGCATGTGGGCATGTCCTTTGCCGACCTGCGCCGTGCGAATGGCAAGCCGTTCTACTTCTATGGGTTCGACGCCACGCTGCAGGGCTTTGTCCAGGATGCCTGGAGTCCGTCATTGGATGCGGACGACGACACGCTCGGGGCTCTGGATGTGGGTCCAGGTGAGGAAATGTATTTCGCCGTCGAACTTGGCCCCCCGCCGGCAGCCGCACCGATCCAGGCGTCGTGGTACCCGCGCGATGAAATGTCCGTGTCCAGCGACGATGCGCGCTTCCCCCGCCTTGGTGCGCTGTTCGAAGTGACGGCGATTCGCGCCTTTACCAGCCTCGACGATGAATGATCCTGCCCGCCGTCGCAACGCGTACGGCAGCGGCTGCTAGATCTCGAACCGATAACTGAGCTTCACCAGCAGCTGTTCGCTGTCGCGCAGGTCGAACGCCTGGCGGAACTCGTCATCGACCCCGAACGGATTGTCCCGCCCCTCCTGATACAGCGAGCCGCCGCGTACGTAGGCAACGTAAAGATAGGACAGCGGCGCAAGCTCATAGCGATAGCGCACCTGGAAACCCAGGTTGCGCACCGAGAAATCCGGAACCACTTCGTCGCTGGCGACCGCTTTGCGATCGATAACCCGCCACGACTGCAGTGCCTCCGCATCCAGCCCGATCGCTTCCAGGCGCACGCGCAGCTCCTGCCTGGGATCGATCAGCCAGGTCGCACCCGCGGCCAGATAGGCCAGGTTCGAACGATAGGTCGCCAACTGGTTGTCCTCCCGCCACAGCAACCAGTCCGGGCTGTACGACAGTTCGAGGGTGGCGGTGAAACTCAGTTCGTCATTGACGAAGTAGGTCGGTTCGATGTTGAGGGTCAAGGCTCCCTGCTCCGGACCTTCCAGACCTTCGCCCGCATAGCGCCCATAGCCGTAGAGCTGCCAGGCACCCTTGCGCGGGCGGAACCGCTCGTAGTAGGCATACAGTTTGGCCGGCACCTCGACGATCCCGTTGCCGCGGGTGATCAGATCGTCCTGTCCCGCCGACCACATCGCGATATCGAAGAAATCGTTGCCGCCGTCGCGGCGGTTGCCCTGACGGTTGACGGACGCAGCCCAGGCGATGCGCTCGCCCTGGTCGTTGCTGCGGTGCGAAGCGGCGTAATGCCAGTCGAACCCGGTGTAGGCCGAGGACTCAGGCAGGTCGGTGACGCGGTGTCCCAGGTCGTAACGCAGGTAGTTGAAATTGTTGCGCTCCAGATACCCGAAATCATTGAGCGCGAAGTCCTTGCCGACATGCAGCGCGTACAGCTGCTGGCGCCAGGTGTTCTGCATGTCGTAGTCGATGAGCACCTGCGCGCCGGAATCCCGCCGGTTGACGCCGGATTGCTCCACGTCGGACCCGACCACGGTGCTGCGCACGTTCCAGCGTTCATTGGACCAGCGATGGTCCGCCTCGTATACATCCGCCGTGCGGACCCCCGATGGATATTCGACCCGGGTCGCCATTGCCCCGAAGCCGTGGCTGCCGGCGTCGCCGCCCTCGAAATCGCGTGTCCCGCGCAGCGCGTAGAACTCGCGTCCGTCTTCCTCGTCGGCGGCGAATGCTCCGTAGTTGAATCCCGCGACGCTGCCGTTTAGCTTCAGCGCCGCGGTCACGTCGCCCGATACGCGGCGCGTGTAGAGCAGCCGGCTGCGCTGGTTGAGCGAACCGAAGGGCACGTCGAAGAACCCCTGGTTCTCGGTAAAGAACGGGCGCTTGTCGCTGAAGAAGGTTTCGGTGGCGCTGAAATTGACCACCAGCTCGTCGCTCTCGACCTGGCCGAAGTCGGGATTGAGGGTGGCGCTGAGCTGGAAGCGTCCATGCGGTTTCCAGAAGACGTCTGCGCCTGCGTCGAAATCGCTGCCCCGCTCGTCGAGCTCACCCCCGGCGTAGATTCCCGACACGTACGGCGTGATCGCAAGCAGCGATTGGCTGAAGGCCGGTACAGTGACCGGCTGCAGCTGGGTCAGGAAGCGGGGTTCGGTAAACCCCACCGCAGGCCACGAGCCGCGCTGACCGGTCTGCGCGATCACCCGGTCCAGTCCAACGCGCATGGTGCGGTTTCCACCCTGGGCTTCCCGCATCGGCGCGATGTGCCATGGCACGAGCATCTCCACGTACCACGCGCCGTCGTCTTCCGAGGTGGCGTGTCGCCAGCTGCCGTCCCAATCGTCGTTGAACTGGTTTTCGTTGGTGATGGTGGTGTCGTTGATGCTGTTGGCCAGCGATACGGTGAAGTTGTATCCCGTGCGCCCGTCGCCGTCGAAATCCACGTACAGATTGACCCGGTCGACCGCGCCGGCCTGGTCGCGCTGCCCGCGCTGGCGGTTGCGCTGCACGCTGGCGGGCTGGCTGTTGCGGAAGCCAATGGCAAGGCCTTCCTCGGTGGCGAGAATCAGCACCTCGGTCGGCAACGGCAGGGGCTCGCGGCTGAGCGGCTCGGTCAGGCGGAAGTCGGTGACCCGTTGCGCCCGCTGCCATTCCGGCTCGTCGATGCGTCCGTCGATCTCGATGGCCAGGGCAGGCGCGGACAGCGCGGCCAGGAAAACGCCAAGAGCCGTGCGCATGCCTGCATTCCGGTCGAAGGTCGCGCACAGCCTGTACCCTTGCCCGCGGCGGCTCGCCTGTCGTTGGTCACCCAACTTACGGCAGGCACCCGGCGGCGCGGATGCGGAGCCCCCTGCCGTTCGAAGAGCGTGCGCTACAGTTCGAACCGGTAGCTCAGTTTGACCAGCAACTGCTCGTCGTCGCGGATATCGAAGCTGTCGCCGAGCAGATTGCCGACATCGTCCGAATACGGATCCTGCCGGTAGCCGCCGCGGCCGTACACCACGTACAGGTAGCTCAGCGGTGCCAGCTCGTAGCGATACCGGATCTGGAAGCCAAGCGTCCGCACGTTGAAATCGTCGACGGCCTCGTCGACGGCCAGCGCACTGCCATCGGGCTGCACCCGCACGACCTGCTGCAGGGCGGCGTCCAGGCCGAGCGCCTGCAGCTTCACCCGCAGCTCCTGCTTGCTGCCGATGTTCCAGTTGACGCCTGCATCCAGTTCCAGCGCCTGTTCGTCGAAGCGACCGATCCGGTTCCCGCAGGCCGCATCCGGATCGTCGCATTGCCACACCAGCCAATCCGGGGTGCGCTCATAGGACAGGCCGGCGATGATGCTGAAGGCATCGTTGATGAAGTAGGTCGGCGAGAACTCGACGCGGTAGCCGATCTTGTCGTTGCCCGCCAGGCCGCCGCTGAAGGCTTCGACCTCCGTCTCCCACGCCCAGCTGCCCTTGCGGGGCCGGCCGTATTCGTAATAGGCGTTGAAATTGGACGGCCGGCGCAGGTTGCCGTTGCCGCGCGTGATCTGGTCGTCCACGCCGCTGCTGTTGACGTTAATCTGCGCATACTCGGAACTGCCGTTGCGCAGCTGGCCGTCGCGGCTCATGCGGAACTGCCGCTGCAGGCGATCGCCGTGGTTGTTGTCGGTCCCACTGATGCGCCAGCGCCAGTCCTTGGAGGCGTAGCGCGAGTCTTCCGGCAGATCGGTGAAGCGGCGCGACGCCTGCCAGTGCAGGTAGTTCAGGCTGTTGCGCGACAGGTAGCCGGCATCGTTGATCTGCAGCGCATTGCCGAAGTGCATGGCGATCCATTGCTGGCGCCAGCCGCGATCCATCTCGTAGTCCGCCCACACGGTCGCGCCGAGATCGCTTTCCGCTTGCCCGTCCTGGTCGATGCGGCTGCCGAACAGCCGGCTGCGGATGTTCCAGCGCGGCGTCGGCCTCCAGTCGTGGTCGATGCCGAGTACGGTCGCTTCCCGGTCCAGATAAGGCCGCTCGACCTGCGTCAGCATCATGCCCAGGTTCTGCTCGCTGAAGTCCCGCACCAGGCGCAGCGCCCCGAAGCTGCGCCCGACATCGCCGCGTTCGTCCGCGTAGAACACGCCGTACTTGGCCGCGCCCAGGTTGCCGTTGAGCTTCACCGCCGCGGCGATGTCGCCGGCGCCGTTGCCGTCGTCGGCGGGCCCCCCCCCCCCGCGGGGGGGCAGCAGCGGGCGGAACTCCGAAAGCGGGGGG